>DATMYQ010000222.1:0-6932 GCA_035560935.1 Patescibacteria group bacterium | reverse complement strand
AGATGAATTCATTGTATCGTATCGTGTAGCCGAAGACGGCTTTTGTCGATGATGGAAGAAACAGAATGCTCAAAAAGGAAAATGAATGGAGGAATAGTTGTGAAAGTTAAAAAAATCGTATTACGGAAAATGAAAATGGAATTTAAAACCCCGTTTGAAGTCAGTTTTGGCCGGATGACGGACAAGCATTTTATTGCCGTGGAAATCCATGGGCCAGAGCATGTGGGCTATGGAGACTGTTCCGCGTTTGCCCATCCCTTTTATAATGAAGAAACGACAACGACCGCTTGGCACATCCTACAGGATTTTCTGATTCCGCTGGTTTTCAGCAAGGATGAAATTGCCCATCCGGAAGAGATTCACGCGTTGTTCTCCCCTATCCGCCGCAACAAGATGGCCAAAGCTTCCATTGACTGTGCGTTGTGGGATCTGTACGCCAAGGAGCAGGGCCTCCCTTTGGCCCAGGCGCTGGGAGGGACCAAGAAGCAGATTGAAACCGGCGTCAGCATCGGGATCCAGCCGACTGCCGACGCGCTCTTGAAAGTGGTGGAGCACCATTTAGGTGAAGGCTACCGCCGGGTAAAGGTCAAAATCAAACCCGGCAAAGACATTGCGTATTTGCAGGCCATACGGAAGGAATTCGGCGATATCATGCTGATGGCGGACGCCAATTCCGCCTATACCCTGAAGGACATCGATTTATTCAAACAAATGGACGACCTGAATCTCATTATGATCGAGCAACCGTTGTCCCATGATGACATTGTGGATCACGCCAAATTGCAGGCTGTGATGAAAACCCGGATTTGCCTCGACGAAAGCATTCATTCCGTGGATGACGCCCGGCATGCCATTGAGCTGGGGAGCACCAAGACCATCAACATCAAGGTGGCCCGGGTGGGAGGATTGACGGAAGCCAAGAAGATTCATGACCTGTGCCAATCTTTTGACATTCCAGTCTGGTGCGGCGGAATGTTGGACACCGGGATTGCCCGGGCGCACAACGTGGCAGTCTCCTCTCTGCCCAATTACCGTTTTCCCGGCGATGTACCGGCCTCCAACCGTTACTGGAAGCAGGATCTGACTTCGCCGGAACTGGTGATTGACAAAAACGCTATGATTGAAGTTCCACAAAAGCCGGGAATCGGGTTTGAACCAGTGGCGGCTGTGATGGAATCCTGTACCTATGAGAAAAAAGAGATTTTACGGTAGCCACCAAGGGCCGCGCCGACAAAATGTCAGGATGTGGAGGACTGAAAATGAGAATTGACCGGATCGACGTCATTCGGGTAAAAAACCCGTTTACTCATCCTTTTGAAACCAGTTTTGTCCGGTTTGTGGAACGGGACGCCTTACTTCTTAAGGTGTATTCCGAAGGTCTGATCGGATATGGAGAATGCAAAGCGTTTCACGCGCCACTATACAATTCGGAGGATAACGGCACCTGCTTTCATGTGATTAAGAACTTTTTAGCGCCGGCCATTTTGCACCAGAATATCGCGGGGCCGGAAGAATTTATGGAAAAGGTCTCTTTCATCGTCGGCAACCGCCTGGCGAAAGCCGCGATTGAAAACGCACTTTGGGATCTAAAGACGCAACGGGAGGGAAAATCGTTAAAAACCTTGATTGGCGGAGTGTATGACGAGGTCAAGGTCGGTGTCAGCTTAGGAATTGAGCCTACGGTGACAGCGCTATTGCATAAGATTGAAAAATATCTGGCGGAAGGGTACCACCGGACAAAGCTGAAGATCAAACCCGGACAGGATATCGAGGTGCTGCGCGAAGTGCGCCGCCACTACCCGGACATTCCGCTGACGGTGGATGCCAACTCGGACTACACACTGGACGATCTGGAACTTTTTAAGGCCATGGACGATTTTCACCTGGAGTACATTGAACAGCCACTGGGCGAAGATGACATTGTGGATCACGCGGTGTTGCAAAAAGCCATCAAAACTGCGATTTGCCTGGATGAAAGTATCGTTTCGTTGGAAACGGCACGAAAAGCCATTCAGCTAAACAGCTGTAAAATTATCAATATCAAATCCAGCCGTTGCGGCGGTATCGCCGAATCCATCAAAATCCACGACCTTTGCCGGCAACATAGCATTCCGGTCTGGTGCGGCGGCATGACCGAGCTGGGTATTGGACGGGTGCAGAACATTTCCATGGCCAGTTTGCCGAATTTCACGCTGGCCCATGACATTGCCGCCAGCAACCGCTATTTTGCGGAAGACATCACGATTCCGGCGGTGAATATTACGGAACGGTGCACGGTGATCGTGCCGGATGAGAAGAACGGCGTCCGGTATGAAGTGGATGAAAAAGCCATTGACCGGATGATGGTCAGCCGGGAGATTTTCCGGTAACGATTGACGAAAACCGACAGGAGGTCACGTAGAATGGAGACAGAAGGAATCCGGCAGGATGCGTTTCAGTACATTGACAGCCACCGGGACGAAATGCTGCGTTTGTGGGAAGAACTGGTCAATACGGACAGCGGTTCCGATCAAAAAGACGGTGTGGATCAATTGCAGAACCGGATTAAAACGATCCTGGAGGCGGAGGGCGCAGCCGTCCGCCTGGTGGAGTACGCCCAGGCCGGCAATACGCTGATTGGCGAAATTGGCGGCGGCCGCCAGAAACCGGCGGCGATTTTTCTGGGACACATTGACACGGTATTTAAAAAAGGAACGGCGGAAAAACGGCCGTTCACGATCCGCGATGGCCGGGCTTACGGTCCCGGCGTACTGGATATGAAAGGCGGCGTAGTGGCCTTTCTTTACGCCATCAAAGCTCTCAATGCCGCCGGGTTTTCCGAACGTCCTCTGAAAGTGCTGGTGGCCGGGGATGAAGAAACCGGTCACACCGGAACCGATGCCGGCGAAGTGTTTTGCCGGGAGGCGGCCGGAGCAGCGGCGGCGTTCAACTGCGAAACCGGGTTTGTGGATGACGCGATTGTCGTGGGCCGGAAAGGCGTGGCGCAGTTTATGCTGGAAGTAAAGGGCAAGGCGGCTCACGTGGGCAACGATCCGGAAAATGGCCGCAGCGCTATTGTGGAAATTGCCCATAAACTTCTGGCGATTGAAAAACTGACCGACTGGGAATCCGGCACCTCCTTTAATGTCGGGGTGATTGAAGGCGGCACCGTACCTAATGCGACGCCGGACTACGCCAAGATCAAAATCGACATCCGCTTTACCGCGGACAGCGCCATTCCGGCCTTTACCCGGCAGCTGCAAGAGATTGCCGAGCGGACATACGTGGAAGGTACCACTACCGTACTGACGCCGGGAGCTTCTTTTAAACCCATGGAAACCACGTCGGGGGTGGAGCGATTGTTCCAACTGGTGAAAGAAACCTACGTGGAGTTGGGTTTCGGGACGCCATACCCCAAAAAAGTCGGTGGTGGTTCCGACTCGGCGTATACGGTACTGGCCGGTGTTCCCACGGTTTGCGCCATGGGCGTAAAAGGAGCACGAAACCATGCACCGGACGAATATGCCGTAGTAGAAACGCTGTTTGAACGGTCAAAGCTGCTGGCCGATTGTGTGCTGCGGCTTTCAAAGCTATGAAGCCGGACGGAGACGAAAAAATGCAGCACCCTTAGCAATGCACGTCAGAACGGAGTGCCCGGTCTGGCGTCGCCTGCGTTGAACGAGAGTTTTCAAAAAAACAGCCAAATCCACATCGGATGGTAGAATCCGCCGGCCATACCTTCCAGTCGATTGCCGATGCAGTGGAAAGTCTGTCCGGGCAAATTCAAGGCATCATTATTACGATTGACCGGATTGCAGCCGGAAGCCAGGGACTGGTGTCCTCGGTGCAGAATGTGGACAACGCGGCCCGTGAGAATGCCGGTGAAACCCAGACCGTTTCGGCGGCAACCGGAGAACAGTCTGCTTCCATGCAGGAAATTGCCGCCGCCAGTAAAGTGCTGGCGACAACCGCTACTGATATGCAGGCAGCGGTGTCGGACTTTAAAGTATAACCCGAGCGGGGATATAAAATACACTGTTAATTAAGAAGGCATCTTGACGGAACAGACGTCAAGATGCCTTGCTTTCAAGCGGGATAACAACTAAAAAACAGCCACTGAAAAACCGATGTTATTCCTCCACTTTTATGAATTCAGTTTAGTTTCCAACGCGTTTTTACACAATTTGACGTCCCCCAATGATCTCCAAAGCCACCGGCGCTATCTCGTGTAAACTCATCAAGACGCTCTCATACGATCCCATAAATTATTACAATTTGCCAACACCAGAACAACAGCGGCAGATGTACTTTTTTACAAAAGAGAATCGCCGGTTTGAAAAAACTAAGCTATGTTCCGTGTTGTATGAACCATGCCGATAGACTAGCGATTAAACTCAATCTTCGCCTCGAACATCCGGTTCCAGGGATGAGTAGCCCGCAAGCCCTGAATATCATATTCAGGAAAATGTTTGCCAGCGAATGCTTTTAAACCTTCTGTCGTAGCCGCTTCGATTTTTGGCCGCAAGGAACCCAAATCCACTGGACTGGCGCCGCCGGGTTGCACAACATCCCGCTTCACCGTCTGACGGACGTTGGCTTGGTAAGCCCAGTCATCCAGCAAGCGAACGGAGATCAGCCGCTCCCGGTCTTGGGGCGAAGTCACAGCGGACAAAATTCCCTGGGAAATAGCGTAACCGGTGGTGTTGCCGGCCGTATTCCAGCCGGCGTAAGCAGCCAGCTTGGGCAACAACTTCCGCTTGGCAATCTCCACCATCAGCGAATTGTCGGCCCCGTTGCTAAAAGCGATATCACCCAGAGTCAGGCGTTTTCCCTTATCCAGATAGCCGACCATCTCATCAACAAAAACCTTGACTTCCGGTCGTAGCGCCTCCGTATTTTCAGGGACAGCGGCTTCCAAAGTCACTCCGTTGAGCGGCGTGCTGACCGCTATAATCAGATCGGCCCGCTCCGGCGCCGAAATTTTGTAGCCGCCGGCGACCAGAATGTTGTCGCCCAGCAACTCGCCGATGGTATTGCCCTGATACGCAGGCACAGTCCGTGAACCGGTTCCCGGACTGTAGAAAGCGTAAACAAAGGGAATTTGGAAAGTAAGGTCATTGACTGCCCGGGTTAAGAGAAGCATACCCGTTTCATCGGCCGAGGCAAAGTTATCGTAGCGAGCTTTGGACAGACTGCCCGTTAAGGCCCCCATATCCCTCGCTTCTTTGTGGGATTGGCAATAGGGCCAGGAATCATCCCGTCCGATAATAAAATAGCGAAAAATTTCCTGGCCCGTCAATTCCAGCATTTTAATATTGGCCCGGTAATTTTTCCCCCGCCGATCCATCCAGTCCTTCAGGTCAGCCTGGGGAATGGCGGCGGTCAGTTGCTGCACTTCCTGCTGTTCCTCTGTGGTAAGGCCTTCTATTTCCTTCTTGTCCCACAAAGCAGTCAAACGATAAATCTGATAACCGTATTTTTCATAATAGGGCGCATCAGTCCCACCGGCGCTATATTTTGGCGTCCGCATAATGGTGGAAAAGCCATAAACCGGGACATTAGGATTTTCTGCTTTAAACTCGGCAAATTTGGCTACCCGGCGGGCAATGACGTCCTCGGAAATTTCATGACTCCGAGACGGGACCAGTCCACCGTAAAGCAGGGAATCAGCCGACAATACCACGGCATCGGCTTCCCGGGCATGGGCGAAAACCCATTCCCATAATTTATCCGCGTCCCCGGAGCGGCCCCGGGTAGACAAGAGTTCCTCCGGCGGCGTCAATACTTCATAACCGGCCGCCTGCAAAGTATCCACAGTGTATTGCAGACAGACCGGCCGGTCATCGATGGGCACAAACAAGAACGTAGCGGCCGCCGCCGGAACGGCGGCAAAAAAGATTGGCAGCAGCGCCAGCGCCCAGCCCCATAACCGCAGTTTTTTCCATATTTTTCTCATGATTCAGTACCTCCTCTGTTTTTATCAATCGGTTTAATTTCCCGTAACCTGCCGTCCCGTTTGGTTTTTACCCTTGCCCCCATTTCGTCAAAGGCCTCCCAAAAGTGCGCCAAAAATTATTGCCCAATCCATGGCCGCATTATTTCACACGCTAAACCATTCCTCAATAAAAGAAGAACTCCTGCCAAATACCCCATTGTAGGGACGGTTCTTTTGATGCGATTCAGGCCCGTGCAATTACGCTCTGACTAATTCCCGTAAGTCGCGCAATTTGCCGAGTAGTAATTCCCGGGATTTCTTTTATTTTGCGGACAATTTCGTCCCGCTCCATTTTTTCCATTGATTGCAGCGCGGTCGGTGTTTTTACGTTTGCATACTTTTCAATAAAGCCTTTTACGTGCTCATCGGTAAGCACAATTTTGTCCGGCATGTCTAACCAAGTTTTTACCTGTGAATTTTCCCGCATAAAAATTTTAAACCGATCCACAGCCTCTTTCTTTTCTTCAGAAAAAATTCCTAGCACGAAATCCCCATCCACCATCGTGCATCCGCCTACATATTCCATATAGCTGCTTCCCCAAAAGTCTTCCAGGTGTTCCGCCATTCCCGCGCGTAGCGGATTTTGGTGAATATAACGCAATACGGTCAGTAAATATTCATCGGTTTCCACCGCTTCACTTTTAAAGCGGTCCTGAAACAAATGTCCGCACCGTTTATATTTTCGATTGTACCAGGATACATAGCTCACACCCAAACGTTTCATGAAACTGCCGATATCGGTTTCACTTTCTTTAATCAGCAGATGCACATGGTTATCCATGAGGCAATACCCATATATTTCACAATGGCAGATCGTTTTATAGTGCTGCAAGCATTCAAGAAACTTTTTCCGGTCTTCTTCCTCTTCAAACAAAATTTGCTTATTGATACCCCGCAAAATAATATGATATATTCCGCTTTGGCTCTTCTGCCGCGCTTGCCTTGGCACTTTTATCAC
>DATMYQ010000221.1:0-7764 GCA_035560935.1 Patescibacteria group bacterium | reverse complement strand
CCCATAATATATTGTCAAACATTATGGTAAAAAAGAGCGCCCCGCCAGGGGCGTTGTTGCGCTTCCCAACACAACAGCAAAACATAGTAAAGGAAAAGAGAATATAGCTAAGAGATTCTCGTAAGGGTACGAGAAACCGTTTGACAAAAATTAAAAGCCTTCTGGATGGCAGAAGGCTTTGGCACCGAGGCTATTCCAATACAAAACCCGGCTGGTAACAGCCGGGACGGAATAGTACATTCAAGTACGAAATCCCCTCCCCATCGCTCGTGGGTCAAATGGTGATTATCAAACAGGCAGTTCTCCTGGCTCTGGATCAACGCTCGTCCAAACCTTCCCAAAACTTTCGTTTCAGTGGCATATTTTGGATTCGCTCCCCATTACAGTGGCGGGACCGCGCCGGTGTTACACCGGTCTTCCCTATTAAGCCCTTACGGGCACCTGCTTTATCTTATGCGGTTGTCGTAACCGGCAACCCGATTACGATATAAAGGCTATCATGTTTCGAATTATTTGTCAATAATTTCACGTTGTAAAATTAATTATTGTGCAAAATACTGATCCCTTATATATGGTCCTATTTCTTCTTTTTGTAAATCAGGAAAGTTACCCTTCCGCCAACAGCCACGAAGGCTGCGAAAAACATATAGGGTTACGTTGCTGCAATTGGTACGACAGTTGGCTTAATCCACTTGCAAAGCTCATCTGGACCAACGCCACATGATCCGGCACGCTGACATTTACCGGGGAAAAATTACTGATGGCGCATATTCCGGCTGCAACCAGCCTATTGGCCATATACTGAGCGTATTCCGCGGTCACGGCTAACAGACCAATAGATATCTTACGTTCGTGTAAAACCTTCTCCAAATGAATCAAAGAGCATACTTCCATACCGGATTCTGAAAGCATTGTACCTTCGTAGCTCTCATCAATATCAAACAAGGCTTTTAAGGAAAAACCTGGTGGCATAAACTGTAAATATTGATTAATTGGCATCAAATGGACGCCAACGCCAACCATGGCAATGTTCCAGCAACTTGTGTACCCTAAAATTTCTCCAATCCAACGCATTAATTCGTCAACTTGATATCCTACTCCTTTTTTACCAAATTCCCCGAAACAAGATAAATCCTTGCGTATGGATGCGGCTCCGACGCCGGCAAGCCGCCCTAATTCCGTAGAAGATATCACCTTGCCTTTTTCATGTCGCACTATCTCCTCCAAAACCCGGTAATAAAGAGATAAACGAACAATCGTATGTCTCGCAACATTTACTCCCGCTTTGGTTTTTATGAAAGTTTCCATCGCCACTCCTTTCCGTTGATGTGAAGACCCCTGCGAACATTCCACTATGTTTGCTTCCATCAATTGACTCTGCATCATCATCCACCTTCCCTTCTGCTTAAACGGAACCGGCATCACTTACCGGGTCGGATAAAATCTGGTGATACCGGAGATCTGCTGTTTTCAGAGCTATCTTTACTCCCTTTGATACTGCCGCTTCTACCGCAACTAAAGATCCCCGCACGGCTACGCGAACAAGAATGCCTGATTTTTCGCCGGGAAAGTGGCGTATTCGACCGATTTCCAGGCTTTCGATAGTGATTTCTTTTGCCTGATAGCAGGCCTCTGCTGCTTCAAATCCATTCGAAGTACCATAAACTTCCAAGACGCCGATGCTTTTTCCCATCTCCTCTTCCTCCTTACTCATCGGGCAGATCATGTTTGAAATAAAAACAACCTCCCTGTCGGGAGGTTATCGACGCAAACTAATGAAAATCCCGGCTAATATAAATAGCCGGGAAGTAATAAGCATTGCTGCCAATCTCCTCCCCATCGCTCGTGGGTCAAACGGTGATTATCAAACAGGCAGTTCTCCTGGCTTTGGATCAGCGCTCCTCCAAACCTTCCCAAAGCTTTCGCTCCAGTGGCATATCTTGGATTCGCTCCCCATTACAGTGGCGGGACCGCGCCGGTATTTCACCGGTCTTCCCTATTAAGCCCTTGCGGGCACCTGTTTTAGCGTATGAAGTTGTTCGTAACCAGATATTTTATGTAACACTTAAACCTTAACACAGCAAATTAGTGTTGTCAACGTTAGAAACCCGTTCTACACCGGAAAGGTGTATTACAATTAAAACATATCACAAAACCATCTATAAATTTTATTTCATAACGTAATGTCCAGGACGCACTTCGACCATTATGCCGTCACATTTTTCTTTTTTTATATCATATACCACAAGCTTTTTATTCCGTTCATAAACAGGATCCGGTACAGGAACTGCCGATAAGAGGGATTTTGTATAGGGATGGAGCGGATTTTCAAACAATTCTTTTGTTGGGGCCATTTCCATAATTTTGCCATTTAGCATTACGGCAACCCGGTCACAGATGAACTTTATGATGGAAAGATCATGGGCGATAAAGAGAAATGAAAACCCGTGATCACGCTGTAAGCGTTGGAATAAATTGATGATTTGCGCCTGGATGGAAACATCCAGGGACGCAATCGGCTCATCAGCAATCATTAAATCCGGACCGGTACTTAAGCACCTGGCAATAGCGACCCGTTGACGTTGTCCACCGGATATCTCGGCAGGATACTTGTTTTTATAGGTATGATCAAGACCGACTTCCAGCAACAAAGATTCGATTTTGTCGCGAAGGTCATTTTTGTTCTTAAAATTGCGATGAATCGTCAACGGTTCGGCAATAATCTCCGCAACCGTCATTCTGGGATTCAGCGCCGCCGCCGAATCCTGAAATATAATCTGCATATTTTTGTGAATATCGCTTTTATGTTGCCGGTATATGGCTTTTTCGGATATCACATTGCCTTTAAAACGCACCTCGCCTCCTGTAGGTGGATATATACCCATAATAGTCCGCGCAACCGTTGATTTTCCTGAACCCGTTTCTCCTACCAGACCGAAAACCTCGCCTTTGGCCACTTCAAACGAAATCCCATCAATGGCCTTGATCGTTAAATCCTTGTTGATATGAAAATGCTGTTTCAAATTACAAACGCTTAAGATGCTCTCCGGTTTCATATGGCGATCCTTCTTTTTAAAGAAAACGGTGGCTCAATTTTGGGCGCTCTTTCATCCAGCAGCCAGGTCGCCGCGCGATGGGTCGGCGAAATTGGGAACAGAGGCGGCATTTTCTCATAATCAATCGCCAGGGCGAATTCGTTTCTTACGGCAAAGGCATCGCCCGACGGCGGATTGAGCATCACCGGCGGCATTCCGGGAATGCTGCTTAGTTTCTCACCTTCTTTAGTCAAGGACGGCAGGGCCGACATTAAACCCCATAAATAGGGATGGCGGGGATCATAAAAAATTTCTTCCGCGGTACCGATTTCCACAATTTTTCCGGCGTACATAACGGCCACCCGGTCAGCAATACGAGCCACCACACCCAGATCATGCGAAATAAAGACAATGGAAATTCCTGTTTTTTTGCGAATATCCAAAAGAAGATTGAGCATTTTGGCCTGGACAGTGACATCTAGCGCCGTTGTAGCTTCATCGGCAAACAAAACTTGGGGATTAGAGGCCAGCGCGATGGCCAGTACGCAGCGCTGCCGCATGCCGCCGGAAAAAAAATGGGGTTGCAGAGAATATCTGTGCGCAGGGTTGTCAATGCCCACCAAGTCCAGCATTTCCAACGCTCTTTTTTTGGCCTGCTCCATATTTACATTGTTGTGCTTCATAATTGATTCCGTGATCTGCCTGCCGATCGGCATGGTGGGATTCAACGTTGTCATCGGGTCCTGAAATACCATGGATAAAACACTTCCCCGCAGCACCCGCATCTGTTTCTCTTTATAATGTGTTATATCGTTGCCGTCTACAATAATACGGCCCTGTTTAATGCGGGAAGTTTTGGGCAGGAGCTTCATAACCGCCTGACTCATAACGGTTTTCCCGCATCCGGATTCCCCTACAATGGCTAATATTTCCCCTTTGTTTAGCGACAGGCTAACATCTCTGACCGCTTCGATCTCGCCCAGCGGCGTATCAAAGCTAACTGACAGGTTTTCGAGCTGCAAAGCAGGTTGCATCGTGCTTAGTACCTCCTTTTTTTCATAAAAGCAAAGGCTGGGTGCTCGGGAGAACACCCAGTATTCCTTGGATTGTAGTTTTAAATTTTACTTTTTGGAAAGGGTCCAGTTCTCGATATTCCACATTACACCCACGGCATGATGGCCCAGCACTCTTTTCGTATCCAGACCATTAAGACCGCTGATACCTACATAATTGCCGTCAAGAAACGCGATCAGCACGGAAGCCGGTTCCTTGGCGAAGGCAACTTCAAATTGGCCGTAAAGATTTTTCCTTTCTGTTTCATCTTTAATATGTCTGGCTTTTGTCAGGATTTCATCCACCGCCGGATTGGAGTATTTCATATTATTGGAACTTCCCGTGGATAAAAATTGCTGATACGTCGCGTCCGGATCAAACTCCGCCGCATAGCCGGCCAGAAAACCATCATATCCGGCTTTCCAGTCAAACTTGGTGACCAGGACAATTTCCATATTGACGCCAGCGTCTTTCAGCTGTTTGGAAACGATATTGGCGATATCGATTCGCTCTTCTTCATAGTCACGAACCTGGATTTTGAAATGGAATTTACTTCCGTTTCGTTCATAAATCCCGTCACTGCCTTTACTCCAGCCCAGTTTTTTCATTTCTTCCGCAAACTTATTTAGATCGTATTTGTAAATATCCGCCTCTTTATTGCCGCCGAAAATATTCAGCTGAATGGGGCTAAATGCACTGAATCCCTGACTATTCAGGACGCTTTTAATAATATCGTCCTTATTGATCGCATAGTTGAGAACGCCGACTGAATCTTTATTTTTACTCCAGAACGCGGATTTAAAATCCGGATTGACCGCACGGTAGTCAGCTGTTTTAAAGTCAAAATTTTTATAACCGTCCTTACCGCGGAATTTTTTTGCATAATTGGCATTAAGCCAAGCCAGGTCTGCTTCACCCGATTCCAGCATCAGCGCTTTAGTGCTTTCCACCGCCACCGTTTTATATACTATTTTTTCGATGTTGGGAACTTTGTCATAATATTTTTCATTTTTCACCAGCGTTATCGAGCCGCCGGCTTTATCCCATTCAACAAATTTGTAACGGCCTGTGCCTACCGGTTTTTGATTAAAGGGAGTGGTCGCTATATCCTGTCCCTCCAAAAGATGTTTGGGCAGAATACCTACTGTAAAATAATCCAGCATTGCGGCGTTATACTTTGAAAGGACAATCACGACCGTATTTGCATCTGTTGCCTGCACACTTTTGATATCTAAATACTGGCTAAGAATACTAGCTGCTAAAGTTTTATCGGTTATCAACTTGTTATAAGTAAAGACAACGTCTTCCGCGGTAAAGGGTTTGCCGTCATGCCACATAATCCCCTTGCGCAAATTGAAGGTATATGTGAGTGAACTATCGTCATAGGTATAGCTTTCCGCCAAATCCGCCACCGGCTTGCCGGCGGCGTCATTCTTCATCAAACCCGAAAAAACAATGCTGGATAACTCGCCATGAGTGTCCAATATTGGATTGATTGTGTCCGTATTCTCGCCGGCATACACCAGCGTATTCGTCAAATTCCCTGCTTTGGCCGATTTATTTGCGTTGTTGCTTGACGAACAGCCAATCAAACTCAAGCTGACTGCTATAATACAGAGTACCGTGACAAACATCCTGCTATACTTTATCCTGAAATTCATGAATATCCCCCTTTGTGTTATCTATATTTCAAATAAAAATTCTCTTACAGATTGCTTTCCCTTTTGTTGGTCTCTTTCCTAAAGTGGTAAGCAATATTGGTGATGCAAACCATCGTGACGATTAAAAATACGCCCGGAAAAATAATCACCCACCACGTATTTAAAAGCAGCGCTTTATTCGCCAGCGACAGCATACTGCCCCAGGAGATGACATCCACAGGCAAACCCAGGCCAAGAAAACTTAAAGTGGACTCCATCAGCATGCTTGAACTGATGCTGGATACTACAACAAACATAATGGTTGAAACAAAATTTGGTATTAAATGCCGCCGCATGATGTGCAGGGAACTGCCGCCCATGCATTGCGCCGCAAGCACGTATTCACTGCTGCGGATCTGCCTCACTTCGCTCCGCACAATTCGGGCCAGGGCACACCAACCCGTCACGCCTATTACAAAAGAGATTTTGGCAATATTTTGTGCGCCCAGGATAGAAATCAGCAATAATACCAGCAACAATACCGGGATGCTGTTGATCAGTTCCGGGATGCGCATCATGACCGCATCCGTTTTCGAACCGGCGTTGCCGCTGATGCAGCCGTAGACAACGCCGATCACAGTCATAATCACCATGCTTAGCAAACCAATAATGAGTGAAACGCCGCCGCCATACCAGATCATGGAAAAAATATCGCGTCCCAACGAGTCAGTGCCAAAGTAAAATTCCGTATTGGGCGCTTTGCTCAGATGATTAAGATAGAATCCGGTCGGATCATGATTCTGAATATGCCCCGCAAAAATGCATCCCAATATAATAGCGGCGAGGATAATCATCGAAACAAGCGGTTTATCCCTTATCCGCCGCCACGAAGAGTTTTTGTTGCCTTCCGGCTTATGTATTTTGTAGTTAGCGCCAACTATGGCGAAGTCTTCTCTGTGTTCTCCCACCATTCAGATGCCTCCGACAATTTCATTCTTGGATCAATGACCTCGTTTATCGCCTGAGCGATAATGCTGCTGGAAACAACCAGCAAACCCGTAATCATCACAGCAATCATCAGTAAATTGTAATCATGGTATTTTACACTTTGTATGGAAAGCGCGCCAATACCGGGATAATTGAACACCGCTTCGGCAATATAGGTTCCGCTCAAAACATGAGGGATGGAAATGGCCATGATGCTGACAATGGTCGGCGCTACGTTGCGAAAGCAATGCGTAAATACAATCTCGTACTTGGTGCAACCTTTGGATTTGGCTAAAAGGACGTAATCCTTGCGCACTTCATCCAGCAGCTTGTTTCGGATCATGTATGCGTAATACCAAAGATGACTGAGTATCATGACGATAAGCGGCAGAATCATATGCTGAATCCGATCCAGGATATCGTCCGCTTTACCTACACCGTAGGCTCCGCTGCTGGGCAGCAGTTTAAGGTTGATACTGAAAATCAGCACTAAAACAACGCCCAGCCAAAACGGCGGTATGTAATAGGCCGCAGTCCCCACCTTGCATATAAGGCGATCAAGCAGAGTATCCTCATGCATCGCACAAAGCAGCGCAATAAGAGTCGCTAAAGCGAAAACAAGAAGATAGGCTATTCCTCCCAAAACTAAAGTGTTTCCGATCAGGGGGGAAATAACAGCCATCGCAGGCATTCTGTGTTTCAGCGATAGGCCGAACTCTCCCTGAAGGGCATTCGTGATCCATTTGATATATTGAACATATATCGGGCTGTCCAACCCCAGGCGTATTCGTGCGGCATCAAGTTCCTGCGCGGACATGGATTCAATTGCGTCCCCATAAAAGGACTGCAATGGATCGCCGGGGGCAAGCCGTGATAGATAGAAAATACCAACCGATAGGATAAGCATTGTAAAAGCAAACCACAATAGTCTTCTGATTATTTTCTCCACAAGTTGCGTTTTTGAGGTCAAATAGCATCTCTCCTCTGACAAACGTAAAAAAGCCATGAAAGCCAGTCCACCCGTGAACTAAACCTTCATGGTTTTATTT
>DATMYQ010000220.1:0-9189 GCA_035560935.1 Patescibacteria group bacterium | reverse complement strand
ATATTTTATCTTAGTGTAATTCGGAATTGTGCAGTTGCCGCAAGCGGTCGATGGCTTCAGGATAAGGCGCCGTCAGCACGCCATGCTCGGTAATGATAGCGGTCACCAGATGGTGAGGCGTAACATCGAAGGCAGGATTAAACACATCCACGCCCGCCGGCGCCGTATTGACTCCGGCGAAGGAAGTCACTTCGCTCGCGGCGCGTTCTTCGATGGGAATGTCAACACCGCTGGCGATGCTAAAATCGAAGGTGGAGCCGGGAGCGGCCACATAAAAAGGAATGTGATGTTCCTTCGCCAGCACCGCAACGCTGTAAGTGCCGATTTTGTTGGCGACATCGCCATTGGCGGCGATACGGTCAGCACCCACAATCACGGCTTGCACCATCTTGTTTTTCATGACCCAGCCGGCCATATTGTCAGTTATCAGGGTCACCGGTATTTTATCCTGGGTCAGTTCCCAGGCAGTCAACCGGGCTCCCTGCAGCAGCGGACGGGTTTCATCGGCAAAAACCCGGGTGATATGCTGCTCCTTCCAGGCCTGGCGAATAACTCCCAACGCGGTGCCAATGGCGACCGTGGCCAGTGCTCCGGCGTTGCAATGGGTTAAAATAGCGGTCGGCGTGGTGAACAGCGCCGCGCCATGCTTCGCCATAGCCGCGTTCACCCGTTGATCCTCCTCGGAAATTTCCACCGCTTCCGCCTCCAGAGCCGTCAATAACGAAGGCCGGTCTGCGTTGGTCATTCGGCGGACCACCGCCTCCATCCGGTCAATCGCCCAGAACAGATTGACCGCCGTGGGGCGCGTCTGACGCAGAGCATCGCCAATTTCAGCCAGTGTATCGAGCCACTGATCAGGCGCTGCTTCTGCTGCCGCTTCGCGGGCTCCCAACACGAAGCCAAAGGCTGCCGCCGCGCCGATGGCTGGTGCGCCGCGCACTTCCAAACGACGGATAGCGAGAGCCACTCGCTGCCAGTCAACGCACTCGATACTTTCGATGGCATTGGGCAGTTTCGTTTGATCCAGCAGGATCAGAGAATTTCCGGACCATTCCAGTGTTTTCAAAATGGAATCACCGCTTTCTACAGCTTAAAGCCGCCATATTCCGCCAGCGCCTGACGACAGGAACAGGACCGTTCCAGGTCGATACGGCGGATGGCTTCCAGAATCAATTTTTTAATATGATCGGTATTGGCGGCCATAATATCCAGTACTTCTCCATGGGTCAACGGCTGCGGCGACAAACCGGCCGCCAGGTTGGTAACCATGGAAACCGTGGTGTAACACATCTCCGCTTCCCGGGCTAAAACCACTTCCGGCACGTTGGTCATGCCGACCAGGTCTCCGCCCATTTGAGCGTACATTTTGATTTCAGCTGCTGTTTCAAAACGGGGGCCGTCGGCGCAAACATAGGTCCCGCCATCATGCATTTTAATTTGTTGGGCCGCCGCGGCCTGGATGACGGTTTGGCGCAAGGCCGGACAGTAAGGAAAGGTGACATCCACATGGACCACCCCTCGGTCCCCGCCTTCATAAAAGGTGCAAACACGATTTTTTACGAAATCCAGAAATTGGTCAAGAACCACAAAATCCCCCGGTTTCATCGCCGGATTCAGCGAACCGACGGCCGTGGTGGCAATAATATTTTCCACGCCCAGTTTTTTCAGCGCCCACAAATTGGCCCGATAGTTGATCAGGTGCGGCGGGATGGAATGATCACTGCCGTGGCGGGGAAGAAAGGCCACCTCCCGGCCCTCAAACTCACCGGTTTTGCAATGGACGATGCCATAGGGTGTTACCGTGGTCACGTCGCGGATATTGGTGAGAATACGGGGATCATAGACACCGGTGCCGCCGATAATTGCAATTTTAATCATGTCATCACCTTTATTCCATTAAATTTTATTCAATGCAAAAAAGTTTGTGCGTTTATAACTGCCAGTGTTCCAGAGCATGGATCAGTTCATAATTGGTCAGATCAAAATGGACGGGGGTAACAGAAATTTTCCCTTCCTTTACCGCGGTGACGTCACTGTCCGGATCATTGTCGCTGTCGGCCAGTTTTCCGCTCATCCAGTAGTAGTGGCGTCCGCGAGGATCGAGACGGCGTTCAAAGGTGTTTTCATAACGGCGGCTCCCCAGCTTGGTGATGGCGGTTGTTGTCAGTTGACTCTCCGGCAACGCGGGTACATTAATATTCAGCAGGGTATAAGGCGGCAAATGGTTTTCCTGCAAAGTCAGTATCATTTTGCGGGTAAAGCGGGCTGCCGGGGCAAAATCGTGAGACTGCCAGCTGTCCAGGGAAACGGCCAGTGAAGGAATCCCGTGCAAGGCTCCTTCCATGGCGGCGCTGACGGTACCGGAATACAGCACATCCGTCCCCAGATTGGCTCCTTGATTGATGCCGGAAACCACCAGGTCCGGCGTAACCGGCAATAGGGATTCCAATGCGATTTTTACACAATCGGTGGGGGTTCCCCCCACCCGCCAGGCGCTGATATCCGGCATGGCCTCAATTTTGTGCCGATCCACCCGGATCGGTTGATGTACGGTGATGGCCTGACTGACGGCGCTGCGCTCGCTGTCCGGCGCTACCACCAGGATGGTGGCGATCTGCGACAACTCCTGCCATAAGGCACGGATACCCGGTGCGTAGATTCCGTCGTCGTTGGTCAACAAGATATGCAAATTGGATCCCTCCATAGTATCGTACCGGATAATTACAACTGTCCCATCAGTTTATGCGTTTGAGGAATCACTCGGACGTCCGTCAATTGCCGCAACGCTTTTTCCTGCAGTTGCAGCATCTTTTCCGGTGAAACGCCGCGGCAGGCGGCATTCGGGGTTACCGGCTGCAGAATCAGCGGAATATGGGTATTTTTCGCGGCAATCATGGCCAAAGCCGTGTCGATTTCTTCCGGCAGCGTTTCATTGGTGATAACGAGCTTAACAAACAGCTCACGGCTGGCCGCCAGCTGCAAAAAGCGTTGGTGTTCCTGCCAATTGTTGCGGCCGGTGACGCTGGGCAGTTTAATATCCATGCTGATGATTTGGACCATGGGCAGTATCTGCGCCAGGGCTGCCGGGAGAGTTCCGTTGGTTTCCAGATAGATCGTTCCGTTGATGCGCGGCAGAATACGCTCAAGGGCTGCTGCCTGCAGCAACGGCTCGCCGCCGGTAAAACTCACCGAATGGTGCGGTGTTTCCAATACCCGGTTTAAATGCTGGATCAGCCAGGTTTCATCAACGGGATTGGGAATGGCGCAAAAATCCCGCTGATTGGGCGTTTGCTCCCAACGAGCGTTGGCGGCGGGCTGTCTGGATTCCGGCGTGTCACAGTATTCGCAGGCTAAATTGCAGCCGCTCAGACGGACGAACACTTGGCGGCTGCCGACGTATAGTCCTTCGCCTTGAATCGACGAAAAAATTTCAACCAGATTCATAGGCCGCTGGGGCGGTACAACACGGCAGATTTCGGTGATTCCCAGACCTGAACGCTGTCAATCCTGATCGCATTGTCTGTAAAAGACGTGCGGTTGCACAGTTCATCATAAAAATATTTCGCGATGTGTTCCGCAGTAGGGTTGATCGTCGCAAAGGCTTCGAGTTCGTTTAAATAATAATGGTCCAGCCGGTCCACCACCGTGTTCACTTCTGCTTTCAACTCGCGAAAATCCATCAACATGCCCAGAGAATTCAGCCGAGAGCCGGCGATGGTCACTTCCACTTTCCAGTTGTGTCCGTGAAGACGATTGCATTTACCGGGATAATCCGGGAGGCGGTGCGCGGCTTCAAATTCAACAGTAATCGTCAGGTAATACATAAAATCAGGATCCTCCTCTTTCATACGAAATGATCGGTGTGGATTAGGGTACATTACGTGTTATCGTAGATTCCTATATGCGGAAAAAAGATGAGCGTAAGCACTCACCTTTTTGGTAAATTAAAGCGACTTCTGTCCGTTTTTCCGACTGATCATCAATTATTTGACCGCTTGTTTTCCTAAAAGATTATTCTTGGAAAAATCACCAGAATGGCTGCTGAGTAAAATATCATGGCAGCTGATACTGCGTGTATGCTGAGTATGACTCCAAACACGGTCGTTGCGATGGATAAAGCCTAACACGGTAATGGGGACCCAACTGTAGATAAACAAGGGATACAAAAGCATGTACAGCCAAACTTTCCAAGGTGCGTGAACTTTGGCCAGAACAATGACCGGGAACAGATATTGTCCTAAAGTAACCAGCGTCCATACTTCCACAGGAAAAACTGTCAGAAGAATATTGGTATAGAAAGGGCCAAAACAGTACGACAGATAGTTAATCAGAAGAAATATTGTGGAAAGCAGTAGAAAATGAGGCTGCAGCAGATGGAAAACACCATCCAGCAGTTTGATGTTTTTCTGCCGGATGCTTTCCTTAATCAGGCTGGGAATATAGCGGCCGGCTACGTCAAAATGCCCCTGCGCCCAACGTTTCCGTTGATTCCAGGACTGCATGAAAGTCAACGGTTTTTCATCATAGACAATGGCATCATGGGCCCAAGTTGTAGAGATCCCTTTAACCAGCACTTTCATTGTGAACTCCATGTCTTCCGTCAAACAGGTAGCGCCCCAGCCGAATTCTTCCAGCACATCGGTGGCAATACACATACCCGTGCCACCCAATACACTGGAAAGTCCCAAATTATATTTAGCTAAATGCCAAATATGATTCACTACCCAGAATGAGATGGCAAAAGTGCCAGAAACCCAAGTATCACAAGGGTTTTTGGCATCCAGGTAACCCTGAATGACTTTTTCGCCTTTGCAAAGCCGGTTGTTCATTTCCAGTAAAAACCGGGGGTGAACTAAATTATCCGCGTCAAAGATGACAACACCGTCATAATGGCGCTTCATCCGGAACAGTTTCTGGAACATCCATTCCATGGCAAAGCCCTTGCCCCGCTCTTCCAGGTTAAAACGTTCGTGAACGATGGCGCCGGCATTGCGGGCAATTTCACCGGTTTTATCGGTGCAGTTGTCGGCAACGACAAAGACATCATAGAGTTCACGGGGATAGTCTAACAAGTTCAGATTTTCCACCAGCGGACCAATAACCTGTTCTTCATTGTGAGCTGCCACGATGATGGCAAAAGCTTTCTTTGGTGTCAATATTTTCTTTTCGGTCTTCCGGGACATACCGAAAAAAGCCAAAAAGAAATAATATAGTGTGAAGAAAATAATAATGAGTTGTACAGGAACCATTATGTAATCCAGTATATAATTCATGAATCTTTCTCCTTTAAAGTCCGTGCCTGGAGAAAGTGTGGCACGGAATTAATTCAGGCGGCAGACTGTCGCTCAACTAAACGGAACATATTGTTCAGTATCCCCAGTAACACATAAGTAAAGAAAAAGGCAAAAATTAGTGAGTTGCCGAAGGCGAAAATAATATAACCGCCAGCCAGCAAGGAAACTCCCAGGGGAATGACACGAACTCTTTCCCCGCCTTTTCCTTTGAAATCAGGATAGCGAACCGTGCTGACCATCAGGTAGGCAAAAACAGCAACCATTAACGGGAAAACCCAACCGGGCGGCTTGATCCCGATCATGACAAAAGTTGCCAGGACACAACCACCGGCGGGAATCGGAAGACCCATAAAATAACCTTTAACAACGTTGGTATTAACATTGAAACGGGCTAAACGCAACGCGCCGCAAGTGGCAAATGCCGCTGCCAATACACTGCCGGAAAGACCAAAATCCGCCAGGAAAAACTTATACGCTAAAATAGCCGGCGCCACACCAAAAGAAACCAAGTCGCAAAGCGAATCCAATTCTTTACCGAATTCGCTGCTGGCATTGAAGTATCGAGCGACACGTCCGTCCAAGCCATCCGCTATCATTGCCGCAACGATGAAAAGCGCCGCTTGTTGAAATGCTTCGCTTAACGTAGCGATAATCGCAAACATGCCAAGAACCAGGTTCAGTGCAGTCAACGCGTTGGGAATAAAATTTTTCAAGAACGCAACCTCCCTATCACTGTCTTTCCACCGGTTACCCGATCACCTTTTTTTACAAGGATTTCAACATCTTTCGGCATAACAAGTTCAGTACAAGAGCCGAATTTGATCATACCATAACGCTCACCCCGGTCAAGTATATTGCCAAGCGTAACCCAGGAAACAATCCGGCGTGCCAAAATTCCGGCCACCTGAGTCACAAGAATCCGTACCCGGCTATTTTCCAGACCAATAGCGTGACGTTCGTTTTCGTAGCTGGCTGCAGCTTTATACGCAGGCCGAAAACGCCCACAGGTATATTGCTGATATTTGATTTCACCGGCGATCGGGCTGCGATTTACATGAACGTCAAAGACAGAAAGAAATACGGTAACTTTTATGGCATCGGCTTCAAGGTACTGATCGTCATAAACCTCACAAATGCTCATAACCTTCCCGTCAGCCGGCGACAAAATCAAATCTTCATCGGCCGGCGGTAGCCGGTTGGGATTACGAAAAAAGAATGTCACGAAGCATAGTAAAACTCCCGGAATAATGCTCCAATAGGGATGAACGGTCAGTAACACGAATACCGTAATTAACGCAAGTATTCCAATGTAGACAAAACCTTCTTTCACAATGGGACTTTTGGTCATTGATTCACCTCCCCAGCAACCCCCTTTTAACCCACAAAACAGAAAGCGAGAGGCTGAGTTTTTACCCCTTCAATTTCCCAATACATTATAATATATCATTCTGGCTTTGTCTAATGTTTTTACCCTCGCAAGACTTTAATGACAAAACGTGGCAGAGCCATCATCCGTATTATCCGGCTGGGTTGGCACAGGAGACGGAACAACCATTCAAGACAGGTCCGCTGCATCCATAACGGAGCCCGTTGTACGGTTCCAGCCATTACGTCGAACGTACCTCCCACACCGATTGAGACAGGGACTCCCAATGCATTCAAATGACGGGCCAGCCATTTTTCCTGTTTGGGAACTCCCAGGGCTACCAGCAAAATATCCGGCTTGGCTTGACGAATATTTTCGATAATGGCCGATTCATCCACTGCCGAAAAAAAACCATTATGTGTTCCGACAATATTGATGTCTGGAAAACGGCTTTCAGCCGTGGCTTTTGCCATCTCCACTATTCCCGGTGCGCCGCCCAGCATATATATACGATAGTTTTTTCGCGGGGCTCGTGCGAGTAAGTTTTGCACTAAATCGTAACCGGCTACTCTTTCCGGAACGGGATGCCCAGTGTGACGGGCAGCCCAGACCACACCGGCACCATCCGGGACAATCAACGCGGCGGCATTCAGTGCGGCAGCCAGTTCGGCATCCTCCGCGGCCATCATAACCATTTCGGCATTTGCGGTGGCAATTAAGCGGGGGGGGGGCTGGTGATCGATATATTCTTCGATTGTTGACAATGCGTCCGCCATAGAAATGGCATCTACCCGGACAGATAATACGCAGACCTGATTGTGCACAACAGTGAGCTCCCTTTGTAAAATTCGAGTTAAGAGCGGTCAGGCATCCAGACAACAGATGATCTGATTCTCTATGTCATTTTATCACAATCTGACGGTAGCAGCAATTTAAACCATGAGGGTTGAGGTCCAGCAGTAGGCGCCACTCTTTCTTTCCAACGAGATGTTGTAATCAGTGGAAAAAAGAGTGGCGCCGGACAAAATAGGTATTTTTAAAAGTAGTTGTTAAAAACTATAGTTTGGGGCTTCTTTGGTGATGTTGACATCATGGGGATGGCTTTCTTTGAGACCGGCGCCGGTGATCCGGATAAAACGGGTTTTATTAATCAGATCATTAATGGTTTGCACGCCGCAATATCCCATACCGGCCCGCAATCCTCCGACCAATTGGAATACTGTGTCGGCAACGGAACCTTTGTAAGGCACTCGTCCTTCGATCCCTTCGGGAACCAGTTTGTCCATATTTTCCTGGAAGTAACGGTCCTTGCTACCGTCGGCCATAGCGCTCAGTGAACCCATACCCCGATATACTTTATAGCTGCGCCCTTGATAAATAATGGTTTCTCCCGGACTTTCTTCGGTTCCAGCCATTAGGTTTCCAACCATGGCCACGTTGGCTCCTGCGGCAATGGCTTTAGTAATATCACCTGAATATTTTATGCCACCGTCGGCAATAACAGGTACACCGCTGCGCCGGGCTACGGCAGCGCATTCGTATACGGCAGTAATTTGCGGAACACCAATGCCGGCGATGACCCGTGTAGTACAGATTGAGCCGGGGCCAATACCGACTTTTATCGCATCTGCGCCGGCTTCAATCAAATCACGGGTTGCATCGCCCGTCGCCACATTGCCGGCGATCAGGTCTACCTGGGGGTAAGCTGCTTTGATACGTTGCACTGCCTGTAAAACACCGAGGGAATGGCCGTGAGCAGTATCCACAACAATGACATCAACTTTGGCAGCCACAATGGCATCCACCCGATCCATCATGTCGGCACCGACACCAACGGCAGCTGCTACCAAAAGGCGGCCATTGCTGTCTTTTGCTGAGCTGGGATATTTTAGCGTTTTTTCAATGTCTTTGATTGTGATTAGACCTTTTAAAAATCCTTTGTTATCTACCAGCGGTAGTTTTTCAATTCGGTTTTGACGCAAAATATCTTTGGCAGCCTCTACGGAAGTACCAACCGGGGCTGTGATTAAATTTTTGCTGGTCATGCACTCGGAAATTGGTTTATTCATACTGGTTTCGAAACGCAGGTCGCGATTCGTCAGGATTCCGACCAGTTTTCCTTTTTGAGTAATCGGAACACCGGATATCCGATACTTTTCCATTAAATTGTGCGCGTCTTGCAAAGTATTGTCCGGTGCCAAAAAAATTGGATCCACAATGATGCCATGTTCGGAGCGTTTGACTTTATCAATTTCGCCGGCCTGACGTTCGATCGTCATATTTTTGTGAATGACGCCCAGACCACCTTCACGGGCCATGGCAATCGCCATTCGTGCTTCCGTAACGGTATCCATACCCGAACTAATAATGGGAATGTTTAATTTGATATTTTTAGTTAACGCAGTTGATATTTCAACGTCTCGAGGTAAAACTTCCGATCTGGCCGGAACCAAGAGGACATCATCAAAAGTTAAACCTTCTTGACCGAATTTGTTTTCAAACATCAAAAAACCCCTTTCAAATTATGGA
>DATMYQ010000219.1:0-9624 GCA_035560935.1 Patescibacteria group bacterium | reverse complement strand
AGATAATGTCATAACATTATAACATTTAATTTTTACCCCTATTCTTTTATTGAGATGAGTGAGTAAATTTTATTGGCAATGGAGCCTTGACGGAAAATCAAGCGCTCCTTTTTTCTTAATATTACCCGAAGAAAAGAGGTTTTGCGTATGGAAATTCGTTTTGACAACCAAACGGTCATCGTTACCGGCGCGGCAGCGGGAGTAGGCAAAGGCATTGCTGCCGGATTTCTCGATTCGGGGGCCAAAGTACTGCTGGTAGACTATGATAAGCAATTGCTGGCGAATACCTATAGAGAACTGGCGACTGATTTTGCCGGCCGGCTGGCGATGTTTGTGGCCAATCTGCGTCAGGCCGCTTCCATCAGCGCTGAAATTGTTGTGTATGCCGAAGAAAAATTTGGCCCGGTCCGCGTTTTGGTCAATAACGCTGGGATCTATCCCTCGAAATTTGCACTGGAAATTACCGAAGATGACTGGGACGCACTTTACGACTTGAACGTGAAGGGATATTTCTTTATGGCTCAGGCGGTGGCAAAAAACATGGTGGACAAAGGGATCCGGGGCAGTATTGTCAATATATCCTCAACGGCGAGCGTTTTGGCCAGACCGGGCGTTGCCCATTACTGCTCCTCCAAAGCCGCAGTGAAAATGATGACGCAGGTATTGGCCCTGGAATGGGCGCAATACGGGATCCGCGTCAACGCCGTCGGTCCGGGGCTGATTGAAACGGAAGCCTTGCTGGCTTCACTGGACTCGGATGTTGCCCGCAAGGAACATAAAGAGAAGATTGTCATGTGCCCGTTGAACCGGGTGGGACTGCCGTCAGAAATTGCCGCCAGCGTATTGTTCCTGGCCAGTGAGCACGCTGCCTTTACCACCGGCCAGAATCTTTTTGCCGACGGCGGCTATACTGCCGGAAGAGTGTTCAAATCGAAGCTGTAGAAATTCAGCCGAAAGGAAGCCTGAAAAATGATCGCTGCTGCGCCCGAAGAACTTGAAGAGCTGTTGCTGCAGGAAATCGATAAGAAATTACTGATGGCGTACAATGAAAAAATTGCGTCCGTTATCCGTTTATCCGGCACCGAAGAGGAAGCGGCGAGCTTTGCCTATGTGCAGAGACAACTAGAAGAATTTGGTATAGAAACGGAAATGTACTATTCAGATGCTTACATCAGCTTGCCGCAGAGCGCCTGCATGACGGTCAATGGTGAAACGGTGGAATGTATTACACACTCGATGGCCGTCTCCACTGCCGGAACGGAAGGAGAGTTGGTTTACGCGGGGGACGGAGTGCCGTTTGATGATCCGAAGCTTGATGTTAAAGGGAAGATTGTGCTGATGAATGGTCTGGCGATGGACTCTTTGGTGAAAAATGCCCAGGACCGTGGCGCGGCCGCTGTTGTTTTTATCAATGCCGAATACACTCACGAAATGATTGCGTCACGGGTCTGGGGGAGCCCGGGACCGGAAGATTGGGCGCTTTTACCCCGGGTACCCATTGTTTCGGTCACGGTTGCCGCCGGTGAAATTCTAAAAGAGCGGATGCGGAACGGCAACGTCAATGTTTGCCTGCAAACTCGGGTGGATAGCCGCTGGCGAAAGATTCCCACCCTGATCGGCACCATTACCGGGGCTGAGGAGCCGGAACGGTTTCTACTGTTGAGCAGTCATGTTGACAGCTGGCATTACGGCGCCATGGACAATGGGGCGGCCAATGCCGCCGTGATGGAAGTGGTCCGGATTCTCAGCAAACACCGGCGGTATTTGCGACGGAGCGTGCGGATTGCCTTCTGGTCCGGTCACTCGCACGGACGGTATGCGGGCTCCACTTGGTACTGTGATACCTTTTTTGAAGATTTGTACGATCATTGTTTTTTGCATATCAACGCCGATTCTTTGGGGGCGAAAGGTTCCCGCATTCTGACTGAGGCCAATGCGATGGCCGAAACCCGGGGACTGGCTTTTGACGTGATCAAACAGCTGACCGGGCAGCTGTTTCGCGGCACCCGCTATGGCCGGGCCGGCGACCAGTCTTTTTGGGGAACCGGCACTCCTTCCCTATATATGGGCCTATCAGAGCAGGAATTGACGCCGGGGCTGGCGGCGGAAGCGTTTTCCCAGCTGTTTGGCGGGGGTAAAACCGGCGGTTTCGGCTGGTGGTGGCACACTACGGAAGATACGATAGATAAAATCGACGAGGAATGTCTGGTCCGGGACTGCGCTGTGTACTTATTGAGCGTTTATCGTGCCTGCGCCGGGGAGATCCTACCGATTAACCAGGTCGCGGCTATTGAGGAACTGGAGCAGATGATCAAAGGATATGCGGTGCTGAGTGGGGATAAGGTCGATCTGTCTCTAATGCTGTCGCGGGTGAGTGAATTGAAACGAGAAGTGGCTGCCGTTTATGAGAACAAAGAGGCTTACGGCCGGGAACCGTTCAATCAATATATCGTCGGCCTGTCGCAAATGCTGGTGCCGTTGAATTATCTCCGCGGCAGTATTTATGAGCATGATCTGGCCGTACGGCAAAGAGGAATCCCTTTATTGACCGAGGTGGCGGCGCTGGAAGATCTGGACCCGGGCAACGACCAATATAAAGCGATGATGGTCATCGCCAGGCGCAGAATTAACCAGGTGAACCATACTCTCCGTAACGCCATTGACCTGACCCGGTCTCTGCGCCCGGTACGGGACACGAAGGAGTTGATTTTATGAAAATAACCATGATTGGCGCCGGAGCCATCGGCGGTGTTCTGGGAGCCTATTTGGTAAACGGCGGCCACGATATTACGTTTGTGGATATTTGCGAGGAACACGTAAATGCCATGAAATCCCGGGGTTTGACGATACAGCTGCCGCAGGGCAAAACATTTTCTGTGCCGGTTAACGCCCTGACGGTGGCGGAGATCAAGGCGAAAAAAGAAGCGCTGGGCATGACCTTTTTATGTGTGAAGGCGCAGGCCACCGTGCCGGCCTTAGAAAATGTCCGGGAGTTGATCAGGGAAGCCACGGCGGTGGTTTCCTGCCAGAATGGTCTGTGTGAATATGAAATTGCAAAGTTGATTGGTCCGGAACGGACGATTGGCTGTTTTGTCAATTTGTTTGCCGACTACATCGAACCCGGCGTGATTAATTACGGCGGAGAAGGCGCGGTGTATATCGGCGAAATCGACGGTAGCCGGTCGGCACGGGTCAGCGAATTATCGCAGGTTCTGTCGGAATGGGGACCGGTTCACACGACCGGCAACATTTTCGGTTATCTGTGGAGCAAGCTGGGCTATGTAACGATGCTGATCGGCACGGCGCTCACCGATGAGACCATCGCCGACGTTTTTGAAAATAAAGAGATGCGGAACATTTTGCTGGACACGGCGTCGGAGTCCCTGGCCGTGGCCGAAAGTTGCGGTATTGAAACGGTTGGTTTTGATGACTGGAATCCGCAATGGGCGTATCCGGCGGAAAAACGCGACTGGGAGGAGATTGACCGGGAAATGGCGATTCACGTTGCCCGCCTGCGCACCTATACCAAAACCAAATCCGGCATCTGGCGTGATTTGGCCGTGAGAAAGCGCAAGACGGAGGTTCCTTCCCAGCTTCAACCAGTGATTGAACGGGCCAGGGCGGCCAATATTGCCGTTCCGCGACTGGAGAAACTCCTGTCGATGATTATAGAGATTGAAGAAGGAAAACGCGGGCTGGCTCTGGAGAATATCAGCGAATTAGCATTGATGCGACAAAACGGATTCTATTGACAAAAAAGGGGAGGAGGCGAAGATGGGTGTTGCTGGGCGGCGCATAAACGGCGTACCGGGGGGATTACCAAAGGGGAAGATTCCACATTAAAAGGAGGGTTTATCATGGGTCAAAGCTTTTTCTGGAAATCAAGGCATACCACATTGGCGGTGCTGTTTGGCACCTGGTTGGTTTCTTATGCCGACCGGATGGTCATGGCAACGGCGATTCCCTACATTGCCACTGATTTTAACCTGACACCGGTAGCGATGGGCGTGGTCATGAGCGCTTTCTTCGTAGGCTATGCGACCTGTCAGTTGCCGGGGGGATTTTTGGCCGACAAATTCGGCGCCCGGAAAGTTATGTTCGGAGCTATTTTAATTTGGTCGTTATTTACTGTATTTACCGGACTGGCGGGTTCTCTGGCCAGTATGCTGTGGATCCGGGTAGTATTTGGTATTGGTGAAGGGGTGTTTCCCGCGGCCTCATTTAAATCCCTGTCCAATTGGTTTCCCAAAAAAGAGCGGGGCACTGCCACCGGCATCATGATGGCGTCCAATCCGCTGGGAGCGGCGATTGCCCCCTTGATCGTCGCCGGCATGGTGGCCGCCTGGGGCTGGCGTTCCGCGTTTATCGGACTGCTGTTGCCGGGACTGGTGTTGTGCTATTTGATTTGGCGTTTGGTACCGGACCGGCCGGCGGATAAGAAAGGCATTTCCCGGGAGGAACTCGCCGAAATTCAGGATGAGCCAGCCCTGGAGCAAACCGGTGAGGTTGCTAAGGTGAGCTTTTGGGAAGTGGTCAAGGTTCCCACGGTCACAAAATGTTTCTTCATGCTGTTTTTCTTTAACACGGCTGCCTGGGGTTTTGTTTCTTGGCTGCCGTCTTATCTGGTAAAAGTTCGCGGTTTTGAAATTCTCAAAATGGGCATTACGGCATCTCTGCCCTTTTTTGTCGGTACGATCGGGTTTGCGTTGGGTGGCTGGCTGAATGACAAGTTTCGGCATAATCCCAAAATTCCCTTACTGACCTGCCAGCTGAGCTGTTCCCTGTTCCTTTATCTGATGTATACGGCGGAATCCACCAATTTATTGATCCTGTATCAGACTCTGGCCGGCGGATTTCTCTATACGGCCGGCGGCGTGATCTTCGCTTTGCCGATGAGTTCGATTCCCTCCGGCATTACCGGCCGGGCGATGGGCTTTATTAATACAGCCGGTCAGGGGGCCGGATTCTTTTCACCGATTATTATGGGTTATCTGGTGCAGACGTCCGGCGGCAGCTTCAATATCGCGTTTGCTTTCTTAATTGTGACGATGCTGACTTCGGCAGTGATCGCGACAACCATTAAGTCGAGAAAGGCTGCCATCAGTACGCAATAAAGACAAAATGATTGTATGACGCCGGACAAGCGGTTGTGCCAGGCTGTAAAAACGACATAACGGCAGTGGCGGCGCGGTGAATAAAGGGAAGGTGTGAATAATGAAAAAAACAGAACTTTTTCACTGGATTGATGAAGTTGCGGCCGGCTTGCGGGAAATGGCCGCCGATATCTGGGACCATCCGGAGCTGGCTTTTCAGGAACGGCATGCTGCCGGTCTGCAGGCATCTTTTCTGGAAGCGCAGGGCTTCCGGGTGCAAAAAGGACTTCCCGGCATACCGACGGCCCTGGTTGCCGAATTTGGATCAGGACGTCCCATCCTGGGGATTTTAGGAGAATATGATGCGCTGGCCAATCTCTCACAAAAAAAATCAGTGGCGCATGCAGAACCCGCACAGGCGAATCAGCCCGGTCACGGCTGCGGGCATAATCTGCTGGGAACAGCGGGAGTGGGCGCGGTTTTGGCGATAAAAAAAGCAATGGAACAGGGTGAAATCAAAGGCACGGTGCGCTATTACGGCTGCCCGGCGGAAGAAACCCTGGCTGGTAAAGTGTTTATGGCCAAAGAAGGCGCGTTCGCCGATCTGGACGCTTCGCTGTCCTGGCATCCGGCCAGTATGAACGTGGTATGGGGCTGCAGCTTTTTGGCGATGAATTCTGTGGAGTTTCATTTTAAAGGCGTGTCGGCTCATGCCGCCGCCGCGCCGCAAATGGGACGAAGCGCGCTGGATGCGGTAGAGTTGATGAATGTCGGCGCCAATTATCTCCGCGAGCATATTGAAGAGAAAGCACGCCTGCATTATACGATTACCAACGGCGGCGGCGCACCTAACATTGTTCCGGCCGATGCATCGGTCTGGTACTATATCCGGGCGCCGCGGCGGGAAAGCGTCGAGGCAATATACCAGCGGCTGCTGAAAATAGCGCAGGGCGCCGCATTAATGACAGAAACCGAAGTCCGGCATAACCTTCTGGCTGGCTGCTATGATGTGTTAAGCAATGAGACATTGTCCAACGTGCTGCACCGGAATATGGAGGAAGTGGGGGGACCCTATTTCTCGGCAGATGACAAACAGTTCGCGGAAAAACTCGCTGCCAGTTTCACGCCGGGCCAAAAAGAAAATGTGATGCGGGCTTATTTTGCCCCGCCGGCAGTGTTAGACCAGACTTTGCACGAAGATATTGCGGTCATTGATGACCGGAAAGAAGTCATGGCCGGATCAACAGATGTGGGTGATGTCAGCTGGTTAATGCCTTTTGCGCTCTTTACCGCGGCGACGTGGCCGGTCGGGACGGCGGCGCATTCCTGGCAGGCCACTGCTTCCTCAGGCTCGGGCATTGGCGCGGCCGCGATGCTGTTTGCCGCCAAAGCTTTGGCGGGGGCTTTGTATGATCTCTATACGGATGACTTGCTTTTGTGCCGGGCGAAGCAGGAATTTAGCCAGCAAACCAAAGGTTTTGTATACCAGTCTCCCCTGGCGCCGGGCGCGCAGCCTCCGAACGGTTAAATTCCGCAATAAATGAAAGGCGGACCGCCTTTTGGGGGGATATAACCCAATAGCATAAAGATAAGGACGGTAGCGGGCGATGGACAGAATATACGAGTATTTGTCGGGACAGCAGGAAGAAATGCTGCAGTGTCTAAAAACTCTGGTGGAAATGGAATCTCCTTCCGACCGCAAAGAGTTATGTGACCCTTTAGTGGAACATGTGGCCGCCTTGTTTGTCCGCATGACCGGGGGAACGTGCCATACTTTCCGTGACGAAACTTACGGAAACCGGATCCGGTGCGAGTGGGGGCAGGGAGAGGAGCAGATCCTGATCCTGGCCCACTGTGATACGGTTTTTGCCCAGGGAACGTTGCAGAAAAATCCGTTTCGCATCGACGCGGGAAAAGCTTATGGTCCCGGGGTCTTTGATATGAAAGGCGGTCTGGTGCAGACTTTATATGCGTTGAAAACGCTGGAGACGCTGCGTGTAAAACCGGACAAACGGGTCGTGCTGCTGGTGACCACCGATGAAGAGAACGGCAGCTCTTCTTCCCGCCAACTGATTGAGGAAGAAGCCCGGAAAAGCCAATGTGTGTTAGTGCCGGAGTGCTCGGCGGCGCCGCATGGATCGGTGAAAACGATGCGGAAAGGTGTGGGACGCTTCCGGGTAACGGTCACCGGACGGGCCGCACACTCGGGTGTGGATTTTGCGAAAGGAATCAGCGCGGTGGAAGAATTGGCGCGGCAAATTATTTATTTGCAGGGACTGACCGATCTGGCAGCAGGAACAACCGTCAACGTGGGCGTTATATCAGGTGGCTCCGGGATCAATACGGTGCCGGCGGAAGCCTGGGCGGATGTGGATTTAAGAGTGAATTCTTTGGCGGCGGCGGAAACGGTGGTTCCTAAAATACTGGAACTGCAGCCGGTTTTGGCAGGAACCCGCATTGTGGTGAACGGTGGCCTCAATCGTCCGCCCTTTGAACGCAGCGACGGTGTCGAACAATTGTATCTTCTGGCTAAAAGTCTGGCTGACCACTATTTGGGATTTGAACTGGGAGAAACCAGTACCGGTGGCGGCAGTGACGGGAATTTCACGGCACAGATCGTCCCCACGCTGGATGGATTCGGAGCAGTGGGTGATGGCGCCCACACCAACGGAGAATATATTGTTGTTGATGAATTACCGCGGCGCGCGGCGTTAATGGCGTTATTTCTTGCCCGTTTTGCAGGATAATCTCAGTATGAATGGATAAGATCGGTTTTACCATAGATTTGCCAAAGTGCAGGCCGTTTACTGACGCAGCCTGCTTTTTGGTGTGCGTGAATAGATATTTAATTGTTGGGTTTGGGAGTATTTTGACCATTCACAGTCCGGCTATTTTGCGGTACAATGTCAAAGTACGTTAATTTTTTTAAAAGGAGAACAACAGAGATGTTATTGGTTATTGCGGTCGTATTGGGAATTGTTCAGGGCCTGGGCGAATTTTTGCCCATATCCAGTTCCGCACACCTTATTATTGTGCGCTGGTTATTTGGCTGGGATCCGGTTATCGCCCAGGTTGGCGGAAATATTGACATTGCGTTGGATGTGGCGCTGCATGTGGGAACCTTGCTGGCGGTGCTGATTTATTTCTTTCAGGATTGGCTGGAATTGGTCATTAACGGTTTAACGAAGGGCTTAAAAACAAAAGAGGGAAAAATGTTCTGGTATCTGGTGGTGGCTACTTTACCCGGCGGTGTGGCCGGATTGCTGCTTGAATCGTTCATTGATAAATTCTTCCGGTCCCAGCCGCTCATCATTGCGGTTGGTCTCGCGGTGATGGGGATCCTGCTGTACTACATCGACCGGATTTCGCCGCAAAGGATACAGTACGAGAATATTACCTTCAAACAGGCATTTCTGATTGGAGTATCCCAGGCATTGGCGCTGATTCCGGGGGTTTCCCGTTCCGGTATTACCATGACTACCGGACGCCTGCTCGGATTTTCCCGGGCAGCTTCCGCTAAATTTTCTTTTTTGCTGGCAACGCCGATCATTGCCGGTGCCGCGTTAAAACATACGCCGGACATTATCCATCATGCAACGAGTTCCCTGTTTTTAGTCGGGACGGTTACCTCGGCGATTGTGGGACTTTTTTGCATCAGTTTTTTGCTGAAATATCTTCAAAGGAACAATTTCGCTGTGTTTGCCGTCTATCGTTTAGGGTTAGCGGCAGTGATCGCGGTGGTGTACTTTGTCAGAGGGGCATAGTTGGGAACTGACTGGAAACGAGCGGGATTTGTTGTAACGGGTACGTATGCTAAAAACACCGGATGAGGGAGGTAGATTGAGTGTTCAATGAAGTAGAGCCGGTTAAACCGAAACTCCCCGTCACAGCCACTGCTGTCCAGGAAGCGGAGGCAGAAGAAATTTGCCGATGGGCGGCCGCCCGGGCGGGTGTGATTGTCATCGCCCCGGCTGTCGGCACGGTGGCGCTGGTTGCCAATGAAGTTTATATGATTGTCAAAATCGGTGAGGTTTATGGAGTTAAAATTAATGAGACGGCTGCCGCCGGGTTTCTGATGGCCCTGGGAGCGGCGTTTGTCGGACAAACCCTGGCCACGCTGATTCCCTTTGCGCCGATGCAGATACCCATTGGGGTCGGTGTGACATATGGTGTCGGCAAAGTGGCCCAGGAATGGATAAAGGCAGGTATGCCGGAGGATGTGGGCGGGCTTAAAGAAAAATTTGACGAGACGCGTAAACTGGCTAAACAACAGATTCGGCAAATGGTGGAGAACCCGCTGAAAAATCAGGCACTGGGTGATGAAAAACGGGAATTTCGGATTCGTTAAAGCCGGGGTTCGGAATGGCAAATAAGACGTCTGTCGCGGAAGTGATTTCCGGACAGACGTTTTTTTATTGCGCCGGGAAGGACCGCTGGAAAGCCGGTCCGGGTTTGGTGATGAATGAAAAGCAAAAGTTAACCATTAGCTAATCTTCTTTACCAAAACTTAAAAATGTAAATACAGGAAAAC
>DATMYQ010000218.1:0-2653 GCA_035560935.1 Patescibacteria group bacterium | reverse complement strand
CGGAAATATCGTCTTCCAGTCTTTTTTCATGTCAACCACTGTCCATCCCTTTTGCTGCGCTTCATAAGATATTTTGCAACGATCTTGCAAAAAAAATTCGTGAATTCACCAATCGGAAAACCGTCCACTCCAAAAATTGGCATGGAAATCGGATAAAATAATGCTACAATAGATAATAAGCCGGTTTTTGTATTATATGTAGGGAGGAAGAAATATGGCCACAGTGAAAATTCCTTATGGCAAAGGATTTATCGACGCATTGATTCCAGACGCCAGGCTGGAGGGTATTCTGGAATCCAGAGCACACCATTATCAGCCAGCGGCGGGCGAGCAGGAACTGGTCAGAAACGCTCTGGCAAATCCGATCGGCTCACCCCGCCTCCGCGAATTGGCCAAAGGCAAGAAAAAAATTGTCATTATCGCCAGTGACCACACACGCCCCGTACCCAGCAAAATTATGGCGCCCCTCCTGCTGGAAGAAATCCGTGGCGGGAATCCGGAGGCTGACATTACCTTCCTCATCGCCACCGGTTTTCACCGCCCCACCACCCAGGAAGAACTGATTGGCAAATTTGGTGAAACGCTTGTTGCAGCAGAAAAAATTGTCATCCATGACGCGTTTGATCCGGCGTCCATGGTCAATATCGGCAAACTCCCTTCCGGCGGAGAAATAATGATCAACAAGCTGGCCATAGATGCCGATCTGTTGATTGCAGAAGGATTTATTGAACCACACTTCTTCGCCGGCTTTTCCGGCGGCCGCAAAAGCGTTCTTCCCGGTGTGGTCAGTAAGGTGACCGTGTTGGCCAACCACAATTCCCAGTTTATCGCCAGCGCTAAAGCCCGCACCGGCAACCTGGAAGGCAACCCGCTTCATATTGACATGCTTTATGCGGCAAAAACGGCCAAACTGCGTTTTATTTTAAATGTTGTTATTGATGCGGACAAAAAAATTATTAAGGCCTTCGCCGGCGATCTCGAACAAGCTCACGCCGACGGCACGAAGTTTGTGGCAGAACTGGCCACTGCTTCGCCCCAACCGGCCGATATCGCCATTACTTCCAACGGCGGCTATCCGCTGGATCAAAACATTTACCAGGCGGTAAAAGGAATGACGGCTGCCGAAGCCACCTGCCGCCAAGGCGGCGTCATCATCATTTGCGCCGCCTGTAACGATGGCCACGGTGGCAAGGATTTCTACGAGTGGTTTAAGTCTGCCGCCACGGCCCGGGAGGTTATGGAGAAAATCATGACGATTGCGCCACCGGATACATTGCCGGACCAATGGGAGGCCCAGATTCTCGCCCGTGTGCTGATGCATCACAGCGTCATCATCGTGACCGACCAGTGTGATCACCAGATGATCCGGGATATGAAGATGAACGCGGCCGCCACCATTACGGAAGCATTGGCTATGGCGGAGAAGATAGTGGGTAAGGACGCCCGCATCACGATCGTTCCTGACGGAGTATCGGTGATCGTGCGGTAAACGGACCATTACGCCGCCCCTCTCAGCAAAATAATGGGCTGCGATCCGAAAACGCTACCCAAAGCATGATAAGGAAACGGCTGGCGGAAAACCCAGAAACTCAACCTCTATTGCATGTTAACCGATTACGTTGGACCCTATATAACAAGGTTGATGTATATCATAGAAAGCGAAAAAGCGGCAGCGGCTTGCCACTTCTTCGCTTTCTTGTCATTTCGCGGGCCGCTAGCCGTCCCGGCCGGCCAGCAGATACTGTTCGGCAAAATCCAGCCAAAGCTTCGCCGGATAGGAAAGATGCCGGCCTTTTTTCCAGATAACCGACATAGTGTGCAATATTTCCGGATGAACCAGCGGAATAGCGGTAACAAACTCCGGATTAAGATCTTCGCAAAGCGTGCCGGGTAAAAAAGCGACGCCGAAGTTGGCTGCCACCGTCTGCACCATCAGGCCTTTGCGCGAAGTCTCAAAAACGACTTTCGGCTGGAATCCGGCAACGCGGCAACGCTGGATGATCTCGTCGTGCAAACTGAAGTCATCGGTGTACAGCACAAAGGATTCGTCCGCCAGATCCGCCAGTTTCACCTGACATACCCGGGCCAAAGGATGACGGACGCTGACGATCAGGCGCAGGGGATCGCTGATAAAGGTAAACGATTCATACAGTTCCGGGTTGGGCACGCGGCACATGATACCGATATCAAGCGTTCCTTCCTGAACGGCGCTTTCTACTTTTTTGGAACCGAACTCATACAATTCAATGTGCACATCGGGAAAATTGCTCCGGTATTTGCCCAGGATCTGGGCAAACTGCGTCGACTCGGTCAACGGCGGTAGACCAATGATGATTTTTCCCTTGGCAATCCGGTATTGCCGGTCGAAATCGGTGGCCAGGCCGTCAAACAGAGATACCACCTGGCTGGCCTGACTGAGAAATTTGACGCCTGCGTCGGTCATTTCCACCTGCTTGGACGTCCGGTTGAACAAGGCGGCTCCCAGTTCCGTCTCCAGATCTTTCACCATCTTGCTGATAGCCGACTGTGATACATGTAACGCCGCCGCTGCTTTGCTGAAACTTTTGCGCCGGGCCACTTCGGTAAAATAGCGCAAGTGATGGATATCCATATCCGCTGCTCCTTTTGCAATCTATCTTTTTTAGTTATAGTT
>DATMYQ010000217.1:0-8730 GCA_035560935.1 Patescibacteria group bacterium | reverse complement strand
GTACTGGAACTGTCTGAACTGGTAAAAGCTCTGGAAGAAAAATTCGGTGTATCCGCAGCCGCTCCGATGGCCGTAGCTGCTGCTCCGGTAGCTGCTGCTGGTGGCGCTGCTGCTGAAGAACAAAGCGAATTCGACGTTGTTTTGACCAGCCCTGGCGCTGGCAAGATTAATGTCATCAAAGTCGTTCGCGAAGTAACCGGTTTGGGTTTGAAAGAAGCGAAAGATTTGGTTGATAGTGCTCCTAAGGCCATTAAAGAAAAGATTTCCAAAGCGGATGCAGACGCGCTGAAAGCTAAATTAGAAGAAGCCGGTGCGAGCGTTGAAGTGAAATAGTTATCATGCCGGAACGCTATGTTCCGGTTAGAAAAAGGAATCAAGAGTACCTGGTAACAAGTACTCTTGGTTCCTTTTCCGTATTATTGGTAGCGTACATTAAACGATTTCATTGTGCGGATGCTACGGAATAGATTTCTGCATATTGACATATTGATATAAATGTGATACCATTACTCATTGCGGTGCATATTATTTTTTGGTGTACTGAAAAAGTTAATTGTTGACTCCAGAGGTATATTTTGTGTACTGGCAGGAAATTAACATCATGGCGGAGGATGAAATATTTTTCATCGGCAGTAAAGGCAAGGTCCTCACTTAGCTGGTAGAACCTTGCTTATTTTCGTATTTTATCCGCTACCTGCTTATTTCCGTGCCAAAATGCCGTATTTTCAGTAGCAGGAGGTTACCTCAGTGTTTTCCTGTAGGTACAGAAAGTATATCATTATTAACGGATGCACGAAGACAAAATGATGCCGTTGGGTCAGTGCAATTTGGGCTAAGGGGTGAAGAGGTTAATGTTCAATCCTGTTCCGGTGGGCAAAAGGGTCAGGTATAGTTATGCTAAGATCAAAGAAGTACTGGACATGCCCAATCTGATTGAGATTCAAAAGAATTCTTACAACTGGTTTCTCAAGGACGGGTTAAGAGAAATATTTCATGATATTTCTCCAATCCAGGATTTTACCGGAAACCTTGTACTGTCTTTTGAAAACTTTACGCTGGGTGAACCAAAATATGATGTGGAAGAGTGTAAGGAGCGGGATGTAACCTATTCGGCTCCGCTTCGCGTTAGTGTTCGTCTAATTAACAAAGAAACCGGTGAAATCAAAGAGCAGGAAGTTTTCATGGGCGACTTTCCGTTGATGACGGATAACGGGACTTTCATTATCAATGGTGCGGAGCGGGTTATTGTCAGCCAGTTGGTCCGTTCACCGGGGGTGTATTACGGTGAAAACATTGATACAAGTGGGAAAAAACTCTACAGCGCGACGGTGATACCTAATCGGGGCGCGTGGTTGGAGTTTGAAACTGATCCTAACGATGTGGTTTCTGTTCGAGTCGATCGTACCCGGAAACTGCCAATTACTGTACTGATTCGCGCGTTGGGCTATGTGTCTAATGGAGTAATTGCTGAATTGTTTCATGAAGACGTGCGAATTCGGGCGACTTTGGAACGGGATAATACCAGTTCAAGAGAAGAGGCGTTGGTGGAAATTTACAAGCGTTTGCGTCCGGGAGAGCCGCCAACGGTTGAAAATGCTGCGCAATTACTGGAATCGTTGTTTTTTGACTCCAAACGATATGATCTGGCGACGGTTGGTCGCTATAAATTGACTAAAAAGCTGGGATGGCGCCGTCGTTTACTGGGCAAAACATTGCATCAAACTTTGGTTCATCCGGAAACCGGTGAAATTGTTGTAGAAGAAGGTACTACAGTCGATTTGCTGGTTTTGGACAGAATCGCCGCTAGTGGCGCGCTTGACAGTGCTGAATTGCAGGAAATTAAAATCCGACAAAAAGATGGGTCGGTTGTCAAGGTTTTGACTAATCCTCAGCGACCCTATACTCATCGTACGATTACCCGGGAAGATGTCATTGCGGCGATTAGCTATATGCTGAATTTGATGGATGGCCATGGTACCACGGATGATATTGACCATTTGGGAAATCGCCGCCTGCGCTCGGTAGGTGAGTTGCTGCAGAACCAGTTCCGTATCGGTCTGGCCCGTATGGAACGGGTAGTGAAAGAACGGATGACCATTCAGGATGTGGATGTGATTACGCCGCAGGCACTGATCAATATCCGTCCGGTGGTTGCTGCCATCAAGGAGTTTTTTGGCTCCAGCCAGTTGTCGCAGTTTATGGACCAAACGAACCCACTGGCGGAACTGACGCATAAACGCCGTTTGAGCGCCCTGGGCCCTGGCGGTTTGAGCCGGGAACGGGCAGGCTTCGAAGTTCGTGACGTTCACAACTCTCACTATGGCCGGATGTGTCCTATTGAAACGCCGGAAGGACCGAACATTGGTTTGATTGGTTCTTTGTCAACGTTTGCCCGGGTCAACGAATTTGGCTTTATTGAGACTCCGTACCGGAAAGTAGACAAGATGACCGGCAAAGTGACCAGCGAAGTGGAATATTTGACCGCTGATGAAGAAGATGAAGTTGTTATTGCGCAGGCGAACGAAGAATTGGCTGCGGATGGCCAATTCAAGCAGGAGCGTGTCATCGTTCGTGTTCGCCATGGTGAAATTCTGGTCGTACCGGTGGAAAACGTTGATTATATGGACGTTTCACCGAAGCAGGTAGTATCTATTGCAACGGCGATGATTCCGTTCCTGGAAAATGACGATGCCAACCGGGCGCTGATGGGTGCCAACATGCAACGGCAGGCCGTACCACTTTTGAAAACACAGGCACCGTTAATCGGTACTGGTATGGAGTATAAAGCGGCTCGCGACTCTGGTGTGGTGACACTGGCTAAAAATGCCGGTGTGATTGAAAAAGTTACGGCGACGGATATCCAAATTCGCACGGAGACCGGCGGCTTGGATTCTTATCGCTTGCTCAAATACTTGCGTTCCAACCAGGGAACCTGTATTAATCAAAAACCAATTGTTTATAAAGGTGAGCAGATAGTAAAGGGGCAGGTTTTGGCCGATGGCCCGTCCACTGATAAAGGGGAACTGGCGTTGGGTTATAACGTTCTGGTGGCCTTTATGCCATGGGAAGGCTATAACTACGAAGATGCGATTTTACTTAGCCAACAACTGGTTCAAGAAGATGTTTTTACGTCTATCCATATTGAAGAATATGAGTGTGACGCGCGGGATACTAAACTGGGACCGGAAGAAATCACCCGTGATATTCCTAACGTAGCGGAAGATGTCTTGCGCGATTTGGATGATCGGGGAATTATCCGCGTGGGGGCGGAAGTTCGTCCTGGTGATATTCTGGTCGGTAAAGTTACGCCGAAAGGCGAGACGGAACTGACGGCCGAAGAACGGTTGCTGCGGGCCATCTTTGGTGAAAAGGCCCGGGAAGTTCGCGACACTTCTCTGCGGGTTCCACACGGCGAAGCCGGGAAAATTGTTGATGTGAAAGTATTTACCCGGGAAAATGGCGATGAATTGCCGCCGGGTGTTAATCAATTGGTCCGGGTGTATATTGCTCAGAAACGTAAGATTTCCGAAGGGGATAAAATGGCGGGACGTCACGGTAACAAGGGTGTCGTTTCCCGGATCATGCCTCAGGAAGACATGCCGTTCCTGCCGGATGGCACGCCGGTACAGATTGTATTGAATCCGTTGGGCGTTCCTTCCCGTATGAATATTGGGCAGGTGCTGGAAACTCATCTGGGTCGTGCTGCGGCAGCTATTGGTCTGCAGATTAAAAGTGGTGCAACGGAGGAACTGGAGAAAAGGCTCAGAGAAGTGGGTTATCCTCTCGATGAAGTTGGGTTGCCGAAACCGGATAAGGCTGGAGTACATCTGGCAACTCCTGTTTTTGACGGAGCTACAGAGGATGAAGTTATCAAAACTCTGCAGGTTGCCGGTTTGTCGGAAGACGGTAAAACAGTGCTTTATGATGGTCGAACAGGAGAACCGTTTGATAATCATGTCACCGTTGGATTTGTATATATGTTGAAGCTGGCTCACTTGGTTGATGATAAAATCCACGCCCGCTCCACCGGTCCGTATTCGCTGGTTACCCAACAACCGTTGGGTGGTAAGGCTCAGTTTGGCGGACAACGTTTCGGCGAGATGGAAGTTTGGGCTTTGGAAGCGTACGGTGCGGCTTATACCCTGCAAGAACTATTGACGGTTAAATCCGACGATGTGGTAGGCCGGGTAAAAACCTATGAAGCGATTGTCAAAGGGGAAAATGTTCCTGAGCCGGGAGTGCCTGAGTCCTTCAAAGTATTAATCAAGGAATTGCAGAGTATTGGTCTGGACGTTAAGATCCTGAGCGAAGATGCACAGGAAATTATGATTCGGGATTCTGATGAAGACATTCACGAGACCGCCAAAGAACTTGATTTTAGCTTGGGTGGTGAAGAGGAAGCGTCTCGCTCTGGACCGGTGGACCGTAAAAAAGTAGAGTATAATGCGGATTCAGCCGATGAATATGATAGTGCCGGTGGACCGGATTTCCTTGATGAAGAACTGGATATCATCGCTGAAATCGGTGATATGGGTAAAACACCGGAAACTAAGACGATTTTAGATGAAGACGATGAATCATTGCTGACCGGTGACGGGCAGGCGGGTAAGACGTTAAAAGAAAAAACGGGCCAGCCTGACGATGATTTGGATGATGATGATTTATTGTAAGGAGAAGGGAGCGATACCCCCTTGTTGGATGTGAACAACTTTGATTCGATGCGCATTGGTCTGGCTTCTCCCGATCAGATCCGCAAGTGGTCCCATGGTGAGGTAAAAAAGCCGGAAACGATTAACTACCGTACGTTGAAACCGGAACGAGAAGGCCTTTTTTGTGAAAAGATCTTTGGACCGACTCGTGACTGGGAATGCCATTGCGGCAAATACAAACGGATCCGTTATAAAGGAATTGTCTGCGATCGTTGCGGCGTAGAAGTGACCCGGTCCAAAGTACGACGTGACCGGATGGGACATATTGAATTGGCAGCACCGGTATCTCATATCTGGTATTTTAAAGGTATCCCCAGCCGGATGGGTTTTATTCTGGATATCTCACCCCGCTCGTTGGAAAAAGTACTGTATTTTGCTTCTTATATTGTGCTGGATCCCGGCGACACGCCACTGATGAAGAAACAACTGCTCAGCGAAACCGAGTATCGGGAGAACCGAGATAAATACGGTACCGCCTTCCGGGTTGGAATGGGTGCGGAAGCTGTGAAAAAAATGCTGGATGAACTGGATTTGGAAAAATTATCCAGAGAACTCCGACAGGAACTTAAAGAAGTCAGCGGGCAGCGTAAAATTCGTGCCATCCGCCGCCTGGAAGTAGTGGAAGCATTCCGGAAATCCGGTAATAAACCCTCGTGGATGATTATGGATGTGGTGCCGGTTATTCCGCCGGAACTGCGTCCGATGGTTCAGTTGGACGGCGGACGTTTTGCCACTTCCGATTTGAATGATTTGTATCGCCGGGTTATTAACCGTAATAACCGCCTAAAGCGTTTATTGGACTTGGGCGCTCCTGATATCATTGTCCGCAATGAAAAACGGATGCTGCAGGAAGCGGTCGACGCGCTCATTGATAATGGCCGCCGGGGCCGCCCGGTTACCGGTCCGGGCAATCGTCCGTTAAAGTCCCTCAGTGATATGTTGAAGGGCAAACAGGGCCGTTTTCGTCAGAACCTGTTGGGTAAACGGGTGGATTATTCCGGCCGTTCCGTTATTGTGGTTGGACCTGACCTGAAATTGCATCAATGCGGTCTGCCTAAAGAAATGGCGCTGGAATTATTTAAACCGTTTGTCATGAAAAAACTGGTGAATGCCGGTCATGCGCATAACATTAAAAGCGCTAAACGGATGGTGGAGCGGGTACGCCCGGAAGTGTGGGATGTTCTCGAGGAAGTCATTAAAGAACATCCGGTATTGTTAAACCGTGCTCCGACGCTGCATCGTCTGGGTATCCAGGCATTTGAACCCGTACTTTCTGAAGGCCGGGCCATTAAAATCCATCCATTGGTTTGTACCGCTTATAATGCGGACTTTGATGGTGACCAGATGGCGGTCCATGTGCCTTTATCGGCGGAAGCGCAGGCGGAAGCCCGTATTTTGATGCTTTCGGCGCATAACATTTTGTCCACTAAGGATGGCAAGCCGGTGGCAACGCCGACACAGGATATGGTTTTGGGTTCCTATTACCTGACTATTGAACGGGAACAGCCTGATGGACGGGTTCGCTATTTCTCAGGCTACACTGAAGCCCTGCTTGCCTACTATCATAAAGAACTGACTCTGCATGAAAAAATTATTGTCAGAGTGCCGGAATTTGGCCGGATTCACACCACTGTTGGGCGGATGATTTTTAACGAAGCGTTGCCGCCGGAACTGCAGCACATGGTGCAAATAGACGGCGAATGGCATCTGGGCATTCTGATGGACAAAAAACAGCTGGGTAAAATGGTGGCGGATTCGTATCGTCGTTTTGGTAACGCGAAAACGGCAGTGGTTTTGGATACTGTCAAGAGTTTGGGTTTTGCATATGCTTGCCGGGCTGGCGTGACCATTGCCATTTCAGATATTCAGATTCCGTCCGAGAAAAAAGAAATCCTGGCGGAAACCGAGCGCAAGGTTGACGTCATCGATAAACAATATCGGCGCGGCCTGATTACCGATGACGAACGCTACAAAAACATTATCGGTTTGTGGACCAAAGCCACAGATGACGTAACCACGGCTTTGATGAATACCTTGGACCGGTTCAATCCGGTGTATATGATGGCTAACTCCGGTGCCCGCGGTAATATCCAGCAGATTCGTCAGCTGGCTGGTATGCGGGGATTGATGGCGGATCCTTCCGGGCGGATCATCGACGTACCGATTAAGGCCAATTTCCGGGAAGGTTTGACCGTGTTGGAGTACTTTATTTCCACCCACGGTGCCCGGAAAGGTTTGGCTGATACCGCGTTGCGTACCGCTGACTCCGGATATCTGACCCGACGTTTGGTGGACGTGGCCCAGGATGTGATCGTCCGCGAAGAGGACTGTGACGTGGTGGGTATCAACCTGCAGCGCGAACGGGCGCGCCTGGCCCAAACCAGTACCGGGGCCATTAATTTCCTGCGGGATACACTGCAAGGACGCGTGCTGGGACAAGATGTTTTTGACCCGAAAACGGCAGAACTTTTGGTTCCTAAAGACACGGTTCTGGATAATGATCACCTGCAAATTATTGGCGAACACGGCGTGCCGGAAATGGTCATCCGCGGAATTAACGCCTCGGCTGCCGAAGAACTAAATCTTGCCACCAATGATGAAGTCATTGCATTGGGTGAGCCTGAGGAAAAAGTTCGTCAAACCCTTAAAGAAGCCATGATCCGTGAAATGTTGGGTAAAAATACGACCAATGCTATTGTAAACAGTGCTGGTGAAGAATTAGTTCCTGCCGATACGCCGCTGTCGGAAGCAAACATTGAAGCGATTTTACACAGTGATGTCAAAGAAGTAAAAGTTCGTAACAACAGCATCAAGGGTATCGAAGTGGAGGCTATCACCGAAGGTGCCGGCGTCATTGAAGCGCTGCGAGACCGGATCATTGGCCGGGTGTCGGCTGAAGATATTGTGAATCCGGAAACCGGCGAGATGGTAGTGCGTTTGAATCAGGAGATTACTGAAGAGCTGGCAGACAAAGTCGTTGCGGTCCGTAAACGGGTTTCGATCCGTTCGGTGCTGACATGCCGCTCACAGCATGGTGTCTGTATCAAATGTTACGGCCGCAACCTGGGAACCAGCCATATGGTTGATGTGGGCGAAGCTGTTGGCATTATTGCGGCGCAATCCATTGGCGAACCCGGTACTCAGTTGACGATGCGTACATTCCACACCGGCGGTGTTGCCGGTGACGATATTACTCAGGGTCTGCCGCGGGTTGAAGAACTTTTCGAGGCCCGTAAACCCAAACGACAAGCGATTATTACTGAAATTGACGGCAAGGTCGAAGTCAAAGAAATTAAAGGACTGCGCCGGGTCACCGTGCATCCCCCGCAAACGGATACTGACAGCCAAATTAATCTTGGCGAAGAGCGGGTGTACCAGATTCCTTATGGTGCCCGTCTGCTGGTGGCCGATGGACAGGAAGTCAAAGCGGGTGACCGCTTGACGGAAGGTTCGGTCAACCCGCATGATATTTTGCGGGTTCAGGGTCTGAAAGAGACGCAACGGTATCTGGTTTACGAAGTGCAAAAAGTATATAAATCCCAAGGCGTTGAAATTAATGACAAGCATATTGAAGTCATGGTTCGCCAGATGTTGCACAAAGTCAAGCTGGAAGAAGCCGGCGATACCGACTTACTGCCGGGCGAATACATTGATGTCAATACGTTTGAAGAAGAAAACATTAAGGCCATTGAAAATGGCGGGGAGCCTGCTTTTGCCCGACCGATTTTATTGGGCATTACCAAAGCCTCCCTGGCGACGGACTCGTTCCTTTCCGCTGCCTCCTTCCAGGAGACCACCCGCGTACTTACGGAAGCTGCGATTAAAGGGAAAGTGGATCCGCTGTTAGGTCTTAAAGAAAATGTCATTATTGGTAAACTGGTACCAGCCGGTACCGGCATGAGCCGTTACCGCAACATTCGGATTACACATCCGGTACCCGTACAACCAGTAACGTCTTGAACAACTTCGTGAATGAGTGAATGAAGGAAAACGTGGCAGACACCGATGGAGTGTCTGCCAC
>DATMYQ010000216.1:0-2877 GCA_035560935.1 Patescibacteria group bacterium | reverse complement strand
ATTATATTCTTCGGTTTTGTCCACGGCAATACTTTTGATAAGTTTTTGTAAAATCCCGGCGGTTGGTCTGGCCTATCTTTCGTTTTTGCGATATGATAATTAAAACACAGTGAAGGACCAACGAGGTGATTTTATGTCCGGAATTCTCTCTTACACACCGGAAGAAGTGGCAAAGCTTCTGAAAATTTCCCGCTTTACCGTTTATGAAATGATTAAACGCGGCGATCTGGCCGGCTACCGGGTAGGCCGCAAAGTGCGGGTTGATTCGCCGGACCTGGATGCCTATATTCAAAAATCCAAAGATCGCAGCCACTCTCCTGCGAAAGAATCTTGTCCCCCCGCTGCGGCCGCAGTCGGTTCCAATGCGCTGATCCTCTGCGGCCAGGACGTTGTTCTTGATATTTTGGCCCGCCATCTGGAAAAAGAGTTACCCCAGCAGCCGGTTCTGCGCCACCATTTTGGCAGTGTTGACGGCCTGCTGGCGTTATACCGGCGCAGCGCCCAACTGGTCACGGCCCATCTCTGGGACAGTGATACCGACACGTACAACCTTCCTTATATCCGGCGCATTTTAGCCGGACACCGGACCCTGATCATCAATTTGATGTATCGCTGGGAAGGATTTTACGTGGCCCGGGGCAACCCGCTGGGAATCAAGGACTGGACGGATCTGGCCCGCCCCGGCATCCGTCTGGTCAACCGGGAACCCGGTTCCGGCGCCCGCGTTCTGCTGGATGAGCAGTTGCGTCTGCTGGACATCGATCAACGCTCCATTAGCGGTTATGACCGGGAAGAATCCAGCCATCTGGCGGTGGCCAGCTATGTGGCCCGCGGCGACGCCGACGTGGGCGTTGGCATCGAAAAAACCGCCCAGCAGGTCGCCAACATTGACTTTCTTCCATTGAAAAATGAACGCTATGATCTGGTGCTGCGCCGCGAAGACGAAGGCAAGCCTTACTATCAGGTCCTACTGTCGGTTCTCCGCTCCACTTCTTTTCAAAACCAGATCGCCGGGCTGGGCGGTTACGACCTGACCCATACCGGCCAAATTATGGGAGAAACCTGACCTGTGGCCTAGATATAAAAAACAAAGGAGGTTCATTATGGCTCATTATTATGCGGAACCGTCCCGTACGTTCAGCGAGTACCTGCTGGTCCCCAACCTGACAACCAAACAATGCATCCCGGAAAAAGTATCGCTGAAAACTCCCATTGCCCGCTTTAAACAAGGCGAACCCTGTCCCCTGAGCATCAACCTGCCGATCTCTTCCGCCATCATGCAGGCAGTGTCGGACCATAAAATGGCCATTGCGCTGGCTATGCACGGTGGCATCTCCTTCGTATTCGTTTCCCAGCCCATCCAGCAGCAAGCTGACATGGTCCGCCAGGTAAAAAAATACAAAGCCGGTTTTGTGGTCAGCGATTCCAACCTGACGCCCGACCATACTTTGGAAGACGTATTGGCCTTAAAAGCTCAAAAAGGCCATTCCACCATGGCCATCACCGAAAATGGTCTGCCCAACGGCCGGCTGATGGGGATCGTTACCAGCCGTGACTACCGCCTGAGCCGGACGGCACCGGACAAAAAGATCCGTGACTTTATGACCCCATTTTCTTCGCTGATTTACGGTACCGAAGGCATTAACCTGTCCCGGGCCAACGATATGATCTGGGATCATAAACTAAACTGCCTGCCCATCGTTGACAAAAACCAAAACTTACTGTATCTGGTATTCCGCAAAGATTACGATAGCCACCGGGAATATCCCAACGAGTTGATCGACAACCAGAAACGCCTGGTAGTCGGCGCCGGTATCAATACCCGGGACTATCGGGAACGGGTTCCGGCACTGGTGGCCGCCGGCGCTGACATGCTTTGCCTGGATTCTTCCGACGGCTATACCGAATATCAGGGTGAAGCCATTCAATATATCAAAAAAACCTTTGGCGACACCGCCAAGGTCGGCGGCGGCAATGTCGTGGACCGGGAAGGCTTTCTCTATCTGGCCGAAGCCGGCGCTGACTTTGTCAAGGTCGGTATCGGCGGCGGTTCCATCTGCATCACCCGAGAGCAAAAAGGCATCGGCCGCGGCCAGGCTTCCGCCATTATCGAAGTGGCAGCCGCCCGGGATGAATACTGCCGCCAAACCGGTATTTACGTCCCGCTGTGTTCCGACGGCGGCATCGTTCATGATTACCACATCGTTCTGGCCCTGGCCATGGGCGCGGATTTTGTCATGATGGGCCGCTATTTCGCCCGTTTTGACGAAAGTCCCGGCCGCAAAGTAAAACTGGGCGGCAATTTTGTCAAGGAGTATTGGGGCGAAGGCTCCAATAAAGCCCGCAACTGGCAGCGTTACGACACCGGCAGCGAAAAAGGGGAAGGGAAAATGGAGTTTGAAGAAGGCGTGGATTCCTACATTCCTTACGCCGGCACCCTGAAAGACAATCTGGACATTTCCGTCAGCAAAATTAAGTCCACTATGTGCAACTGCGGCGCCGTGAGCATTCCCGAACTGCAGGAAAAAGCCCGGATTACACTGGTGTCGGCCACCAGCATCGTCGAAGGCGGCGCCCACGACGTCACTTTGAAAGAAAGCGACATGTCCTCGTCATAACCAGCCAAGAAGAAAACTTTCCTCAATAAGATTTCCATGACCTCCGGTCACCCTTGCCAAGCGCATCGGAAGTCATGATGTCCCGGAATATCCGGGACTTTTTTGTTTTTGTCAGAGTTCGACAAATTTTCCGAATACGTTGCCGAGCCGTTGTCATTTTTGTCCCGGCTACGTTTTTTTTTCACTCAGTGAAAATAGTTACTTTCTTTTCGTTCCAGAAGCAGGAAAAATCGCTTTTGTGAAGAAATTATCTAATTAA
>DATMYQ010000215.1:0-3448 GCA_035560935.1 Patescibacteria group bacterium | reverse complement strand
GAAATAGAAGGAATTTGACGAAATATAAGGAATAATGGCATTGAATTAATGATGAGTTTTGAAAGGACGATGGAGATGGGATTGAGAAAAATATGGCTGGCCGGATTACTTATCGTATCCATGCTAACCATAGCCTATGGGACTGGCTGGAGTGCCAGGCAGTTGGAAACGCAAAGCGTCCATTTGCGCGGATCCAGTAATGTGGGGGCGATTATTCAGCCCGTTGCCGAACTGTACATGCGTGAGCATCCCGGAACGATTGTCACGGTCACTTCCATCGGTACGATGCGCGGAATCAAATCGTTGATTGATGCCACCTGCAATGTGGCCATGGCTTCCGCCGACAGTGATGACACTTTGAAGAAACGGGCCAAAGACAATAATCTGACGCTGACGAAACATGTCATCGCCTATGATGCGCTGGTTCCCATTGTCAATAACGGCAATGGAATAAACAATCTGGCCATGGAGGACTTGCGGCGCCTGTTTAGCGGCGAAATTGTCAACTGGCAGCAGCTTGGTGGCGCTGATTTGCCGGTGATTGTCGCTTCCTATAACGGCTCCTCCGGCAACTATGAAACCTGGAAAGAACGGGTCATGTCGGAGCGGAAAGTAGTGACCGCCAGTGCCAATATCCTGTCAACGAACAACATGGCCAAATTTGTTCAACAAAATCCCGGCGCCATCGGTTACGTGGCATTGCCTTATCTGGACGGCACCGTAAAACCATTGACCGTGAACGGAATAAGCCATGAGGTGGGAAATATCACCGGACGCCAGTACCCGATTGTTCGGGAACTGGCGCTGTATACCAGTGAGGGTTCCACCCAATCGGTGAATCAGTTTGTAGAATATGTTTTAGCCACCGATAAGGGGCAGCAGTTTGTCCGGCAAGCGGGAGTAATCGCCGTAAAATAATCAGGCACAGATAAAAATAGGGCGGTGTTATTATTTGAAACAGCAGAAAATGGGCAAAAAAATAGTAAAAAACGGGCTGATCGGTTGTTTGTTGCTGCTGGTTTTCGTTGCGGCAGGCTGCAGTAAACGGGCCGGGCAGGAAACGCTGCTGGTTGCGGGATCGACCACCATGCTTCCATACATGGAGAAATTGGAAAAGGGTTTTAACAAAATGCATCCCCAAATCCTGGTGGAGAGTGATGGGGGCGGGTCCACGGCCGGCATTATTGCTGTCAAACGCAATGCCATTGACCTGGCGATGACATCCCGGGAAGTCAAACCGGAAGAAGATGACCAGTATCTGAGGGATTATCTGGTGGCCAAAGACGCGATTGCCATCGTGGTCCATCCCTCCAATCCGGTCCGGAACCTTAACAAAGAACAGATCAAAGACGTTTTTACCGGCGTGATTACCAACTGGCGCCAATTGGGCGGAGCGGACGCTCCCATCGTGTTGATCGGCCGGAACAAAGCCTCAACCACCCGTAAAGGCATGGACGAAATGGTGCTGGGCGGCCTGGATTTTGCTAAAGAAATTACTGCCAACGAATCGGCCGAGATCTTGACGGCGGCAGTGGCCGGCAACGTCAACGCCGTTGGCTATCTGGCCCTGAAGGATCTAAAACCGGCCATTAAGCCGCTGACTATCAACAACATCGCTATAAGCCGCGAGAGCATCCTGTCAGGAAACTACCCGCTCAGCCGGTCTTTTTATCTGGAAATTTACGACAAGCCTAAAAGTGCTGTACAAAAACTGATTGACTTTACCTTGAGTAAAGAGGGGCAGGATATTTTGGAACAGGAAGGATTAATCCGGGTCAATTAGTGAAATACGCGGAAGCATTTTTAGGGGGAATACAACATGGCTGGAACCTTTGAAGCCGATCAGCTGCTAAAGAAGATTTTAACCAAGATCCAGAAAAACGAAACGTTGCGAAAAGCCCTGGCCTTGATCCTCGTCTTTAGTGTATTGGGCTTGTTTGGCAATTTTGTTTACGACATGATACCGAAAAAATATACCATGACCATTACCGGCGGCGATATTCTCTCCCAGCGGCATATGCTGGCCAAAATACTGGAGGAAGAGGCGGCCAAGGAAGGCATTACCCTGATCATTCATCCGATGTCCGGTTCGGTCAGGGCGCTGGAGGAAGTGAATGACGGCAAGCTGGATTTGGCGTTTGTCCAGGGCGGTCTCAACCTGCGCCTGGCGAATGTGGAACATGTGGCCACTGTATCTTCCGAAGTTTTGCATTTGCTGGTCAAACCACAGATTAAAGACATCAGGGAATTGAAAGGGAAAATGGTCAATGTAGGCTCCAAAACAGGCGGGACACGCATCGTCGCCCATCGCGTGCTGAATTTTGTGGGCTTGCAGGAAGGCGTGGATTATGCTGAATCCAATGATTCGATAGAAGACGTGTTGTCCATGCATCCCACCAAATTACCGGACGCCATGTTCGTGGTTTCCTCCACGCCGGCCTACGCGGCGGAATATATGATTAAAAACCAGGGCTATCACTTGCTGGAAATCCCTTTTCCCGAAGCGCTTTCTCTGCGTGAAGGCTGGGTGAGCGGCGAAAAAGTGCTGGCTTACACCTATATACCAATCCGCCGGAACCGGCCAGGGATTTAAAATCTGTCGGCGTTAACATGCACTTGGTGGCTAATAAAAAAGTGGATGCCAAAGCCGTGGAAAAACTGATGGAAATCCTCTATAGCCCGCAAGTTGAAAGTAAACTCCGCGTCAAAATGGATGAAAAACGAGTGACGATTCCGTCCGGTTTTCCCATCTCCCCGGCGACGGAATTGTTTCTGAAGCGCAATGAATCGGTGTTTTCCGCCAAGACGGTGGAATTGATTCAAAAAGGATTCGGCGCCGCCATGTCCTTGCTGACCATCGTGTTGATGATGATGAAATTCTTCAGCGGCGCCGGGCTGGATGACAATGGTACCTTTAAGGGTTATGTCAAGAAAGTGGCGGAGATTGAAGAAGAACTTATCGCCATGGAAAAGGACGAAAAAATGGACGCAGAGCGCTTGCAGGAACTGCGCAACACCATCACCAATATACGCATTGAAGCCATGAATAAATATCCCACTGCCAAGCTGACTGATGTGACCATTATGGACAAGGTGATTCACAGCCTTAACGGGACGAGATTGCATATTGAGGCGGTACTGGCCCAGGAGGAAGCCAGGCGGAACACCGGTAAGCAGGGAATATAGTCAAGGGCGCGGAACAAACAAAGAGAGCCAAACGGCTCTCTTTGCACATTGCCCGGAAACGCCGGGATTCCTGTTGATTTTTATTCGTTTATGCGTGAAGTCTGAAAATTATTCGTTCCCGCCGGCTAATTCACAGTCTTCGGGACAAGTCGTGTCTTCGCTGTCACAGCGTGTTTCGCATACCAGAATCCGATTGGTTTCACGAACATTAGTTTCGTTATACATAAAAATCGCTCCTTTGATAAAATGCCTGCTTCTAAAA
>DATMYQ010000214.1:0-4031 GCA_035560935.1 Patescibacteria group bacterium | reverse complement strand
GTACTAAATACAGCAGTAATTATATTAGCCGTAAAGCAAACTCAGACAAATTTTCAGTACATTTATCAAACGATTTAAAATAAAAAACCTATCGGCCACAGCCGATGTCAGCGAAAAGGTCAATCACCAATTCCCCCGCAGGGACAAACTGCCAAACCAGCCGCGTTCCTCACCGAAAATTTTCCCAATATTTCCTTCCATATTCATCAGGCGCCCGAGGGGATACAGGCCGCCAACGTTGATTCTGTACACATTTTTGCCGCCCGCGAAGGTCACCGGGTCACCAGCCACATCCAGCTCATTGCGATTACGAAGCGCATGAAAATAATTCACTTGCAGCCTGACATTCCCGTTCCTGCCGGCTTGGTTTTTAAATTCCCGGCTCAAGCGCAAACCCAGCCCTCCCATCAGCGAATCTCCCTGCTGCAAATGGATGCGGGCCCCTAAATTGTCATTAAAATCGTTCTGCAGTATTTTCGTATAGGTCAGCTGCAGCTGCGGTTCGATAATCCAGTCGTCGCTGCGGCGAAAAGTCAGCCCGGTTTCCAGCGCGGCGGCAAATATATTCCCGGAATAACTTTGCTTGAGACCGTAGCCCATTTCTCCCGGGACCTGATTATTAAAGCGCAAATGGCCATACAAGACGCTGGCGCTGCCGTACCAGGACCGCGGCTGATCCGGCGCCCACTGATACAAGGAATAGATGCCGGCATAAACGTTGGTTACATCATTGGTCACACCGCTGACAACATCCTGCTGGCTGACGCCGCCGCGTCCGATAAAAACACCCATGTTCATTCTATCTCTTTCGTTGGCGGCCCGGCCTTTCACCAGTTTATTATACCCGCCGTGCAGCCCGTCATAATGAATGCCGAATTCATTGCCGTTGCCGGCGGGATAGCGGCTATACCCGCCGTAGAACCGCATCCAAACGGTCTCCTGGCTGTCCGGGTCCGAATGATAACGCAGCTGGGCCAACGTTTCGCCGATATCGGTCAGGCTAAGCTGGCCCAGTTTCTGGGCCCCGGTAACGGCGGACCCGTAGCTTTCCAGATAATCCGGCGCGTACAGTGCGTAAACCAGCCAGCCAAGCTGCGCCCCCCGGTACCAGTATTGGTAAGCGCCGCCGGCGCGATATTCTCCATTCTTCTCCATCGGCGCCGCCAGTCCGCCAATCACCGTCACACCCGCCGGCACATCAATCACATAGATGCGATTGAGATCACTGCCCCAGGCGGCCAATATCGCCTGCTCATTCCGGCTGGCTTCAATGCCCCGGTATTTATCGCCCCACCAAGACCGCAGATAGCTTTGCGTCTCTTTTACGCTGCTGCTGCCCCGCCGATAAAGGCGCAAGCTTGAAGTGGTGGTTTTGACCTCTATTTTTGTATCAGTGACTCCGGCCAGGCCGGTAAAAGAATAAAAATTGTTCAAATTGCCGGCGGAAGCAAAATTTACCACCCCCGAGGCTGTCAGCACATTCAATTTGCGGATTAAACGGGCTGGAGTGACACCTTGATAAACGTTATATGCATCCTGCCCGGAAACACGAACCGGCGTGGGATCGGATTGAATTTCCGCATCCACATCCGCTAAAGTTTCAGCCGCCACCGAACCCCATGGCGTCAGCAGCACGGCAAGCATAAACAGCGCCGTCAGAACCGTTTTTCTTTTACCAGCCGCTTTCATAAACAGTCTCCTATATGCCGCATTGTTCTTATCCGTAAGGTTCGGCGGATATCTGCCATTTCCTCCCCGCAGGATAGAGCCAACCGTTAAAAAACACTGATCCGCATTAAAGCAATAAAGGCTTTACCCACTCCCCCGCCGAAGTTCTTTAAAGTACTCGATAGGGACGCGAGGAACACCGGCTTTCGGTATTCCATATTCGATGAGTATGATTTATGAAGTGGAGGAATTTCAGCATTATGAAAGTGGCCATTATTTCGCCCATTGCCTGGCGGACGCCGCCACGACATTACGGACCCTGGGAAAGAGTCGTCTCCTTATTGACCGAAGGACTGGTCAAAGAAAATATTGATGTGACCCTGTACGCCACCGGTGATTCGCTGACGGCGGCGAAACTGCGCAGCGTTTGTCCCGTCCCTTACGAGGAAGACCGGGAGGTGGACGCCAAAGTCTGGGAGTCGCTGCATATCTCGGCGATTATGGAGCAGTCCGGGGAATTTGACCTCATTCACAACCACTATGATTTTTTACCACTGACGTACAGCGGCCTGATTCAGACTCCGATGGTGACCACCATCCATGGTTTCTCCTCGCCGCGCATTCTCCCGGTTTATAAAAAATACAACCGGAAAACCCATTATGTTTCCATCAGTGACGCGGATCGCAGCAGCGAGCTGAACTATATCCGTACGATTCACCACGGCATTGATATCGAGAAATTCGACCTGCGCCAAAGCCCCGGCGAATATCTGCTGTATTTCGGCAGAATCCATCCGGACAAAGGAACCGCGGAAGCGATCCAGGTCGCCAAACGCGCCAACCGGAAACTGGTGTTGGCGGGAATTATCCAGGACCAGGCTTATTACGACGAGGTCGTGGCTCCGAATTTGAATTGCGATATTTGCTACATCGGCTCCGTCGGCCCCGAAGAGCGTAATAAGGTGCTGAGCCACGCCTATGCGCTGCTGCACCCCATTCATTTCAGCGAGCCCTTTGGCCTCAGCGTCGTGGAAGCCATGGCCTGCGGCACGCCGGTGCTGGCGTTCAACAAAGGCTCCATGCCGGAAATTATCCAGGACGGCGTCAATGGCTTTCTGGTCTCCACGGTGGACGAGATGGTCAGCAAACTGGCGGCGGTGGCGGATATTTCCCGGGCAGGCTGCCGGCAGACGGTGGAGGCCCGCTTTACCCGGGAAACCATGGTACAGCAGTATATTGAAGTGTATCAGGAAATACTGGGCAAGGCCTAAAACCCCAAAACAGCTCTCCGATCGTTTGTTCATCGGGGAGCTGTTTCTCTTCTTTACGTTTTATAACCGAGTCGCGTTTTACAACCGGGCCGGTCGGCTGTGGTTAAGGCACAGGTTGACCAGATCCTGAATTGAGGCCGTGCCGACGCACATCACCGAATCAGCGGCCCCCCAGTATATTTTCACCAGTCCGTCCGCTTCGGGAACAGCGCCGCAGGTAAACACCACGTTATGCACATAGCCGGTGACTTCCCAGGGGTCTTCCGGCTGCAAAATCCAGCTGTCGCCAACCCCCAGGACAATCGCCGGATTATCCAGCTGGTGCAGAGCAACTCCCAGTCTGTACACGGACCCGTCCATGGTGGGAAAAACGCCGTGATAGATGGACAGCCAGCCTTGCTCGGTTTTGATGGGCGTTGCCCCGGGTCCGATTTTCATCTCATCCCAGTGATACGGCACGGGCGTCATAATGAGTTCCGACTCCCCCCAATAGATTAAATCCTTGGAATAGCTGATCCATATGGCCCAGGGCGAAATTTCGGAATGGGGACGATCGAGCCGGACATACCGGCCATTGATTTTTTCCGGAAACAGCACCACATTGCGATAGTCGGCTTCCGTAATCAGGGATATCCGCTCCAGCGACTGGAAATCCGTCGTTTTGGCCAGCGCAATTCTGACTCCGTGCTTGGAATACGCGCTGTAGGTAATGTAGTACTCGCCTTCAATACAGGAAATGCGGGGGTCTTCCACTCCGAAGGCCTCATATTCCTTAAACACCCCCTCGGTTGCCGGGGTAATAAAAGGCTGGTCATGGACAGTGAACGAGTAGCCGTCCCGGCTTTCCGCCAGGCCGATAATGGAGCGGCCGGTATCCAGATGGGAGCGGAACAGCATATAGTATTTCCCCTGATATTGGGTCACTCCCGCGTTATGCACGGTGTGAACGGAGTAGGGAACATCCTGTTTGGTCAGTATCGGGTTCCCGTGATAACGCATTACCAGCGGTTTTTTCATGGTGACGCCCCTCCTTCTTGTGACTCGGTGTTGGGTTCATTATACTCCTTATTACGCCCGACAACGGTAAAAGAT
>DATMYQ010000213.1:0-3747 GCA_035560935.1 Patescibacteria group bacterium | reverse complement strand
CCGATTCAAAAGGATTCCGGCTGCGGGGAGATTTTAAAATCAACTCGTCAACTATTTTAACAATTTATCATGATATTGCTAAAAATCATGCGGGAACGACAGATAAGAACTATTTTTATTCTGGTGTGGCAACCTATTTTTAATATGGGACATAATGAAAAAACAAACAGCATATCCGTGTGCTATGAGATTGGTATATCGGGTGGTTGGTGAAAGTTTGGAGGCCAGTTAATTTGCAACAAAAGAGTTTGTTATGTTTAGCTTTTTTGTTTTTTTGTGCGAATCTGTTAATGAACGTGTTTTTGAGTTCGGAAGAACTATTGCAGGGGACCGTTTTTCTGGTTTTGACATCGATGATCCTGCTAGTAATGCGTCCTCTTTTTGGGTTTGCGGTACTTGTGACGGAAATACTAAGCCTGGGATTTTTTTACACTTATTTAGGATTTATCAATGGCTGGAGTATGGTGACACAGTCGGAAAAGATAATAAAACTGGTGGTCTTTATCTTGACGTTGGGTATTACCTGGTTGCTGATTCTCCAGATAAAGACGATCGTCGATAAGTTGAGCCAGGCCGAAATTTTGGTGAACCGCTATAAAAAATATGAAGATGAAGCGGAAATTCTGACACTGAATGAGTTTTTGTACCGGGGAGAGCTTTTACACATTGCCATGAAACGCCGGGGAGAAAATGGATACATTTTGCGTATACGGATCATTCCGGGACGTAAATCTTTTGCTATGCAAACCCTGTTTGAAAATTTTTCACGGGCCGCTGTACGGACTATAAGAGAAAATTATGATTTGATCGGAAAAATTTCCGATAACGAGTTGGCTGTTTTTTTACAAAACACCCATGCGGATGGAGTAAAGATCGTGACGGAACGGTTCGTAAAAAACCTGAATGCCATCATTAATGTCCCCGCGTATATATATGAAATCCAAGTCTCGGATATCGGTGAGAAATGGCAAGATGTTCAATTTGCTCTGTCACAGCCTGTTCTTCGGCAGAGTCGTCGGCTACGGGCTGAGGGGGAGTAAAAAGTGTCAAATGCAGTACTAGTTTTTATTTGTTCCTGTTTTTGGCTATTACTAGCCTATTACTCGCTGCTAACGGTAGCGGGAATTATCTATCGGGGTCGGAAACACGACAACCAACCGCTGGCAAGGTATCCGAGTGTTAGTGTGCTTATTCCCGCGTATAACGAAGGGGTCGTCTTGTCCCACACGCTGAATGCCATGACAAAACTGGACTATCCGGGAGAATTGACCATTTTTGTTCTTAACGATCGGTCCACTGACAATACGGGAGAAATTGCCCAGTTTTATGCGGATTTGTTTGCCAATATCCGGCATGTCGTGGTACCGGAAGGTGTACCGAAAGGAAAATCCAGAGTGTTAAACTATGGCCTGTCCTTATCAGAGTCAGCGTATTTTGCCGTATATGATGCGGATAACCAACCGGAACCGGACGCTTTGCGGTTGTTGGTGGAGAAAGCGGTGAAAACGCCCAAAGCGGTAGGTGCTGTTGGCTACGTAAAAACAATCAATGAGCAGAAAAACCTGCTGACCCGGATGATTTCGCTGGAATTCCAGGTTTTTCAACTACTGATGCAGGCTGGTCGCTGGAGTTTGTTTAGCACCGGTTCGCTGACTGGTACTAACATGCTGGTTTCACGGGCCGCGATTGAACGGGTGGGAGGATATGATCCTTATGCACTGGCGGAAGACGCTGATTTGACATTGACGTTGACGGCGCAGGGGGGGTTATTGCCTATTGTACCGGAATCGGTAACCTGGGAGCAGGAGCCGGAAACTTTTGCCGTATGGCTGCGACAGCGTACCCGCTGGAGTCAGGGCAATATTTACATCTTGGTGAAAGCGCTAAGGGAACGAAGCTGGCTGAAAGGACGCGTCTTGGTCCATATTTTGCAGCAATACATCATCTATGTGGGGTTTGCCGGGTTACTGTTTTTTTCCGACGGCTGGCTGATAGTAAGCTATTTTAGCAAAGTGGAAAAGTTAAACAGCGTTCCGCTGCTGTTGATCTGGTTTCAGTCTTATATGGTCTATTTGGTCCAGTTGGTAAGTGCTCAAACTATTGATCGGCGTCTGACTCCGAAAAACGTACTGGTGGCAACCATTATGTACTGTACCTATGCCCAGCTTTTTATGGTCCTGCTGGTGAAAGGCATGTACCGCTATTTTATAGAAGCCCGAGCGGTATCGGGACCGGTATGGGATAAAACGACCCGGTTCGGTGTATGCGGGGGCAGTAAGAATACGGACTGAATATCAGGAATCGGTTTCACGATGGAAAAGAAAGTAGAGTGGATTGGCTCGATATAATGCAGTTTCTGCTAACAAAGGGAAAAGATTGTCAAATATATGGGCCTGACCATTCAGCAGATAGCCGCCGGTATACGTGTCTGCTTTGCTCCGAAAGGTCAGCTGACGTTTGTAAATATCCATGGCAAAGCGTAGATCCTTTTGTTCCAATGCGTAGAGAATAGTCAATGCGTACACGGGAATGGATTCGTAATACGTATCGCTTGTTTGGGTCGTGCGGTTGTACTCGCCGTAAATTTGCCCGTGCTGATAATACTCACTGCGCAGAAATTGGTAAAATTCTGGTGAAGGATATCCGGCATACTGGCGGTGCAAGGCCACCAGTAACTGGTCAATCATGTTGACGTTGGCGTCGTAGCGGTATGTAGCGGTCGGTACATGAAAAGATTTAGGAAAGAAAATCCCTTCATGAGGATAGTCACGTAGCAGGGCTATATGGCGTTCGTAATCGGAAGGGTGCCACAGGCCAAGAGTAGTTAGCTTTTGCAAATCGCGCGGGTTTAGATAGGAAAGGGTGATGGTGTTGGAGGAATTGCGGTACTTGCTGTCGTAAAAATCCACAAGATAGCCACTGTTAACGGTATGCAGGACAAGAGTTTGTCCTATTTTTTTTGCGGTTTGATCCCAGTTACTAGTTCCCCAAAGATCAGTTGCCGTGAGCAGGGCATTCATGATTCGAAGATCGTCGATCAGCGCATTGGTAGTTACTTCCTGCTGACCGTCGGGAGCCAATTTCCAGTAAACGTACCCGTCACGGGAAAGAAAGTGTTGGTTGAGAAGCTCCCAGGAACGGTCAAAGAGCTCGCGGTTTCTGCTGTCCAGAGAGTATTGCATCCAAAGTCCCAGCGATTCGGAGAGTGCCTCGCGCCCGTGTACGACGTCTGGCCCAACCTGAGGGGTATCATTTAGATAGGTTGCGAGAGATCCATTTGCGTTTTGCATGTGGTTTAAAATAAAAAGCTCCGTTGTACGGTAGCGGGGATGCAGGAAATTGTACATACAAAAGCCAATAATAGCAATAAGTCCTGTGATACACAGAAAACAGATAAAATGGCGTAATTGATTGCGATGCCTCATTGTCTGTTCGTCTCCTTTGCGGTGCGGTCATAAGCGGGAGCTTGATGATATTTGTGATATGAATACGTAAAAATGCTGCCCCCAGTATAATAGTTAGTCTCTTAAGTAGTATACGCGGAGAACGAAAGAAAGACAATGGATATGAGAGGAAGCTCTAATGTTGGCGGTGAGCCGGTGGGAGGCGAAGATCAGGGAGCCGGTGAAAGTAGTTTTAATTGCAAAAACAAGGAGGAAACTCATGGGAAACGATTCGAAACATTTCGGCGGCGGGAAATATTGGCCACTACTGCTGCTGCTATTGGTACTACATTTATTATATTTT
>DATMYQ010000212.1:0-7215 GCA_035560935.1 Patescibacteria group bacterium | reverse complement strand
CGGCAGGATTTGTCTTCTTGAGGGAGAATGTGAATAAAAATGTTGTATTGAGGAAAAATATTCGGGAATTTGCCGGTAACGGAGGTTGGTGGATTGGAAAAAGTACGGAAAATTGAACGAGCCGTGGCGATTACCCGGTTGCTGGCGGAAAGGCCACGGCATTTGTTTTCCTTGAGCTATTTCAGTGAATTGTTTGATGCGGCCAAATCAACTTTATGTGAAGATATGGCGACCATTCGCGAACCGTTAAACCGATTTGGCTTGGGAACACTGGAAACGGTGACCGGTGCCGCCGGCGGTGTCCGCTTTTTGCCGGAACGACCGGAGTTGGCGGTCAGTGCGGTGCTGGACGAACTGGCCTTGCGGCTGGCGGAACCGGACCGGATTATTCCCGGCGGTTTTTTGTACATGTCAGACCTGCTCTTCACGCCGCATCTGATGACGGTGGTGGGGGAGGTTTTTATGACCCGGCTGGCTGCTCTTAATCCCGATTACATTATGACGGTGGAAACCAAGGGAATTCCGCTGGCCTTCATGACGGCCCGGGCCTTTGATCTGCCGCTGGTGATGGTGCGGCGAGGCAGTAAGGTGACCGAAGGCTCGGCCGTCAGCATTAATTATGTCACTGGTTCTTCCAAACGGATTCAGACGATGTCGCTGCCCAAACGGGCCTTGCCAAACGGCAGCCGGGTGTTGATTATTGATGACTTTATGAAAGCGGGCGGTACCGCCCGCGGGATGGTGGATCTGGTGAATGAAGTGGGAGCAGTGGCGGTAGGGGTGGGAGTGCTGGTGGCCACCGCTGAGCCCGCGCCCAAACTGGTGGATGAGTATACGGCATTACTGGTGTTGCACGGAGTGGATGAACAGACGAAAAAGACGGATATCCGCCCGGGAGACTTTCCATTGACGGAGAAAGGGGTTCAAACATGACGCGAACTTTGACGCTGAAAGACGTAGAACTGGCTCGGGCGGCGTTGCAGGACGTGGTTCACGCCACGCCGCTGGATAAAAGCAGCACTTTCAGTGCAATTGCTGGCTGTGAAGTGTTTTTAAAACTGGAGAATCTGCAAAAAACGGGTTCGTTTAAGATCCGTGGCGCCTATAATAAAATTCATTGCTTATCGCCGGAAGAGCGAGCCCGCGGTGTGATTGCGGCCTCGGCCGGCAATCACGCGCAAGGAGTGGCCTATGGTGCCCGCCGGGCCGGAATTCCTTCGACCATAGTGATGCCGGAAGCGGCTCCGCTGGCTAAAGTGATGGCCACCCGGGGTTATGGGGCAGAAGTGGTGCTGGCGGGTGGAGTGTATGACGAGGCGTACGCCAAAGCTTTGGAAATACAGCAGGAAAAAGGGCAAACTTTTGTGCACGCGTTTGATGATTTGGCTGTGATGGCCGGACAGGGCACGATCGGTTTAGAGATCCTGGAGGATCTGGAAGACGTGTCGGCTATTGTGGCTCCGATTGGCGGTGGCGGTCTGATCGCCGGAATTGCCACCGCCGTGAAAGAAACAGCACCGCATGTGAAGGTGTATGGGGTACAGGCGGAAGGTGCGCCGGCCATGTATATGTCCAAACGGGCGCATACCCGCAAGACCACTGCGGAAGCGACGACCATTGCCGACGGCATTGCGGTGAAGGCTCCCGGAGAACAGACCTTTTCCCTGGTTGAACGTTATGTGGACGACATTGTGGTGGTGGACGACGAAGCCATTGCCAATGGCATGTTAATGCTGCTGGAACGGGCCAAGTTATTGGTGGAGGGGGCTGGCGCCATCAGTCTGGCGGCAATTTTAAGCGGCAAAATACCTTTTTCCGGTAAGAACGGCAAAGTTGTCAGTGTTATTTCCGGCGGTAACGCGGATGTGAATTTTATTTCCCGGATTATTGAACGGGGACTTGTCAAAGCTGGCCGGCACGTTCGCCTGTATACCCAGGTGGTGGATCGGCCCGGCGCGTTGCAGCGCTTGCTGGGTGTGGTGGCCCGTCTGCAGGCGAATGTCGTAAATGTTGTGCATGACCGGGCAGAGCGGCGTGTGCCGCTGGGACAGGCCGCGGTGGAAATCAGTCTGGAAACCAAAGACAGTGAACATACCAGTCAGATTCTGGCGGTGTTGCGGCAAGAAGGATATATGGTGGAGATTCTGTAGTTTTGGCAGGAATTGCGGCCTAAATGTCGAAACTACGTTACGGATATAACAATGCATGCGGTGAAATGAGATGAAACTTTTCGGAAGATGTTCCGGAAAAGACAGGTGGGGAATGCATGGCAGACGTATTAGCAATCATTCTGGCTGCCGGTAAAGGCACTCGGATGAAGTCGGCGCTACCCAAGGTTTTGCATCGGGTGGGCGGCCAGCCGATGCTGCAGCACGTGGCGGAAGCGGCTGTGTTTGGCGGCGCGAAACAATGTGTGGTTGTTGTCGGCTTTGGTGCGGATCAGGTCGAGGCGGCGATGGCCGGACAGGAAACGCCTTTCGAATTTGTGGTTCAGACGGAACAGTTGGGAACCGGCCATGCCGTGCAGCAGGCAAGGACGCAGCTGGCTGCCGGTCAGGGACCGGTGCTGGTTCTCTGCGGTGATACCCCGCTTTTGACGGGGCGGTTGCTGCGGACGCTGGTCGCGGAACATAACCGCTGTGGGGCACTGGGCACTGTATTGACCGCCCGGATGAAGGATCCAACGGGTTATGGCCGGGTGATCCGGAACGATGACGGCCAGGTATTGCGGATCGTGGAACAAAAGGATGCCAATCCGGCGGAGCTGGCAGTCAATGAAATCAATACCGGCATTTATTGCTTCGAACGTCAGGCGCTGCTGGCGGCGCTGGATGGTCTGACCTGTGACAATCAACAGGGCGAATATTATCTGACGGATGTGATTGGAATACTGGTAAATCAGGGGGGCGTTGTCGGCGCGTTGGTTGCCGGTGATCCCCGGGAGACGATGGGCGTTAATTCCCGGGCTCAACTGGCGGAAGCGGAAAAAATTCTTCGTCGCCGCAAGTTGGATGCGTTAATGGACGCCGGTGTCACATTGATGGATCCTGACACTACCTATGTTGACGCTTCGGTTACGATTGGACCGGATACGGTAATCTATCCGTTTACCTGGCTGGAAGGCTCGACACAGATTGGCGCACATTGCGAGATTGGTCCTAATACCCGGTTGCAGAATTGTCAGGTGGGGGATGGCACGGTCATTCATTTCAGCTACGCCCATGAATGCCGGTTGGGTAACCAGGTAACCGTAGGGCCGTACGCGCATTTGCGTCCCGACACGCAGTTGTCCGACGGCGTCAAAGTCGGTAATTTTGTCGAAGTGAAAAACTCTAAAGTCGGTGAAAAAAGTAAATTGCCGCATTTAAGCTATATTGGCGACACGGACATGGGGGCCGGAGTCAATATTGGCTGCGGTACCATTACCGTGAATTATGATGGCCGGGAAAAATTTCGGACCGTTATTGGGGATCAGGCCTTTGTCGGCTGCAATAGCAACTTGGTGGCGCCGGTGACTGTGGGCGAAGGGGCGTATGTGGCCGCCGGCTCCACCATTACCAAGGATGTGCCGGCGGATGCACTGGGTGTGGGCCGGGCCCGCCAAAGCAATATTGACGGCTGGGCGAAGAAAAAACGGCAATAAACCGGATGAAACCGGTGACATAAAACCAACAGCGATTTTGATAGAGTAATGGGAGGTAATAGGATTCATGTTAGAAGAGAGTAATAAGCGATTGCGGATTTTTACCGGGAATTCCAATCCGGAACTGGCGAAGGAAATTGCCACGTATTTGGGGTTGCATGTGGGTGAAGCGTTTGTAGGCCGTTTTAACAACGGAGAGACGCAGGTGATGATTGATGAAAGTGTTCGCGGTACGGACGTATTTATCGTTCAGCCTACCTGTGCGCCGGTTAACGACAGCATTATGGAATTGCTGATCATGGTGGATGCGGTGAAACGCGCTTCTGCCCGCAATATTACCACGGTAATTCCTTACTACGGCTACGCCCGTCAGGATCGGAAAACCCGGGGGCGGGAGCCTATTTCGGCCAAACTGATGGCCAATCTTCTGACGACTGCCGGCGCCACCCGGGTGGTCACCATGGATCTTCATGCCGGCCAGATTCAGGGCTTTTTTGACATTCCGGTGGATAATCTGCCGGGGGTTCCTTTGTTGGCGGACTATCTGACGGCGAAAAAAATGGATGATATTATTGTCGTATCGCCGGATCTGGGAGGTGTGACCCGGGCCCGGCAACTGGCTGACCGTCTGGGAGCGCCTATTGCCATTATTGAAAAACGACGCCCGGCGCCCGGCGTTGCCGAGGTCATGAATCTGATCGGCAGCGTGGAAGGTAAAACGGCGGTCATTGTCGATGATATTGTTGATACGGCGGGTTCGCTGACTGAAGGCGCGAAGGCGCTGGCTAACATGGGCGCAAGAGAGGTTTACGCCTGCTGTACGCACGCTGTGCTCAGCGCTCCGGCTGTGGAGCGCATCGCCAAATCCAATATTAAAGAATTGGTGGTGACCAATACCATTCCCGTACCGGTGGAAAAACAGCACGAAAAGATTAAGGTCCTGTCGGTGGCACCGCTGATGGGTGAGGCCATTATCCGTATTTTTGGCGAACTGTCGGTAAGCAAGTTGTTTGATAACTAAGAACTGTTTATGAGCGTCCGGAAAATCCGGATCTCTTCCGTGAGACAAAAGGCAGGGGATCCATAAAATGGATGTTTCCCTGCCTTTTGCAGTTCGGCAGCCGATTGATTGTGTGTGACGACGGAAAAAGCGAGGCGGATGGGGATGGATGTTGTCAGTATCTTATTCCCGGCAGGCATAATGGCTGTGTTGACGGTGGGGCTGTTCCTGACTGTTATCGGCTTGCCGGGAAACTTGCTGATTTTAGTAACCGCTTTGATTTTGGGGTGGCAGGAAGAATTTGCACACCTGACGCAGCCTTTTCTCTGGACCTTGGCCGGAATATGGCTGGGAGGCGAGTTTTTAGATTTTGCTGCCGGGATCCGGGGCGCAAAAAAAGAACAGGGATCATGGCTGACCACGGTGGCGGCCATGATCGCTGCTGTGGCCGGAGGTGTTTTGGGGACCGGTGTGATGCCGCTACTGGGAACGGTATTGGGGGCGTTGCTGGGTGGATTACTCGCCGGTTATGGAGTGGAATATGGACTGACCGGCGATGCGATGCGGGCGCGCCGGGTGGCGTGGGGCGTGTTCAAAGGGCAGCTGTTGGGAATGGTCGTAAAGGTGGCCGCAGGTATCGGCATGGTGTTGATGGTAGTATACAGACTCTGGTTTAATGAGCTATAATATAGCGTAAACCAAAGACCGGAGGAACCAGGAGAAATGAAAATTATTGTGGGTCTGGGCAATCCCGGACAAGAATACAGCGCTACCCGTCACAATGTTGGCTTCATGGCTGCGGACGTACTGGCGGAGCGTTGGCAGGCTCCGGCCTGGCGGGACCGATTTGACGCCTGGGTGACGGAATGCCGGCTGGAGACGGAAGTCGTATATCTGATGAAGCCCCAGACGTATATGAACCTGAGCGGAGTGGCCGTTAACGGATTACTCCGCTTTTACAAAGTGGATGTCAGTGATGTGATTGTTATTTATGACGATCTGGACTTGGCGGTGGGGAGGCTCCGGCTGCGGGCCAAAGGCGGTTCCGGGGGCCATCGGGGCATTGAGTCGCTACTGGTCCATTTGGGCAAGGATGAGTTTTCGCGAGTTCGCATTGGTATTGGCCGACCGCCGGCGGGCTGGGAGACGGCCAATTACGTGCTGAGCCGTTTTAATACCGAGGAAGCGCCGTTGGTTCGAGACGCGGTCAATCAAGCGGCGGAAGCGGCGGAAATGATCGTCCGTCAGGGTTTGGTCAAAGCGATGAATCAATTTAACACCGGGGAAAAAAAGAAGGGGTGAGACGGGATGTCAGCAACGCTGTTGTATGCGGATTCCCGGGGTGAAATCTACGATGCCCCCGGCTGGCAAGCGCTGGGGCGGTCCGGGACGGAAATGGCACCGCTGCAGGCGGTGGATTTAATTCCACTGCCGGAAGGGGCGGAGCTGATGCTGCTGCCGGGCCGGGATCCTGTAGGCATTGCTCCGGGAAAGGCCGCCCGGCTGCCGGCGGGAGCGCAGGCGGTGGCCGCGATGCTGCCGGTAGGCTATACCCGCACGCATCTGCCCGCCTACCGGCGCCGGCCGGAGGCGCCGCTGCTTCCCTTATACGGCTATACTGCCGCGGCACTGTATAAGGACCAGGTATGCGTGGCGGCGTTAAAAACAGCTGATAACGAGAAATGGCATCCGTACCGGTATAATACGCCGGACCTGCGGCGCAAGGTGGCCCGGGTCAAGAAAGATTTGCCTGGCAACTCGATAGTGGAACAGCTGGCCCGATGCTCTTTGACCTGGCATTGCTGTACGGCCCAAAATTTGTTTTATCAGCGTTGGGAGGCGGGGATACCCGTGTCGCCGACCTGTAATGCCCACTGTCTGGGCTGCATTTCTCTGCAACCGGCGGAATGTTGCCCTGCGCCCCAGAGCCGGATTACGGTGGCACCAAACGCCGCGGAAATTGCCGCTGTGGCCTGCTATCATCTGGATAGGGCGCCGGAAGGCATCGTCAGTTTTGGACAGGGCTGTGAGGGAGAACCTTCGTTGGCGGCCAAAGCAGTAACTGTGGCCATACGGGACGTGCGCGCCCGGACCCGGCGAGGGCAGATTAATATCAATACTAACGCCGGTTATACCGATGGCATTCGGGAAATTGTCGACGCCGGACTAGACAGCATGAGGGTCAGTATGATCAGTGCCCGGCCCGACGTGCATCAGGCCTATTATCGTGGTAATTATTCCCTGGAACAGGTACGGGATTCCATTCGCTATGCGCGGCAGAAAAAAGTGCATGTGTCGATTAATATGCTGCTGTTTCCCGGTCTCAATGACCGGAGGGAAGAGCAGGAAGCCTGGCTGGAATGGATTCGTGAGACGGGTGTGGACATGATACAATTGCGAAATTTGAATTATGATCCCGATGAATTTGTTGCCGCCATGCCGGCTGGTGGCTCCGCCGGCGGAGTGAGCGCCTTTCTGCAGCAGCTGCAAAGTGCCGTGCCGGAGCTTGTGCTGGGCAACTTCACCCAATATTTGCCGCAAAAGTAACTCGAATATAGTGCCGGAAAAAGAT
>DATMYQ010000211.1:0-9301 GCA_035560935.1 Patescibacteria group bacterium | reverse complement strand
ACAATAAATAGATCCGGCATGCAAGGGAGACTGGCTGAACTCTTTTGAAATCAACATTATGATAAAATCCAGTGATGCGGTGATGGCTAAGGGGCGAGAACGATCAGCCGGAAAGCGGGTGAGAGAGACAGCCCGGATCTATGGCAACACTATTTATTTTAGGGAGGTTTTCGTAATGTCTGTAAACGCAAAACAGTACTGTAACGAACTCTATCAACGTGTTGTGGAAAGAAATGCCAACGAACCGGAGTTTCATCAAGCTGTAAAGGAAGTTCTGGAGTCTTTGGTTCCGGTGCTGGAAAAACATCCGGAATACATTGAGCTGGGAATTGTGGAGCGGTTTGTGGAGCCTGAACGTCAGATTATATTCCGGGTTCCGTGGGTTGACGATAATGGAAAGGTCCAAGTCAACAGAGGCTTTCGCGTGCAGTTCAACAGCGCTATCGGACCCTACAAGGGCGGCATCCGTTTCCATCCGTCGGTATATGTGGGGATTATCAAATTTTTGGGCTTCGAGCAGATTTTGAAAAACTCTTTGACGGGTTTACCCATTGGCGGCGGCAAAGGCGGTTCTGATTTCGACCCGAAAGGGAAGTCAGACGGGGAAGTAATGCGTTTTTGCCAAAGTTTTATGACGGAATTAGCCCGGCATATCAGCCAGGATTGTGATGTTCCCGCCGGCGACATCGGCGTAGGCGGCCGGGAAATCGGTTATATGTTCGGTCAGTACAAACGGATAAAAAATGCCTATGAAGCGGGTGTGCTGACAGGAAAAGGACTGACGTACGGCGGCAGCTTGACCCGGACGCAGGCTACCGGTTATGGACTGGTCTACTTTGTGGATGAAATGCTGAAGGCCAAGGGAATGTCGTTCAGCGGCCAGACGGTGGTGGTATCGGGATCCGGCAACGTGGCGATCTACGCCAATGAGAAAGTGACGGAGCTGGGCGGCAAAGTGGTTGCCATGAGCGACTCCAATGGTTATATTTACGATCCGGCCGGCATTAATCTGGCCACGGTGAAAAAACTGAAGGAAATCGAGCGGAAGCGGCTGTCGGAATATGTGAAGCTGCATCCTGCGGCTCAATATCATGTGGGCTGTGAGGGCATCTGGACGGTTAAATGCGATATTGCACTGCCATGCGCAACCCAGAATGAGATTGACGAAAAAGCTGCGGCTATCCTGGTGAAAAACGGCTGCAAGGCGGTGGGTGAAGGCGCCAATATGCCGACCACCCTGGAAGGAACCAAGGTATTCCAGGACAACGGCGTATTATTTGGACCGGCCAAGGCTGCCAATGCCGGCGGCGTAGCCACCTCGGCGCTGGAAATGTCGCAAAACAGTATGCGGCTGGCCTGGACTTTTGAAGAAGTGGACGCCAAACTGAAAACCATCATGGTTAATATCTATAAAAACGCCAGTAAAGCGGCGGAGGAATACGGACATAAGGACGATCTGGTGGTTGGGGCGAACGTCGCCGGTTTTGTCAAAGTCGCCGAAGCGATGAAAGCGCAAGGCTTGGTGTAACTATCCGATACCTGGCGGGTTTTAAATCCAGTGTTTTTTAAATAAGGAGCAAACGGGAGATTCGATGCGGAACGGCGTCGGATCTCTTGCTTTTTTCGAAGCGGCCCTTGAACGGTCAAGGCTTGTATATTTTCCCCCATTCGCGGTACAATAAAAAAGCTAGATCATAAATAAGTAAACAAACCGAAGGAGGCAGGAGCATGAAGATTTTAGCCATTATTGGCAGTCCCCGTGAAACAGGCAATACTTCCCGTCTGGTTGGCGCTTTGATGCAAGGGGCTGAAGCTGTGGGGCACCAGGTGGAAATAATCAATATAACCCGGATGGGCATCGGGGGTTGTGTGGCTTGCGGTGCCTGCAAGACGGGGAAAGTAGAGTATTGTGCGGTAAACGACGCGATGCAGGAGCTGTATCCCAAGCTGATTGCCGCGGATTGTCTAGTGCTGGCGTCACCGGTATATATGGGCCAGGTCACCGGCCAGCTGAAAAATTTCCTGGACCGGTGGTATGCTTTCCTGGAGGCGGACTATAATATCAAGCATCTGCCAGGTAAAAAATATGTCACTGTAACGGTGAGCGGAGCGCCGGCGGAAGCCTTTGCTTCCTTAACCGCGTATCTGGATCATTGGTTTGGAACTTTTTTCAAGATGCAGCGGCTGGGCGGTCTGATCGCCGGCAATTTGCTCGGACCGGAAGATATTGCCGGTCAGCCGGAACTGCTGGCGGAAGCCGAGGCGTTGGGCCGTTCATTAAAATAAATGCCGGGTAATCCCTTGGGGGCGTTCGGACTGGTTGGGAGATAATAATGAAAAAAATGTTGGGAAATATTCCGGCGGTAGTCTGGATACTGGCCTTGGGCCACGTTGTCACTGATTTGGCGCCGGGGGCGCTGTTCGTGGCGCTGCCGTTCTGGAAGGCGAAATTTGCTCTGTCTTACGCCGAAGTGAGCGCCATTGTACTGGTGCAAAATTTAACTGCGTCGATCAGTCAGCCTGTATTCGGTTATTTAAGCGACCGGCGGCGCATGGCCTGGTTGATGCCGTTGGGATGTCTGCTGACTGGTGTGTTTATGGCGGCATCCCTGCTGGTTCCTGAATACGGCCTGGTGCTGGCCTGCACTGCCGCCAGCGGTTTGGCCAATGCGGCTTTTCATCCGGAAGCGGCTAAAACGGTTCACCGGATCAGCGGCGCTGACAATAAAGGAAGCTGCATCAGTGTTTTTTCCGTTGGCGGTTACGGCGGAGTGGCCTTGGGATCGCTATTTCTCGGCGTTTTACTGTTTCAGGATTCCGGTCATGTATGGATGTATTCCCTGCCCAGTTTCGCGGTGAGCGGCGTGCTGTTGCTGGTGGCTGCGCGGCTTCCGTCCGGCGGTGTCGGCAAAGCAGATACTCTGACCGCGCTGCGCAGTGCGGTCAGCTGGCCGCTGGCGGCGCTGCTGGGAACGATTCTGACCCGGGCCACCGTTTCCTCCGGGTTATCCACCTTTGTTCCGTTGTATTACACTGCGCAAAACGGCGGCAATGAACTGTACGTCAGCTCCCTGCTGACGGTCTATCTGTCGGCAGGGGTCGCCGGCACGTTGCTGGGCGGTACGCTGAGCGATCGCTTTGGCAGCAAAAGGGTGATGCTGTGTTCGGTTTTGCCAGTGGCCGGTTTGTTGTATTTTTTACTGTCCGCCACCGGTATTTGGATCTTCGTTTTACTTTCCCTGGTCAGTATGCTGTTGTCTTCCACCGCGACCAGCAGTTTGCTGTTTACCCAGAAAATGATGCCGCGCAATATCGGAATGGCGTCAGGTCTGACATTGGGCTTCAGTATCGGATTGGGAACAATGGGTGTGATGGGACTGGGACGCTTAGCGGATATTTGGGGACTGGCGTCGGTATTTCAGATATTGATGGCGCTGCCGCTGATCGGATTTTTACTGACGCTTTACGTGCGTGAGCCGGAAAAACAGCGGCGGTGCGTGCTTGATCACTAGTGGTGGAGGATAGGAGGGCTATCGGCGTGAGAATTGATTACCATATGCATTTTGAGTACGGCGTTTATGAATTGGATTGGGTGCGCGGCTTTTTTAAGCAAGCTCGGAAAAACGGCGTTGATGAACTGGGGATTTCTGAGCATAGCCATGGTTTTGCGGAGTTTCGGGATCTTTATTATGAGGAACTGATTCTGGACGATTCTGTCATAGGCCGTTATCAGCGGCAATGGCTGAATAAAAATAAATTCCGTTATACCCTGCAGGATTATTTTTCCTTGATGGACCAATTAAAGACGCAGGGTTATCCGGTGAAGACCGGGATTGAGGTCTGCAACTTCCATAACCAGAAAAAAGTGAAGGAAATTCTCGATGCGTATCCGTTTGATTACGTGATTGGCTCCATCCATTTTTTGCAGGGCTGGGGCTATGATTTCGCCGACTTGCTGCCGGTTTGGGATGAACACCGGTTAACGGATATTTATGACTGGTATGCAGCGGCGGTGGAAGAACTTTGCGCGGCCGGGTTGTATGATGTGCTGGGGCATCCGTTCAATATCCGCTTATTTAAGCACTTCCCCGATTTTGATCCTCAGCCGTATCTGGACCGGGTGGCCAACGCTTTGCATAAAGCCGGCATGGCCATGGATATCAATACCGGGACCTTATATCGTTATCCAGTGGCGGAAATTTCCCCTTATCCGAAATTTATGAAAACCGCCCGGCGGGTCGGCTTGCCCATCATTACCTCTTCCGACGCTCATCAGCCGGAAGATTGCGGCCGGTTCATCGACGAGGCGGTCGCTTATGCCCGGCAGTACGGCTGGGAAGAGGTGCTGACCTTTGACCGCCGGCGGCCCAGCGTCCAGCGGCTGGAATAGAAAAGAGGAACCTAATGCTGAAGGCAATGATCGTTTATACGGTCTGGAATGTTGTCGCATTTTCTTTAATGGGACTGGATAAAGCCCGTGCGCGCAAGCACCTCTGGCGGGTGAGGGAACGCAGTTTGTTTTTAATGGCGCTGGCTTTGGGTGGCATCGGTATTTGGACCGGGATGTATTTTTTCCGGCATAAAACAAAACACGCCGCTTTTACCCTGGGGATTCCGGTTTTATGCGCCGGCAATGCGATTTTTCTTTATTATTGCTTGGTTTAACGGCGGATATGCCGGCTGCTTTGTTGAGACAATCTGAACTAAGGAAAGGACGAAAAGGATGAAACGAACTACACAAGTATTTGCGGCTGTAACCGCGGCGATTATGCTCCAGTACCAGCCGACGGGCGAGGCGGCGGCGCCTCAGGCCGTGTCGCTCCGGTCTGAAATTCCCGCTGCCGATAAGTGGCGTCTGGAGGATATTTACGCCAATGAAAGCTTATGGCAGGACGATGTACAGATCGCTAAACAAGCCATTGACGATATGGCGAAATATAAAGGGAAGCTGGATAACTCGGCCAAGTCATTGCTGGCGTGCCTGAAACTGCGGGACCGGATTTCACTGCTGGCGGGGGAACGCTTATATGCATACGCCCGTATGCGTCAGGATGAAGATACCGCCGACAACAAATATCAGGCGTTGACGGGGCGCGCCCAGACTTTGCTGGTGGAAGCTTCCGCCGCCTCTTCTTTTATTGAACCGGAAATTTTGGCCATTCCCGATAAGAAGCTGGCGGAATTCCGTCGAGTGGAACCGGGCTTAAAAGAATATGCTTTTTTCCTGGATAATTTGGAGCGTCAGAAAAAGCACGTTTTGTCGCCGGCGGAAGAGGAACTGCTGTCCCGGGCTGCGGATATTACCCGTCTACCGACTGAGATTTATCAGGTATTCACCGGGGCTGATATGAAGTTTCCTAATATCACCGATGAAACCGGATCGCCGGCGGAGCTGAGCCAGGGACGATACGGCCTGTTTATCAAGTCGCCCGACCGGAACGTTCGCAAGGAAGCTTTTGAACAGTTCCACAACACCTACAAACAATACCGCAACACCTTTGCCGCCACGCTGAACGGTCATGTGAAGAAGGATCTTTTTTATTCCAAGGTCCGACACTACAACAGCTCCTTGGAAGCTTCCCTGGACCCCAATCAAATCCCGGCGGCGGTGTATGACAACCTGATCACCACGGTGAATAATCATCTGGACCCCTTGCACCGGTATGTGGCTTTGAAGAAAAAATTGCTGGGGCTGCAGGAAATTCATATGTATGATTTGTACGTGCCTCTGGTAAAAGACGCGTCCTTTAACGTGCCCTATGAAGAAGGGATAAAAATGGTGCAGGAGGCGCTGACGCCGCTGGGGCCCGACTATGGCTCGGCGCTGCGGCAGGGACTGCAGTCCGGCTGGGTGGATGTGTACGAGAACAAAGGAAAACGCTCCGGCGCTTATTCTTGGGGGGTTTACGGCGTGCATCCGTTTGTGTTGCTGAATTACAACAATCAGCTGAATGAGGTTTCCACCATTGCCCACGAACTGGGGCATGCGCTGCACAGCTACTACAGCAACAGCAGCCAGCCGTACGCCACTGCGGATTATGCGATTTTTACGGCGGAAACCGCGTCGACCACCAATGAAAATTTGCTGATCAATTATCTGCTACGGACTACGCAGGATAAAAACAAAAAAATATTCCTGGTGAATCAGTATTTGGAAAATATCCGCACGACGGTTTACCGTCAGACCATGTTCGCTGAGTTTGAAAAACTGATTCATGAAAAAGCCCAGCAGGGAGAAACGTTGACGGCGGATGTTCTGGAAAAATACTGGCATGATTTGAACGTAAAATATTTTGGCCCGGAGATGATTGTCGACGGGGAAATTGACGCCGAGTGGTCGCGGATTCCCCATTTTTACCGTTCCTTTTACGTATACCAGTATGCCACCGGATTCTCGGCGGCCTGCGCCTTCGCCGAGCAGTTGGAGCAGCAGGGAGCACCGGCGGCTGAACGTTACATCAATCGTTTCCTGAAGGCGGGCGGCTCAGATACGCCGATCAATATTTTGAAAAACGCCGGTGTGGATATGTCGTCGCCGGCACCGGTGGAAATCACCCTGAAAAAATTTGATACGCTGCTGAATGAACTGGAAGAATTACTGAAACCATAATAAAAAAGCGAAGGGCTGTTTTGAGTGTTATCCTGGTAAAAAACAGCTCTTTGCTTTTCTTTTTGGGATTGATGATGTATGATATAAAGATAATAGGAACGAGATTATCTGCGTTGTGTGTTGGAAACTGTCTGCTCCAAACTGCGTGTGGATGGAGGCTCCCATGTTCAGGCCAGTAAAAACAAAAAAAGTATATGAAGAGATTATCGAACAGATTAAAGCGTTAATCATTGAAGGTAAGCTTCAGCCTGGCGACAAGCTTTTATCCGAACGGGAACTTTCGGAAAAGTTTAATGTTAGCCGGGCTTCTGTACGTGAAGCGTTCAGTGCGCTGGAAATGATGGGAGTTATTACAATACGGCCCGGGGAAGGTAGTTTTGTCCGCCAGGTATCGGTGGAAGGTATGTTGGAGCCGCTGAATTTCTTTTTGCAGGTTGAGTTTGATGACATTATGCAACTGCTGGAAGTTCGCAAAATGCTGGAGGTGGAAATTGTCAGTCTAGCGGCCAGCCGGGCTACGCCAATTGACATCCAGGCCATGCAGCAGGCGCTGAACAGTATGGTGGCGGCCATCAATTCAGGTGACATCGGTGATGCCGCGGATGCTGCGTTTCATTATGCTATCGTTCAGGCGGCACATAATCCAGTGTTGAATACGGTGATGAATGCTATTTCTGAAATTATGACTAAAACGTATCGGGCCTCTCGCCAAAAATTATATCTGGTGCCTAATATGCCGGAAACCCTGTACAAGAATCACTATGGCATTTACGAAGCGGTCGTGGCCAAAGACCCCAAACTGGCCATGAAAAGGATGCGGGCGCATCTGGTTATGGTGGAGGAGGCCATGCTGCAGCTGAAACGCGGAGGTTTGGTGTCGCTGAAAAAATTTGATAACAATGTCGCCGAGCACAAGATCAATAAAGATTTTGGTTTTCCTTCCTAACAGCAAAGTTTTTTGCTGATGCTAGATAGTGTAACCGATTTTCTGGGCAGGAGGAGTGTGGATAATGACATGGGTTCAAGCGTATGACCCTCTTAACGGTATTGTCATGTCGGCCCTGGTTGCGGCCATTCCTTTATTTGCATTGCTTTACATGCTGGGTATTCAGCGATCACGAGGCCATTATGCGGCGGCGGCGGGACTGTCCCTGACCCTGTTTCTGGCGATTGCTGTCTGGAGGATGCCGGTGGAACTGGCGGTTAGCGCCACTTTGAATGGTGCTTTGTTTGGGCTGTTTCCGATCGTCTGGATTGTGGTTCCAACCATATGGCTCTATAGCATGATCGTGGAATCCGGTGAATTTGAAATCATAAAAAACTCTTTGGCTTCCATCACCGATGATCGCCGGTTACAGGCATTATTGATTGCTTTTGCGTTTGGGGCGTTTATTGAAGGAGCGGCCGGGTTTGGCACGCCGGTGGCGATTACTTCGGCCATGCTGGTGGGGCTGGGATTCAATCCGGTCTATGCCGCGGGTATTTGTCTGATTGCCAATGTGGCGCCGGTGGCCTTTGGAGCGATCGGCATCCCTATCGTGGTCGCCGCGCAACTAACCTCATTGGATATGATGACCATCAGTAAAATCGTTGGCCGGCAGATTCCGGTCCTGTCTTTATTGACGCCATTATGGATAGTCGTTACCATGTGCGGTTGGCGGCGGGCGATGGAGGTTTTACCGGCGGTGCTGGTTACGGGAGGAACTTTTGCGGCGGCGCAATTTTTTACCTCCAACTATTTAAACCCGTTTTTACCGGATATTATTGCGGCGGTGACGACGATTATCAGTCTGCTGATCTTTTTGAAAGTCTGGCGTCCCAAACGCATTTGGCGTTTTCGGGATGAAAAATATGTGCTGAATAGTCGCGTCGAACTGCTATATTCCCAGTCGGAAATTATTCGGGCATGGACACCGTATTTTATTTTAATTTTACTCGTATTTTTATGGGCGGATGACCGGGTGTTCGGTCTGAAAAAAGCACTGGAATCTATGGATGCGCTACTGCCGTTTCATTATATTTCCTGGCCGTATCTGGATGGATTAGTGATTAAAACAATGCCGGTGGTTGGTGAAAATACCCCGTTTGCAGCTAAGTTCACGTTTAATATTTTATCAGCCACCGGGACTTCTATTTTCCTGGCGGGAGTGCTTTCCGCCATGATTATTCCGGACTATGGCTTTGACCGGGCGTTCAAATGTCTGTTAAAAACTCTTTACCAGCTGGCGTATCCCATCTGCACCATTTCGATGATTTTGGCGTTGGCGTATGTAACGAACTACTCGGGCATGAGTTTTACTCTGGGCTTGGCATTTACCGCCACGGGGAATTTCTTTCCGTTTTTCTCGCCGATCCTGGGGTGGCTGGGCGTTTTTCTCACCGGCTCGGACTCTTCGGCTAATGCGCTCTTTAGCGCAATGCAAAAAACCACCGCGGAACAAATTGGCGTGGATCCTAATTTGACAGTGGCTGCCAACGCATCGGGCGGTGTCACGGGCAAAATGATTTCCCCCCAAAGTATTTCCGTAGCCACCGCAGCGGCCGGGATTGTGGGCAGGGAGGGGCATATTTTCCGGTTTACCCTGGGTCACAGCGTGGTGATGTGTTTGATTATGGCGATACTGGTCTACCTACAGGCACATGTTCTCAAATGGATGCTTCCTTAAAACGGCATATTGATTAATACATACG
>DATMYQ010000210.1:0-11571 GCA_035560935.1 Patescibacteria group bacterium | reverse complement strand
TTTTGAATATGAGTTTATCGAAAGATCGGATGGGATCCATTACCACTGGGTGAAAACTTCCGTGCGCATTTATCGTGCGTTTGATACTGGCACGATAAGAATTATTTCCCATGTGAAAAACATTCAGCAGGAAAAGGAAAGGGAGTTTGCCATCCTCAGTCAGGCCCAGCGCGACCCATTGACCAATCTTTATAATAAAACGGTGACAAAAGAGTTGATCGAAAAATTTCTGGCTGCCGAAGACAGCCGGGGGATGCACGCCGCCTATCTTATTGACATCGATAATTTTAAAGCCATTAATGACAAATTCGGTCATGCGTTTGGCGATATTTTGATCTCAACACTGGCTGACAAACTGAGTCAGTTGTTTAGGACTTCTGATATTGTGGGTAGGATTGGCGGCGATGAATTTCTGATATTGATGAAAAATGTCGGTGACCGATCCGTCGTCGCACAAAAGGCAGAAGAAATATGCGCGAACTTTCATGATTGGTTTAAGAGTATGAGCGGCAGAGAGGAAATGTCTTTAAGCGTCGGTATTTGCATAGTCCCGGAAGACGGGACTTCTTTTGATGAAATTTATAAAAAGTCCGATGTGGCCCTGTATGTTTCCAAAAACAGAGGCAAGAACACGTTTAGTTTTTATGATACACAATAAATTTTTCCCGTTAAAAACAACATGGCAAAGATTGTTTGCTTTTTGAAAAATGAGGAATTTATACGAAAATTAGCGATAAAACCGCCTGACATATAATGTTTTGGGCGGTTTTCCTGTGGGAGATTGGCGACAAAATAGCCAGTGGTTTTGTACGGTTGCGCATACGCTGACGACTCAGCGTTTCCTCCGAAAATATCGGATCAAAAAGGAATTATCAAGTGGGTCTAGAATAATTCGAAAATATAGTATATGTGGAGTAACGCAAAACAGATATCCTGTTTCTGCGTTCTGCAGACGATGAAGTTATTTCTGAGGGGACCGGAGCTGCGGCGGTTCTTCCGAAGGCAATGGGAGTGTTGGGCGTGGGGCCGATTTTACTGAAAAGCAAACTGGGCGTTTCGAAGCTGGATCATCATATATTGGCGCGACCGGTGCTGCTGGAAAAACTGAAGGCTATGGGGCAGTACGCTGTGACTGTGATTACGGCGGATGCCGGTTATGGCAAGACGACAACCCTGCTGCAGGCGCTGCGCCGGATGGACCGGCCGTATGGCTGGTATACGCCGGGACCGGAAGACGACAATGTCTTTATTTTTTCCCTGTATTTGGCGGCGGCGCTGGGGCCACTGTATCCGGAACTGAAAGAATGGTATCAGACCAATATTCCGGTACGGGATCAGTTTAACTGGAAAACGTTATTTTCGGTTTTTTCCACTGGCCTGGAATATTGGAGTGAAGGGCAGCCGGAGGGCATTTTGGTGATTGATGACTGGTTTGTGGTCCAGCATGAACCGGAAATTCGCAAATTCATGGACCGCTTTTTAGCCTGCAAACCCTCGCAGCTCCATGTTGTGCTGCTATCCCGGGAAGAGGTGACCTTGTCGGAAATCAGCCGTCTGAAGGCCAGTGGCGGCATTTTGGAAATTAACGCCGGGGATCTGACGTTTCAGGTAGGCGAAGTGGCGGAATATGTCAACCAGGTTACTCCCGGACGATATTCCGCAGCGGAAGCGGAGCAAATTTACCGCTTGACGGAAGGCTGGGCCATGGCGGTGAGAATGCTGGTCAGTGCCCGTTCCAAGGACCTGAAAGATGGTTTTTCCGTATTATCTCCGTCAGGAAACACGGCTCATTTGTTTTCGTACCTTGCGTATGATGTGCTGGACCGGCAACCGGAACAGCTCCAGACCTTTTTATTGAAAACGGCACTGGTTGAATCGTTTACCCGGGAGCTTTGCCGGGCGATTTTGGCAGAAGAGTTCAAACCGGCCCATTTGTCGGCGGTGTTGGCTTCCGGCCTGTTTTTATATGAAATGGGTAATGGATCCTACCGCTATCATCAGTTGTTTCGGGAATTTTTGATAACGGAGGCGGCCAAACGACTGGATGAGGAAGTGCGGCGGGAGATCCACCGGCGGGTGGGCCGGTATTTTCAGCGGGACGGTAAGGATGAACTGGCGCTGGGGCATCTGATCGCCGCCGGACAGGAAGAGGCGGCAGGAGAAATGTTGGCAGGGATCAGCCGCAGAATGGTGCAAAGCGGTCGGGGCCGATTGATGCGCTCTTACCTGCAGCAACTGCCCCAGGTAAACCGACATCCCCATATTCTGATGGCCTGCGGGGATGAAGCCCGCTTTGCCTGTCACTACAAGGCGGCGCAGGATCATTATCAACAGGCGGCGGAAGCTTACCGGGCTTTGGGGGATCCGACGGGAGAAAGCCATGCTTTCCGCGGCCGGGGCGAGATCTACCTGGATATTATTCAGCCACTGGAAGCGGATAAATACCTGCGGCGGGCCTACAAAGCCCTGCCGACCGGTTATGGTGAGGAAAAAGCCTCTTTGATCCAGCTGCTGGCAGAGAATATGATCAACCGGGGGGACTCTCACCGGGCGGCACGCTATCGCTGGCTGCTGGAGCAGCGGGTCTCCTACCAGGACAAGAATAATTTTGCAGCGCGTATTCTGCTGCGGACCGGCAAAGTCAAAGAAGCAATCCGGCTGCTGGAAGCACAGCTGTCCCTGAAGGATAGCCAGCCTTTTCGCATTCCCTGCTCCTTTCGGGAGAGTCCGCTGATTCTGTCAGTTTGCTATTCCTATGCCGGTCAGGCGGAGGCGGCCATACGGATGGCGGAACGGGGAATTGCCGCCGGAGAGCAGACGAACGCACCGTTCACGGTGGCGGTCGGTCACTATCGCAAGGCCCATGCCTTGCTGGTACAAAACCCCCGCAATTTAGAAGCGGCCTGGACCGCATACCGGCAGAGTGAGGCGGTGGGCGGGCCTTTGTCCATTCCCCGCAGCCGGACGGAAATTTTTCAGGGGCAGTGTCTGCTTCACGGCCTGGCGCACGACTGGCGTTCCGCTCAAGAAGCGGGAATGGCGGGAGTGCGAATCACGGAAAAAGTCGGCGACAACTGGTTCACCGCTATTTTGTACCATACGCTGGGAATGGCGGCCGCTTTGTGTGGTGAGTATGACGAATCTGAGGCTTTTCTGGATAAAGCCGGCGGATTATTCCGGGCCTGCGGCGATACACTGGGACAGACTGCCGGCCTGTGGTGGCAGTCGTATCTTTGCTATCAGCAAGGCGACTGGAGCCGGTTTTTTGGGGTATTTCAGCGACTGATTCAGGAGACTGAGAACCTGGGATATGAATTTTTACTGCAAGGCCCTTCTCTGCTGGGGGATATCAGCCAGTTTTCCAGTGAACCTTTTTTTCGGGCGGCACAGGAACAGTGCGGGAGTGAGACCGGAATAAAAGAGCCGCCCGCCCTGCCGGCTGAACTCACGGCGGGTGTAGCCGTAACGCATTCGGCGGCAGCGTTGTCCACCGGGCAATACCTGCTGGATATTCGGACTTTGGGCTCGCTAAAAGTCTGGAATGCCTTTGCCGGTGGTTTGATCAGCGACTGGCGACGGGAAAATGCCAGGAATCTTTTCTGCCTCTTTTTGACATTCCGCCATACGCCGCTCCATAAAGAAGCAATCATGCACCATCTGTGGCCGGAGGCCGACGGGGAAACCGGCCGGCGAAATTTCAAAGTGACGCTCCACACCCTGCAAAGCGTGCTGGAACCGGATCGGCAGCCGCGGCAGGCCGGACGGTTCATTCAGCGCAGCGGCGCCCTTTACCGCTTTGTCTTCGCGGAAGGGGTCCGACTGGATGTGGTCCAATTTGAAGAACTGTTGACGGCGCAGCATGATGACAGGGAAAACGACAGGTCATGGGAAGCGGCGTTGGCCCAGGCTATGGCATTTTACCAGGGAAAGTTTTTGGCGGGGGAAGAAGATTTCGACTGGCTCCGGCGGGAACAGGAGCGGCTCGACCGGCTGTATATCCGGGCCGGAGATGAACTGACCCGATTGTGCATCCGGCAGCAGCGCTATGAAGACGCGTTACGCTGGGCGGAAACGGTGACGCAGCATGATCCTTGCTGGGAACGCTCGTACCAATATATGCTCTGGTGTTACGGCAAAATGCAAAACTCGGTGATGGTGGCCCGCGTTTATAATAATTGCTGCCGGGTTTTGGCGGAGGAACTGGGGATTCGTCCCTCTCGCCGGACCCGGGAAATTTACCAGCGGTTTACCGGATAATCTGCAAGGCAGGAAAAACACAGCCCGGATGGCGGCTGTGTTTTTTTTCTTTCTGCTTTTTGTAACTGTCTTGTAACTGTTGGGTAACCGCAAACTGATATGATGTCCGTGAAGTTAGAAATTTCTGTTATTATGAGGGGGGTTTTTTATGTTTTGCAATGTGAATGGAATCCAGATGTATTATGAAGAACAGGGACAGGGTCCGGCGTTGGTGTTTATCCACGGCCTGGGCGAAAATGCTTCTTCCTGGAAGTTTCAGAAGGAGTATTTTAGCAAAACGTTTCGGGTCGTTGTGATGGATTTACGGGGACATGGACAGAGCGGTGACGGCGAAGAGTTTATCACCATGGAATGGTTTGCCAAGGATGTACTGGATCTGCTGACATCCCTGGGAATCAGCCGGGCTCATTTTGTGGGCCATTCCATGGGCGGACTCATCATTCAGCAAATAGCCGCCCAGTATCCGGAACGGATCGCCACCATGACGCTCAGCGACGCTGCCGGTTTTTATCCTCCGCCGTTTGCCACCACTGGTCTGGAAGAACGGTTGAAGCGACTGGAAACTTTAAGTATGAACGAAGTCGCCGAAGCCATTGCCAATGTGGCCTGCCGGGCCGGCATACCCGAGGCGGAGAAAATTTCCGTCCGGGATATGTTTGCCGCCAACCGCAGAGAACCGTACCGCCAGTCCACCATTTCCACGCTGAAGGCGGATTATCGGGAATTTCACAGTAAGATGAAAGCTCCCACTTTCCTGTTAGTGGGCGAACTGGACGTAACCACGCCGCTGGATTATGCGCAGTTTTTGAATAAAGCGATCACTGGTTCCAAACTGGAAATTATTCCGGACGCCGCCCATATGACCAAAATGGAAAATCCGGCGTTCTACAACCGGGCGTTGGCAGAGTTTTTGGCGCCTTACGCTCCCGATGAAGCAGTCAGCTTGTTGAGAAAGGAAGGATAGAAAATGGCAGAGAAAAAGTTTTACTATGGCTGGTGGATTGTACTGGTGGCGTTTTTGTCGGTGGCCGTCACTTACGGTACCAAAGGTGTGTTCGGTGTAGTGCAGATACAGATGCTGGATGATCTGCACTGGTCCCGGGCGTCCATTGCCGGCGCCATGTCCGCCAATATGCTGGTGTATGCCGTGGCTGCGCCGTTTGTGGGTCGTTACATGGATAAAGTCGGGATCAAAGTGGTTCTGATGATGGGCGGTTTCCTGACCGGTCTGGCCTTTTTGCTGGTCACGACCACTACCAGCCCGTTGCAGTTTTATATTTATTATGGCTTGCTGCTCGGTTTGGCGAATACGGGAATGGGGATGATCCCCGGACCGACGGCGGTCAGCCGCTGGTTTGTTAAAAAGAGAGGACGGGCGCTGTCGATCGCGCTGGTGGCGTCGCCTCTGGGTATGGCCATCTTCACGTTCCTGGCCCGGGACTTGCTGAAAACCATTGGCTGGAAAGGACTGTTCATTGTAATGGGTCTGACCTCCTGGGTGCTGGTGATTGTGCCTGCATACCTGTGGATGCGGTCCAATCCGGAAGACATGGGACTGCTGCCGGACGGAGCGACGGAAAAAGAAGAGCCCAAGGAGAGTACAACTGCCAGTCAGCCGGCGCCGTCGTTGCTGCAGGAAGAGGAATGGACGCTGGTCAAGCTGCTGACTTCACCCAAAGCGCTGTGCCTGTTGTTTGGTTATTTTGCCATGGCCGCCAACGGCTGGGCCCAGCAGATTCATCAGGTGCCTCACTTTATTCAGCTGGGTTTGAGCAAAGACGCCGCTATCGTGGCGTTGGGCATGAATATGGGCCTGTCGGTGCTGTCCATGCTGCTGTTGCCTTCCCTGTCCGATTTTATGAAGCGCAACTACGCCGTAGCCATTTCGTTGGGCCTGCAGGCGGCGGGAACTTTTCTGCTGACGCAGGCGACCAATATTACAACAGTTTACGTTTTTGTGGTGATCATGGGTATTTCTTACATGGGCAGCTACGGTCTCTTTAGCGCGCTGGCTGCCGATACGTTTGGACGGAAAAGTCTGGGTACGGTCAGCGGTGTCATGGCCATGCTGGGAGCCGGCGGCGCGGCGGTGGGCATTTACGCCGGCGGAGCTTTTTATGATGCTGTCGGCAGCTACAACCTGTTATGGAATATTGGCACGGCTGTTTTGGTCATCGGAGCAGGATTGAGCCTGCTGTTGGGGAAATTTAAAAGTAATGCCGTGCCGGCTGCGGTAAAAGCACAATAATGAGGTGATCAATCATGTACGATCGTTTGAAAAAAGAAATTGAAATGGTGAAAATCATCGATGACCACGGTCATCCCGGCTTCACCGAATATTTTGAGGGTCTGCCGGAGCATCAGCGGATTTCTTTCGCCGTGGATCCGTTCAAGACGCCGGAGGAAGCGTCAGCAGGATTTCCTTACCTGCGGGAACTGCACTACGAAGCTTATGAAAAATTCTATGGATTTACGCGGGAGGAGCTTCAGAACCCGGACAAACGGCCGGATCTGGCCCGACGGTACGATGCCCGGCGGCAAGAGGCGTCGACGCTGGTGGACGAGATTATGGACGCCGCCGGGGTGGAACTCTTAATGGCTAATATTGCCCTGCCGGCATCGCTGGCAGGCAAAACCAACATCCGCTTTGTTCCCACGGTGGACCCGCTGGTGTTTCCTTTCAACAATGACTCTTTGAAAAACCGGGTCATTTCCAAGGCTTTTATCGGCTTTTTCGAATACCTGCTGCCGGAACTGAAAACCAAGTATGGATATCAGGACGGGGATTTTGCGGGATATCTCCGGTTTGTCGACCGGGTTATTCAGGGAATGGCGGAGGATAACGCCGCCGCGTTCAAGTTTGTCATTGCCTATGCCCGCAACACCTATTTTGAAAAGGTGGATCCGGCGGCAGGCCCGGCGCTGTTTGAACAGGCCCGGCAGGGGGACTGCGAAGCGTACCGGAAGCTGCAGGATCTGCTGGTGTGGCATATTTTGCGGCAGATTGTCCGGCTGGACATGGCGGTGCAGTTCCATTTCGCCATCACGGATAATTATGTCAATTACTTTGATCCGCTGAACCTGGCCAACATTTTGGAAGACGAGGAACTGAAAAACTTGAAACTGGTTCTGCTTCATGGCGGTTATCCCCGCTACGGACAGGCCGAAGTGCTGGCGTTGGGCGGATTGACCCCCAATCAGGTATGCATTGATATTTCCGGGCGAATCATGTTTGCCAATCACCCGAGAATCATTGCCAAAATGCTGAGAACCTGGCTGGAAAAACCGGTTTTATGGGATAAAATCCTGTATGGTTCCGATGTTCTGTGGGGGGAAAGATATATCTACACCTGTGCCCGAACCGGACGGGACAGCGTCTATTTTGCGCTGGCCTCGATGATTGACGACGACATTATCGACGAAGAAACCGCCATTGTCATCGCCAGGAAGATTTTGCGGGAAAATGCCCTGAGACTGTATAAACTGTAAATGAAAGAGGCCGTGCTGAAACGGGAGTTTCAGCACGGCCTCAAATGATACACGGGGTGGCGCACACAAGTGAAATGGGGTTCCTTTACCTATCTCAGTGGAATTTTCTTGGGGTCCAAACCGGCCAGACTGACATCCGGCAGGCTTAGCACCATTAATAAATCACCGGTCTCAATGATATCACCCGGTTTGACGTAAATTTCGGTAACCGTTCCGTGGACGGCGGCCTGAATGGAGGTTTCCATTTTCATGGCTTCGGTAGCGATGAGGTGGGTGCCTTTTTTTACTTTGGCGCCTTTTTCCACCAGTATTTTTACCACCGAGCCGGACATTGGCGCAGCCACATGTCCGGGATGGTCCCGGTCGGCTTTTACCCGCTGGGCAACGACGCTCTTTACGCTTTTGTCCTTGATGACAATTTCCCGCAGGATGCCGTTGAGCTCAAAGCTGACAATCCGTTTCCCTTCCGGATTGGCCGTGCCTACCGCCAACAGTTTGATCATCAGCGTTTTGCCCTGTTCAATGTCGACCTTTATTTCTTCGCCCGGCAGCATGCCGTAGAAAAAGGTTGGGGTGTCCAGCAGGGAGACGTCGCCGAACTCTTTGGTAAATTGAATCCAATTTTGAAATACTTTCGGATAGAGCGCATAGGCGAGGATATCCTTTTCGGTGACCGGACGCGCGAGCGCGGTTTCCAGAGTCTGGCGGATTTCATTGAAATTGGCGGCCATCATCTGTTCGCCGGGCCGGCCGGTGAGGGGTTGACGTCCTTTGAGAATGATCCGTTGCAGTTCTTTGGGGAATCCCTGATAGGGCTGGCCGATCTGGCCTTCAAAAAATTCCACGACCGAGGTGGGGAAATCCAGTGTGTCGCCCCGTTCGTAAATATCATCCTCACTGAGCTGGTTCTCGACCATGAACAAAGCCATATCGCCGACGATCTTGGAGGACGGGGTGACTTTGACGATATCGCCAAACATGTCGTTGACCCGGCGGTACATCAGCTTGACTTCATCCCAGCGCGATTCCAGTCCCAGTGCCTTGGCCTGCTGTTTGAGATTGCTGTATTGGCCACCCGGCATTTCGTGTTCGTACACTTCCGGGTTGGGGAACATCAGCTTGGTGTCGAATTCTTCATAATAGGCCCGTACATCCTGCCAGTAGTGGGACAGTTCGTTCATGGCCCGGATGTCCAGATTCGGTTGCCGGGGATGTCCTGCCAGCGCGTAGTAGAGACTGTTGGCGCTGGGCTGGGAAGTCATGCCGGCCATGGCCGATATGGCCACGTCGACAATATCCACGCCGGCGTCAATGGCCCGGGCATAAGTGTAAACTCCATTGCCGCTGGTATCGTGAGTATGGAGATGAACCGGTATGTCCACCGCGTCTTTGATCGCGGCGATCAGCCGGTAAGCGGCCTCCGGCTTCAACAGGCCGGCCATGTCTTTGATGCCGAGGATATGGGCGCCGGCCTTTTCCAGCTCTTTGGCCATGGTGACGTAATAGGAAAGATCGTATTTGTTGCGGGCGGGATCCAGAATGTCGCCGGTGTAGCACAAGGCAGCCTCCGCCACCTTGCCGGAATCCCGCACGGCGTCAATGGCGATGGCCATGCCCTGAAGCCAGTTCAGACTGTCGAAAATACGGAATACATCGATGCCGGCCTGGGCGGATTGCGCTACGAAGTTCTTGACCACGTTGTCGGGATAATTGGTATAGCCGACGGCGTTAGAAGCCCGCAGCAGCATCTGGAACAGGAGGTTGGGGGTCCGGGAGCGTAACTCGGCCAGACGTTGCCAGGGATCCTCGTGCAGGAAACGGAAAGCCACGTCAAAAGTGGCTCCGCCCCACATTTCCAATGAAAAAAGATTGGGCAGCAGCTTGGCGGTGGGTTCAATAATTTTCAGCATATCATGCGTCCGCACCCGGGTGGCCAGCAACGACTGGTGGGCGTCCCGCAGCGTGGTATCGCCTAATAATACCTGCGGTTGTTCTTTGATCCAGGCCGTCAGACCGGCGGCGCCCCGTTCCTCGAGAATTTGTTTGGCACCGGCAGGAGGGGCAACCGCCGGTGCTTTCGGCAAACGCGGCGTGGCAAAGGCCGGTTTATCCCGCTTGGGGATTCCGTCGTAACCGTTTACGATCATATTGCCTAAATAGGACAGCAGTTTGGTCGCCCGGTCCTTGCGCTCCGGGAAGACGAATAATTCCGGCGAAGTGTCCACCAGTGAGTTGTCGTAGGTGCCTTGAATAAATTGTTCGTGCGCGACCACGTTGGACAAAAAAGCGATATTGGTCTTGATGCCCCGGATACGAAACTCTCCGAGGCAGCGGAGCATTTTTTTGATCGCCATTTGGTGAGTCAGTCCCCAGGTGGAGACTTTTACCAGCAGCGAATCATAATGGGGTGTGATAATGGAACCGCTGTAGGCGTTGCCGGCGTCAAGTCGCACCCCGAAACCGCCGCCGCTGCGATAGGTCATAATCTTGCCGGTGTCGGGCAGAAACTGATTGGCCGGATCCTCGGTCGTCACCCGGCATTGGATGGCGTGACCGTAACAGCGGATCTCCGCTTGCGGCGGTATGCCAACCTCCTCGCTGTGCAGCGCATGGCCGTCGGCGATCAGTATTTGCGATTGGACAATATCGATGCCGGTCACCATTTCCGTGATGGTATGCTCCACCTGGACGCGGGGATTGACCTCGATAAAATAAAAGTTGTTGTCGGGCGTGACAAGAAATTCCACGGTACCGGCGTTGACATAGCCAACATTTTTCATCAGTTTGATCGCGGCGTTACAGATGTCCTGACGCAGGCTTTCCGGGAGAGTCAGGCTGGGAGCGATTTCCACCAGCTTCTGATGGCGGCGCTGAACAGAACAATCCCGCTCGTAGAGGTGAACCACATTGCCGAAGTTATCGCCCAATATTTGCACTTCAATGTGTTTGGGCTGCTCCAGTAATTTTTCCGCGTACACTTCGTCATTGCCGAAGGACGCTTTGGCTTCCGATTTGGCACGGTGATAGGATTCCTCCAGGGACGCGGCGTTGCGGACGATGCGCATTCCCCGTCCGCCACCGCCCATAATCGCCTTGATGATGAACGGATAGCCGAATTGGGCGGCAAAGTCGCGAACTTCGTCCAGATCGTGAACCGGTCCGTTGCTGCCGGGAATCATCGGGATGCCGGCCAGCTTCGCCTGGGCGCGGGCGTTGATTTTGTCGCCGAACATCGACAAATGGTTAAGGCCGGGGCCGATGAAAATAATCCCTTCCTCCGCACAGCGCTGGGCCAATTGGATATTTTCGGACAAAAAGCCGTAGCCGGGGTGAATGGCATCCACTCCATAACGCTTGGCAATATTCAGGATGCCTTCAATGTCCAGATAGGCGTCAATCGGTGATTTGCCTTCGCCGATCAGATAGGCTTCGTCGGCCTTATAGCGGTGAAGAGACAGGCTATCCTCCTGGGAATAGATCGCCACCGTACGAATACCTAATTCATGGCAGGCCCGGACTACCCGGATAGCGATTTCGCCTCTGTTGGCGACCAAAACAGTTTGAATGTTTTTCATACTTCCTCCTATATATCACGAATTACAACGGAATAACAGCGTTGGGAAATTAATTGGTAGATTAACACATTTTCTTCGTCTGAACAAGACGAAAGTGGTAATAATACAGTATTCAAAGTTTCGCGGCGGTAAAATGTGTCCACGGGAGCACTTCCGGCGGCATTTTGATCATTGCCTGGCCGCTAAGGATTACAATCTGTGAATGTGATGGCTTCTCCATCAGCAGTAATAAATATGGCAGGACTTTGAG
>DATMYQ010000209.1:0-7878 GCA_035560935.1 Patescibacteria group bacterium | reverse complement strand
ATGTTATGACATTATCTTATTTGCTTCCGGTCAATTTGTCAACTTTTATTTTGGTAAATTTAGATATTCACGGTTATTCCACGTTGATTCCACTCTGATTAAAGGTGACCCGGTACTTCCAGTGTTCGCTTAAGATATAATACTTCATCAGTTCAATCGCCTTTTCCCGCTGGTCATAGGTGATTTTTTTAATCCGCAAAAGCGCCTGGCCTGCCGCGACGCCTAACACACCCGCCAAATGCTCATTGGCGGCCACCGCGTCAATCTCCTCAATGATCGATTCAATGAGAATGCCATTTTTCCCATAAAACTCCGGCATATTCTGAATGTCGCCCGCTTGACGGTAGGTTTCCTCCGGCAGGCATAGGGAGTAATGGATTAAATATTGGAACGGCACTCCTTTATAGCGGCGAAGACGCTCAATATAAACCATCCCGGTGCGAAGCGGCACTCCCAGGTCTACACAAACTTCATTAGGAGCCCTTTCCTTTGCCAAAACCAACGTCGTACAATGCAAGTCGCCACTTTTTTCCAAAAACTCTTTCCGGAACCCGCCCATCTGGCTATAGGACCACTCCTGCTGCTTGGCTACATAGGTGCCTTTCCCGGCACGCCGCACGATAATTCCTTCATTCTCCAACCGGCCCAGCGCCTGGCGAACCGGCGCCCTGCTGACACCGTAGCGTTTTTGTATTTCCAGTTCCGTTGGCAGCAAATCCCCTTCGTGATATACACGATTTTTTATGTCGCTGCGCAAATCATTGTATATTTGCGCGTTCAACGATATATCCATCCTGTCACCTCGCTCGCATTATATAAACAACATGTTCTCCCTGACACGCAAACTATGGATGGACGATAAAAATCCACCTATAACTATAGTCAGAGAATCTGTTCAAGTCAAGCAAGAAAGCGCCTGTTATGGAGATTATCCCATATCAGGCGCTTTTTTGGCAATTCATTCCGCTTCTTAAAATTTCGACTCATAATTGTCCGCACACCCGTTTACTATGCGTTATACCGGCCCCCGCATCCGCCGTGACGCCAGTTCATTTTCTTTAAGCGCCAAATACTGCCTGGAGCTAAGCGGTTGGTCCCCGTCATCTTCGATTTCGGCAAAGTAATAGCAATCCAGCGGATTTTTCTTACCGGGTGCGCAGACTGCTATTTGATATTTTTCACACCAGCGACTGCCATCTTCCCTTTCCGCCGCAATACCGCATTCCGCACATTGATCCTTCATGATTAATACCCCCACCCATCTTTTTTACCGGACAACGTGGCCGAGATACAGGATATCTCTTTGCCCACTTTGGGAATAATGTGTTCCAACACAAACTGCAAGGCGTCCTGCGGATCTTCATCAAAATAGATCCGTTTCAGGAGCAGCTGTTCTTCTTCATCAAAGACCGCAAACACTTTTCCCACCTTCATCTCCCCTTATCACATATTACGCTTAAAGCCGCTATGAGTTGATCAATATCTTCGCGCTGATTGAAATACCCCAACCCAATTCTGACCGTTCCTTCCCCTTCCGTACCGATCAAGCGGTGTGCCGCCGGCGCACAATGCAGTCCCGCTCTGACCATGATTCCATAAACCTCATCCAGCACGTATGCTACTTCAGCCGCCGCAATCCCCAATATATTGAACGAAACAACGCCTACCGTCTTTTCCGCCGCTCCCGTTCCATACACCGTGAGGCGATCCAATCCCTGTAGTTTTTCCAGCGCATAAGCGGTTAATCCAACTTCATGCTTGCGAATAACCTCCACGCCTTCCGCCAGAATAAATCCAACGGCCGTTCCCAGACCGGCAATGCCGCTGACATTGAGCGTACCTGCTTCCAACCGGTCCGGATAGTAGTCGGGCTGATAAGGATTCACCGAGTCACGGCCTGTTCCCCCTGCTTTTTGCGGTCGAATCACCACCGGGCTATTCACCACCAAACCGCCGGTTCCCATCGGTCCCAACAGGCTTTTATGACCGGTAAAGGCCAAGAGGTCAATACCATCCATTTGCATATCAATAGGATAGCAACCTGCCGTTTGGGCACTGTCTACCAGCAGTGGAATACCCTTTTCCCGGGTGATGGCCCCGATCCGGCGAATCGGCTGAAGCGTACCGAGCACATTGGATGCGTGCGTAAACACCATAAGCTCTGTTTGCGGCTGAATCAATGCCTCGATCGCAGCGGCATCCGTCCGGCCCGTACAATCGCAGGGCGCAACAGAAATTTGGATCCCCCGGTCACGCTCCAACATTTTCAGACATCGCCAGACCGCGTTGTGTTCGACGCCGCTGGTGATCACATGTCCCCCCTTGGTAACGATCCCCCGTATCGCCAAATTAATGGCCTCCGTTACATTGGCAGTGAAAACCACCTGTTCCGGGTTGGTATGATTAAATAAACGACAAAGCAAGACGCGGGCGTCAGCGACTATTCTCCCGGCTTCCCGCGCTTTGGCGTAGGAACCCCGGCCCGCGCTAGAACCCACTTCTTTCATGAAACGATATACACTGTCCGCTACCGCATCCGGTTTGGGATATGAAGTTGCCGCGTTATCAAGATAAATTGCCATCACCAACCGCCTTACGCCTGTTTTTGCCCTGCAGTAGCATGAAACCTTGAAACTCTTCTCTTTTAGGCCCTTATTTACACAGTACAATTTTCTATGTATAATTGAATTGTAGCATCAACTGTCAACATCGTCAACGATTAGCAATTTTCTCAACATAAGTCTGTGGAAAGTTTGTAGAAAGTTAGGTGAACTATTTGCTGCAAGAATCCGATAATATTACTGTTATAAGGAACACATTCAAAATTTTCATGCGAAGTCTGGGAATCATTGAAGGTAAAAAAGCCTTTTGCTATGACTGTACTTACGCGCAATGCCATGTAATTTGGGAAACGGCGCAAAAACAGAATATCTCCGTAAACGAGCTTTCCAGCCGACTCAATGTCAGTAAAAGTGCCATCAGCCGAACCGTAGATGACTTAGTCAACAAAGGCTATCTGCAACGAGCTTCCAATCCCCGTGACCGCCGCTACGTGGAAATCCAATTGACCGAATCCGGGGAAAAAACATATCAAGAAATTCAGCAAACTTCGCATCGTTATTTCGAGGCGATCATCGAGGCCATCCCCGAAGAGAAACGCCAATCGTCTTTAGAGGGAATCCTGCTGTTCAGCAGAGCCTTACAGGCTGTTTTCTCCCAGGAAAAAACCACTAAGGGATCGCTCACCGAATAATTGATGTATTCAATATTAAACCTAAAAACTACGACTTTAAGGAGGTTTTTTCTTTGAGTGACTCATTGTCTGAATCAGTTCCCCTAAAGGCCATTCCAAAAAGTGAACGTTTTTATTTTTTGGATCATTTGCGTGGCGCTGTCATTTTCTGGGTCATCCTCCACCACGTTGCTATCGGTTATGGGATTTTGGCATCCAAATGGTGGTACGTTGCTGACACACAGCGAAATTCAATCTTTGACTGGTTCGTCTGCGCAAACGATATTTTTATGATGCCGGTCATGTTTTTTGTCGCCGGTTATTTTGGACTGCTTTCCCTAAACCGTCATAGTGTATCCCATTTTTGGAAAAGTAAATTGCTGCGCATTGTCCTACCATGGATAGGCGGTGTTTTATTGCTGGCTCCCCTGTTTAGGTATATGACTTTCTTTAGTCGTCCCCCCGCGCCGCCTTTTTTTCAATTCTGGCCGAACATGTTTTTCCAACCGCAAATATTTGATCAGTCTCATTTTTGGTTCCTAGGTCTTTTGGCATGGTTTTATCTTTTTCTGACGATACTTTGTTATTGCAGGCCATCCTTATTGCAACCCCACTCGGAACCGGTGCGGCCTTCATTGTTTTTATTTTTCTCTTTATGCGTATTTTGCGCTATAACCATCTTTGGCGCCATGATGGTTACTTCAAGGGATGCCTGGATAAACAACCTGTATATTGTTGCTTTTCAACCTTCCCGCTTACTGGAGTATGCCGCATATTTCGCCTGCGGCTGCTTTGCCTGGCGTTGCCGCTGGTTTTACAGTGCCGGTGGGTACATTCCTCATTTCCAATTCTGGCTGAGCGCTGCTGTAGTAACACTAATGGCATTCCTCGCTTACCGCGTTTCCATTCCCGTTTTTTCAACACCGGCCACCAAAGCAATCTACGCCTTACTTCATTCATTTTTTTGCCTGTCGATGTTTTTTTTCCTTATGAGCGCCTTTCAACGCTTTTTTAATCGTCCCGCATCCCCAGTTATTACCCAGTGGTGTAATAACTCGTATCAAATTTATTTCATCCATCAATTAATTGTATTACCATTGGCTTATCTGGTACAACCATTCCTGATTGCCTCTCTGATCAAGTTTATTGCGGTTGCCGGTTGTTCGGTACTGTTATCCTATCTGCTGGCTCTTTTGCTGAACAGTTTTTTGAAGCTCCTGACCTCAAAACAAACTTAACCATACGCTATTTCCCCGGTATAGTAGCTTTCAATATCTGCAATACAACTTTTTAAAAACATTTTCCGGCTCGCAGGATATTATTAGTTGAAATTGACCTTATAACACCTCACAGATAACACTAAAAGGACTTTGGATAATTATCCAAAGTCCTCTAACTTTTGTAATTGGCGGAGTGGCAGGGATTTGAACCCTGGCGGGACTTGCATCCCCTAACGATTTAGCAAACCGTCCTCTTCAGCCACTTGAGTACCACTCCGCGATTGAAAAACAAACAAACTATTCTTTTGTTCTTGCTCGCCATCGCCGTAGCGCGAAATAGATGGCGGAGGGGGTGGGATTCGAACCCACGGTCCCTTGCGGGATCACTGGTTTTCAAGACCAGCTCCATAAACCACTCGGACACCCCTCCGTGTCCGGCACATTGAATAGTATACCAAACCTTTCAGGGATTTGTCAATAAAGTATCAGGCAGTTTTTTTCGCAGCCGAAAATGCACATCCAATATCGCACAAAGCGTTCTGGGGACTTCCCTCACATCATGGTTCCACAGATGTTTCTTCCGTCACTTCGCTGTTATAGTGCGCCCACCGCTCCACCAAAACATCGATCCGCTCCACCTGATAACCGGTAATGCTTTCCACTTCTTCAGTGATGGCTTGCCGCAAATGCCGTACGGTCTCCGGAATGCTGGAACCATAATATACGGCAATTTTCAAACCATAAGTCACCCGTCCCGGTGTTTCCGTTTCTTCATCGCCCGCCTGCTGTTGTACGGTGATTTCCGGGGTGTTGCGCCCCAGTACTACCCGCAGGAATCCGGTCACGCCCGTTGCCGAAAGTTTTTCCGCCAAATTGTTCACCCGTACCATGGCCGCCCGGGCCAAATCGATGAAAACCTCATCTCTCAGAGTGATTTTTTCTATTTCATCCATAGAACACCCTCCCTTCCCCGGTGAATTCATTTCCTGACTGGTTACCTTTTCGGCAGCGATCATCCAAATCCCTGCCATTACCCTTTTCTTTAGATTCTCTTGGAGAATTCAAACCTTTTTTCAATGATGCGAAAACGTGGTATAATATAGTTAGAAGTAAAGAGTTTCGCCAGCGGAAGGAGGGCGGTGACCATGTTCAACATCACCGGCGTTCCTGCAGTGACCATGTTCAAAGTTACCGGAGTTCCAGGCGTTAATCCTGTCCGACGCATCCGACGCATTGATCTTCTTGACCGCGATGATCAAAAGCATTCTGATGAATATACTCCCCCAAAGAAAACATTCAAAGCCGTGTTGAACAAGCAGCTAAAATCTTCGCCACCGGGCAAAGACAGTGTGTTGAATATAGGGGTTTAAGCAAACCGCCACGATAGCAGGGACGTGCCCAAACGGGCACGTCCCTGTAATATTTCACCGTCAAAAGCGACAAACTCAGATCCGGAATTTCGCCACCTCGGTTTGGAGTTCCTGTGATAGCTTCGCCAATGCTTCACTGGCGCTGGCAATTTCCTCTATCGAAGCCAGTTGTTCCTGCGCGGCTGCCGACACGCTCTGTGATTCGCCCGCTGTGTTTTTGCTGAGTCTTTCGATGCTTTGAACCGAACCGACGATTTTCTGACTGTTCCCCGACAATTCCTTAAAGGCTGCGGTACTTTCCTGAACCTGACCCGACACCTGCAGCACCAGTTGCGCAATTTCGCCGAAAGCCAGCCCGGCGGCGTTGACCACTTCCGCACCGATTTTCACTTCCCGCGTTCCATTACTCATGGCGGTAACCGCCTGATCGGTGTCACGCTGGATTTCTTCAATGAGCTGGGCAATTTTTTTGGCCGCTTCCTGAGACTGCTCTGCCAATTTGCGCACTTCCTCGGCCACCACGGCAAACCCCCGCCCCTGTTCACCGGCACGCGCCGCTTCGATGGCAGCATTAAGCGCCAGCAGATTGGTTTGTCCGGCGATACCGGATATGGTGTCCACGATCTGGCCGATTTCTTTGGACCGTTCGCCCAGTTTGATCACCACTTCGGCGGAGCGATTCACCGTATGTTCAATTTGGCCAATCTGGCTGACGGCTTTCGCCACCGCCTGGCCGCCAACCTGCGCTTTATCGGCGGCCTGTGCCGAATGAGCGGCTACCTGGTTCGAGTTCTCGGCCACCATTTCCAGGCTGTCTGACATATTCCGCACAGCACGCGCCGCATCGTCGGACGCCGCCAGCTGTTTACCGGCTCCTTCAGCCACCTCAGTGATCGCCGTAGCAATTTGCTGTGTCGCCTGCGAAGACTGTTCGGCGCTGGCCGTCAGTTCTTCACTGGAGGCGGCCACTTGCTCCGCCGACTCCACAATTTTCTGCAACAACAACTGCAAATTGCCTCTTACCGTATCCAGAGCAACCACCATTTGCCCCACCTCGTCCCGCCGATCCATTTGCTGACCGTTGTCGCGGAAATCACCGGCCGCCAACGTTTTGCAGGTATGCACCGACTGCCGCAGCGGGCGGGTAATGGCCCTCGTGATCAGCCAGCCGGTCAGTATAATCACGCAGACTGCGCCGACAATAATGGCCAGTGTAAATTTTATCGCCCGGTCAAACAGTACAGCATTTTCCTGATTGGCCTGTTCGGACAACTTCGCAAAATAATTACCCAAATCCCGCAAAGCATCGGTATACTGATTGGCCAGTTCCGCCACCTGAGCCGTGTAAAGAACATATGCCTCCGCATTTTTATTCTGCATCGCCAGTTCAATCACCTGCGTTCGCGCTTCCCGGTACTGGAGCTGCAGCGTCAGTGTGTTAGCCAACTGCTGCGCTGCGTTGGTATCCAGTTTCATTTTTCCTACTTGCGTCAGATTATTGGTCGCCATTTTTGTCCGATCGTCAATATAATCTTTTAATTCCTTATTGCGCTTATCATCAGTGGTCAGCATGAGTTCCAATATTGCGCCGTTGATCCCGCGCGCATAAGATCTATTTTCGGTCAGCATTTTAACCGGAATCAGACGCTCGTCATACAGCAGATCCATCGCCTCATTGGCCTGCCGCAGGTAGAAATAACCCATAAAGCCCACTGCACAAAGCGCCAAGGCAGCAATTAAAATCAGTACTCCCTGTTTATGCGCCATTTTCAGATTCGCAAACCAGTTTTCCATCATGGCCTCCCCCTTTTTTCGTTTCTTCGTGCAACGCGATCGCCTCTTCCTTCCGGTCACTGGTTCTTTTCTTTTCCAATCCCTTCTCCATTGAGGTCCCATTATTTTATCTCCACCACTGTGAACAGTCAGCCATTTTCTTCCCTACCGATTCGTATTCACGAACATATGCAAAAAACCTGCTTTTCAGACTATTCCCAACCGTCTTTTTCTTTGTTTTCTTGATGCAAATTTTGTCCGCAAAAAAAACGGGATCCGGTTG
>DATMYQ010000208.1:0-11785 GCA_035560935.1 Patescibacteria group bacterium | reverse complement strand
GAATATTTCATCATTTTCGATTGTGTTTTTATTCCGCTCATGGTATATTGAAATCAGAAAAGCGGGGCTGTTCGTACGATATCGAGTGGCGGTATCAGGCAGTTCCCAGAGGGAATGAACGGATAGTCCCTCTCTTTCCGTTATCCGGTTTCTGCACCCCGGCGACGAATGACGCGGATGCTGGCAGACGGATAACGCAGCGAGCTTCACTTAGCTCCGGCAGCATCCCCAACCGAAAGAAGAGGAAGCTAAAGACTCCCTCGGGCGGAATGGCGGTGAACCTATCGGAACACAGCCGATGGGACCCGGACCGAAGCAGGCGGTTGGCCAGGGGAAATCGTGCGCCGACCCGCAGGGTGGCAATCCTGCGGGTCGGTTGTTGTTTATTGGTTTTATCCTGTATACGGAAAAGAGAAACCGCAGAGATAAACTGCGCTTTCTCTTTTTTTATTTGTTGAGATGAAATATAATCGTTCAACATCCTATAGATTCCAACCCTTTACTGGTATTTCAAAAAATCATTGAACTTTTTGGCGAGTAACCGATTGTGAAGTTTCCCCCCCAAAAATGCGTTGGGCGGGGAAATATAAGAGTTGGGCAACCACAGTATTAATGACCGTTACTGTCAGCACCACCGGCAGCATACCGTAGAAGTACACTTTATCCGGCAGAGAAAGGGCCAGTTTCGCAATAGTAACAAAAGTGAAACCACTGCATAAAGTTCCGACCATCGTGCACAGCGCCGGTTTGAGATTCAACGACCCCAGACGCACATTAAAGCCTGCGTTGACGAGGATCGCACAAACAACCGCCCCCACCGTTTCGCTGATCAGGTTTCCATAGGGGAAAATTGATTTGGAAGTCGCCAGACAAACAGCTCCGGCCACTAAACCGATACCGGCCGCCCTCCCCAGGGAAGGCTTGGTCAAAATAATCGCCAAACAGTACATAGCAATGATCCAGTTCGGCGAAATTCCTGCAATACTGGGACTCACCAATCGCAAAATAGCACCGATGGCCAACAGCATGGCGGAAATCGCCGCCCAGCGAAATTTACCCCCCTTGCCTTCAATGACGGTGACTTCCTTATGGTCCATATTACTCATTATTGTTTCCTCCTGTTCTTTTAAAAGTTCCTGCCCCTGTTTTCATGCTCAGAAAAATTTCAACTTCAGCAACACCAGTCCCACGGTTACACTGGTCAAGGCGGCGAGTACCGCATAGTCACGGTTCACCAATGCCACACTGGTAGAAAAACTGCGGGGTCCGTTGCCGCCAAAGCCGCGCATTTCCATGCTCATAGCCATGGTTTCCGAACGGTTCACCGCCTTCAGCACCAGCGGTTTCACCACTGCCAGATACGCCAGCAGGGCTTTTAGCCGGTTACCCCGGGTAGAATACCCGCGGCAAGCCTGTGCCTCCTGTACTGCCTGGCTTTCCGCAAAAAAATCCGGAATAAACCGTAATGCGGTGGTAAACATGAACGCGTATTCCGGAGCCACCCTGCATTGTTGGACCAGTGCGCTAGACAGATCCTGAGGTCTGGCCGTCGCCAACAGCCAGATAAACGCCGTGGCCATATCCAGCATTCGCAAGCCGCTATTGATCGATTCTTCCAGAGTGGAACCCAGTAAATATTGCAGACCCACCAGCGATAATGCCACCAGTGACAAGCCTCTCAGAGCTGTCGATGTTTTTTTTAAAGTACCGGTAACCAGCAGTAATAATAATTGCACCAATAGCAATATGCCCAATCCCGTCAGCGAAGCAAGCAAGAGCGCCCACAGGGAAAGTGCCAGCGTGGCCATCAGTTTAGTGAGCGGTGCTATGCGGTTCATGTCCATCCCCCTTTCGCAGCAACGGCTGTATGTTTTTTTGAAGTTCTTCCGCCGCGAACACAGTCGCTACCCCCAAAGCGGACAAGCCTCGAGATATTTTAACAATGGCAGGTTCACTCAGTCCCCACTGCGCCAGCGGATAATCACCGTTAAACAGGGTCTCTACCATACCGTCAAACGCCAAACCAGCATCACCAACCACCAACACTCGCGAAGCATACCGCGTCAGAATTTCCATATCGTGGGTCACCAGCATGATCGTCATTCCCTGGCGATTGAGGCGGGTCATCACCGACAGCAGTTGTTCCCGTTGGCCGGCATCTTGACCGCTGGTCGGTTCGTCCAGAATCAACAGTCGTGGTTTCATTGCCAATGCCGACGCAATGGCCACTCGCTGCTTTCTGCCTTTGGACAAAGTCCGGGGATACACCCCGGCCAAATCGGTCAAGTCCGTCAGCCGCAGCGCTTCCTCCACCGCCGCTGCTGTTGCCGCGGTTTCAAAACCAAGTTGTTCCGGCCCGTACGCCACTTCCTGACCTACCGTATCCCGGAACATTTGGCGGTCTGGATTTTGAAACACGTACCCCACATGTCGGGCCATCCGGTCAGCCCCCTGGCCGGTCACATCTTCACCCTCAAACAACACATGTCCGGTCGTCGGTTTCAGCAATCCCATCATCAGCTTGGTAAGCGTTGTTTTACCGCTGCCGTTGCGTCCGGCCACCACGATAAATTCACCGGCAGAAATATGCAGATTTAATTCCTTCAGCAGCATGATGTTGTTTGAATAGCCAAAGCAAATCCGCTGTAAATCAAGCACTTTCTTTCACTCCCATCTCTCTGCCGGTGATCCGCCCGGTTAATTCCGCCACGGCGTCGGACTCATCCCGCCAGTCGCCCAACGGCCCGCAACCCGATTCTTCCAATCCCAGCTTCAGCCGCCACAACGGTGGCAAAGCTTCTGTAAATACCCGATGCTGTCGCATCTGGGTCAACACCATTGCCGGTTTACCCGCTTCCGCCAATTTTCCGTCCTGCAATAACAGGAATTGGTCCGCATACGGCAGTACTTTGGCCAGATCGTGTTCCACCACGACGACAGTCATGCCTTGTTGCCGGTTTAATTGGTACAATAACCGATAAATATCGGCGGCCCCTTCCGGATCCAGCGCTGAAGTCGCTTCATCCAGCACCAGCACCGCTGGTTGCACCGCCAGTACTCCGGCAATGGCCAGGCGTTGTTTCTGCCCGCCGGATAGCGCCGATACTTCCAGTTTCCCCCGACCTTCCAGACCTGTTAATTGCAGCACTTCTTTTACCCGGATCATAATATCCTTACTGGCCATACCCCGGTTCTCCAGTCCAAAGGCCACATCTTCCTCCACCGTCAGGCAAACCAGCTGACTTTCATAGTCTTCCATCACGGTTCCCACCCGTTCGGCCATCTGAGCAAGGCCGGCAATTCGGGTATCCAAACCGGCCACCGTCACTCTACCGGCTACACGGCCGCCATGATAATGAGGAACCACACCGGCAATGGCCAAGCATAACGTTGTTTTTCCTGCACCGCTGGGACCGGCCACCACCGTAAACGATCCTTCGGGTATTTGCAGTTCAATGTTTTCTAACGCAGCCTGTCCGCTGGGATATTGATACGAAAAATCCTGAAATGTAATAGCCGGCATAAGATCTCCTCCTTACTCTGCCCCCCTGAAAATAAACAAACCCCCTCATCCCTATTACGTAGGGACGAGGGGTTAACCCGCGGTGCCACCCTGCTTGGCTGCCAAAAGGCAGTCCTGCTCAGTCAAAATACGGGACGCCCACAAGACATCCGATATCCGCTTCCTGATAACGGTGGAAGAAACCCGACAGCGCCTACCCCGCCTGCAGCGGATCGGACTGTATCTCCCAGGCCCATTCCTCATACCGAGCAGCGCCAAACTCCCACTACCATTGGCTCGCTGTAGCCCTCTTGCGATGAGTACTCTTCCTGGTCATCGATAATTGCAATTTACATTTATACGCAATTATAACAAACACCCAATGACATTGTCAATTATAACTATCAGGAAATTCATTCCCTTCTTAAGAGAAAATCCTGGCGCGCCGGTGTGAAAGCGTCGATAATTACCGAGTGATCTTCTAGTGCTACCACGCCATGCAAAACATTTTTACCGGCATAATAGCTATCACCTTTTGTGACCGTCCTTTTCTCGTCACCTACCTGCAGTTCAAAACTGCCATTGACAATATAGCCGACTTGTTCATGATTTTCATGAGCATGCGGTTCACCTACGCCGCCTTTTTGGAAGCAAAACTCCACCAACATCAACTCCGGACCATAGTTCAGCACCCGTCGGGTACATTTGTCGTTCAACTGCAAAACCAGTACATCCCGTTCCTGCACAATCACGCTTATTCCCTCTTTCCTCATTTCAAATTGCTTGGTGCCACATGGTCCATATCATCAAAGATTTGATTCTCACCGGCCATTCCCCAGATAAACGTGTACCGACTGGTGCCGACACCGGAATGGATGGACCAGCTGGGCGAAATCACCGCCTGCTCATTACTCATGACAATATGGCGGGTTTCTTCCGGTTGCCCCATAAAATGAAACAGCCGTGCATTTTCGTCCATATCAAAATAAAAATATACTTCCATCCGCCGTTCATGGGTATGGCAAGGCATACTGTTCCACATATTACCTGGAGCCAGGACCGTCATTCCCATCACCAGCTGACAACTTTGCACTCCCTGCGGATGAATATATTTGAAAATTTTCCGCTCATTGGACTGTGAAATCGACCCCAACGCCACCGGCTCGATAGCGGTAATCTCAATTTTTCGATCCGGATAGCGCTGATGCGCCGGGGTACTGTTAATATAAAACTTGGCAGGTTGAGCAGCATCTTCACTGGCGAACATCACTTCCCGGGCCCCCATGCCAATATACAGGCCATCGGATTTTTCCAGGATATGCACCGTACCGTCCACCGTCACCGTACCGCGGCAGCCGACATTAATCACGCCCATTTCCCGGCGCTGCAGGAAAAATTCTGCGCCGATCTCTTTGCCGGCTTCCAGATTGAGCGGTTGCACCGGACAAGCACCACCAGCGATGATACGGTCAATATGGCTGTAAACCAGGCTGATTTTCCCGGGAATCATCACTTTTTCAATCAAAAACTCCCGGCGCAGCTGTTCGGTGGTGTACCGTTTTACATCCTCCGGATGTCCTCCATAACGTGTTTCCATTACAAAAACTCCTTTCATTATTCCCCATCATTTTTATATTTTGTATTGCTTACCTCACAGGCAAACACCGGCAATATCGACCCGCACCCCTCGTTCCTGCAAATATAGCCGGTCTTCCTCACTGATTCCGCCATCAGTAATCAACCGCTGTACTTTTTCCACTGGACAAAATGAAACAAATGCCACTTGATGGAATTTTGTATGATCCGCCAGGCAAATTACCTCCCGGGCGGCCCGGATCATCGCTTTCTTCATATCTGCCTCCTCCGCCGACAATACGGTAAGCCCGGCAGCAAAGTCAATGGCTGTCGTACCCAAAAACAGTTTTTTTACCTGGTACTTTTCCAGCACCCGTTCCGCGTCACGTCCTTGTAGCGTAAACGCATTTTGCCGGCGTAATTTGCCTCCGGTAAGAAAGAGTTCAATATTTTCCCGGTACATCAGTTCCAGCGCAATGTGCAAATCATTCGTAATCACCGTCAACCGCCGGTCCCCTAATAATTTTGCCAATTGAATCGTAGTACTGCCTCCATCAAGAATGATGGTGTCGCCATCGTCAATGCATTGCAACGCCTGTTGGGCAATGAGTATTTTCTCGTGCAAATGCTTTTTTTTGCGATCTTCCACTGGCAACACATTGCTGCCATCTTGTTTCAGCACCGCTCCACCATGCACCCGCTCAATCATTCCCAAAATTTCTAATTTATCCAAATCTTTGCGAACCGTCTTAGTTGTGACATTAAACTGAAGACTGAGGGAAGTCGCATCAACGGCCCCTTCCCGGCTCAGTATTCCCATAATTTCTTCCAGCCGTTTTACTGCCAGCATATTATTTTACCACCTTCATAGCGTTAATTCGATTGTATCACACCAAAACGAACATTTAAATACTTTTTAAGAATTGTCAAGAAATTGTCTTTACTCAGGCAAATCATTCATATACAATTTGAGGAACAATCTACCAGCTGTCTGTTTTTTACAAAATCTTCTTTGCACTTAGCAAAAATTTTATTCAACCGCCGAATTCAAACAAAAAAGACGCCTCATCAGTTTATATTCACTGTGACGACGTCTTAGAAGCCAGTGGTCCTTAAAACAGGGGTGTAAGCAACCCCAATTTGCACACGAACACATGGACACACGTTTATGATCCAAACAATGTCGAAAGTAGATCCATATTACCAGTAAGAAGTAATCTGCCAACTATCATACCGGCAATAAAGGCGTTGTTAAAGCGTTTTTTTCGGCCATCATCACCGAAAATGCCTCTACCAGCTCCGGTTCAAATTGGACTCCCGCCTGGCGCTGCAACTCCCGCAGCGCTGTTTTTGCGCCAATTGCGGCACGATACGGGCGACCTTCAGTCATCACATCATACGCATCAATCACTGCCCAAATCCGGCATGCCAGAGGAATGTCGGCGCCGGCCAGCCCCAACGGATACCCACTGCCATCCCACCATTCATGATGCTTTAAAATCAAATCTGACACACCCAGCAGATCGGGAATGGAACGGGCAATCCGCCAGCCTATTTCTGCATGTTTCCTTACCGTCGCCATTTCCCGGTCATCCAGCATTCCCAGCTTGAACAACGCCGCATCATCGACTCCGATATTTCCCACATCATGAAATTCCACCAATAGCTCCAACGCAGTAAAATCCAAATCAGTCCGAGCCGCAGCGACCGCTAAGCTGACCGCTTGCGCTTTCAGCATGTCACTGCGTTCCATCGTCATAAAATCTTTAGTTTCTAATGCGTCACGGATAGTTTCAACCACATTGTCACAGCGACTCCAACTACCTAATAATCGTTCCCGGTATAGAATATTGTCTGCTTTCCTGATCAGATTTTCAATCCCCTGACCCTTTCTGTCCTGTAAAGAATGTTCGGGAGAGACGTATAACGCCACAAATATCTCCTCACTATTCCTCGGATTTTGCAGTTCATCCAACACCCGCCACTAAATGGGAAAAAGCAAGCTTACGCCTGCCTGCTCCTGCTCAGCATCCGCGCTCGTTCTGCCGGTAACCCACCCTCTGGTTTCGTCATCTCTGGCGCCGGGACCATTTAGCTCCGCTACCCTATTTTCAAAATTCTGTCATTATTGATTAAATCATATTTATCCATCCAAGTCAAGCTGAATTCCGATCCGCAACCTCTTTTGCCAGCTTTTTTACCAGCCTCTTGTTCCGGGCGTGAAGGCCAAACAAGGAACCAGGACAATCCCATCGAAATTGTCCTGGTTCCTTTTGTTTTGACCGGTTTAATGTTCTTCGGTTTTTTCCACCGGTTTTTCTTCTTTCCGGGATAATTTCGCTGCCAATGTCTCGACAACAACAAACAATACCGGAACAATAAATATGCCAAACAGGGTGGCTGTCAGCATGCCGCCGACCACCGCCGTTCCCATCGAGTTCCGGGCCGCAGCACCGGCACCGCTGGCAATCGCCAAGGGAATACAGCCGAGAATAAAGGCAAGCGACGTCATCAGAATGGGCCGCAACCGCAATTTAGCAGCTTCCACCGCTGCCTCTGTCGGCGAAAGGCCTCTGTCTGTCCCGGCTTTAGCAAACTCAACAATCAGTATGGCATTTTTTGCCGCCAGACCGATCAGCATGACCAAACCAATTTGCATATATACGCTGTTTTCCAACGTTCGTAAATGCTGAAACAAAAAACAGCCAAAAATCCCGGTTGGCACCGACAACAGCACAGCGAAAGGAATACTCCAGCTTTCATACAATGCGGACAGACAGAGGAAAACGAACAGAATGGCCATGCCAAACACAATCGGCGCCCGCTGTCCTGACATTTTTTCCTCCCGGGTCTGATCGGCCCATTCGTAACCGAAGGTGTCTGGCAAGGTCTCAGCCATCACTTCCTCCAGCGCCGTGATCGCCTCGCCCGTGCTGTAACCATCCGCCGGATTACCGGTAATTTTCACAGCCCGTACGCCATTAAATCGTTGGATCATCGTCGGTCCATTAATATCCACCGGTTTCACCAGCGTACTCAGTGGAATACTGTCGCCGTTGGTCGTCCGCAAATGGAAGAAACGCAGTGATGTCGTATCGGAACGGAACTGTGGATCCGCCTGTATCGTCACTTTGTACGTCCGTCCGAACAGATTCATGTCATTAACCTGCATACCGCCAAGGAACACTTGCAATGCGTTAAACACATCGCTGACCGGCACCTGCATTTTTTCCGTTTTCTCCCGGTCAACGTCAAAGCGATAGGCGGGAGTGGACGAATTAAACGTAGTGTAAATCAAGCCAATTTCCGGCCGTTTGCGGGCTGCAGCCAGAAAGTTTTGCGTCACCTGTTCTAAATTTTCCAAAGTACCGCCGCTCAAATCGCGTAAACGCAGACTAATGCCTCCATAGCCGCTAACCCCCGATAAAGTGGGCGGGTTAAATACCATCACCGTACCTTTCGTCATGGGCGCTACCGCACCATAGGTCTGCCGGATCATTCCGGCTGCTTTCAGCGCCGGTGTCTGCCGCTCAGCCCACGGCTTCAAGCCGGTAAATACTACAGCTGAATTGGACTTTACCGTACCGGACATGACGTCATATCCGGAAATGGCAATCGTGTTTTCCACGACGGGAAACTTGTCAATAATGGCCGACACTTCCTGAGCTGCCGCCCGGGTCCGGTTCAGATTGGACGCTTCCGGCAACGTCACCGTTGCCATGTAATAACCTAAATCTTCGTCCGGCACAAAGGTGCTGGGCACCACTCGGGCCAAAGCAAGGGTACAGGCCACTAATACCAGCAGCATCACCAGTGCCAGTTTGCTTCGGCGCAACGCAAACTTAACGCCGCTGCCATATTTTTCCGTCATTCGTTCAATACCCAGATTGAACCATTCAAAGAAGCGGCTGATCACCCCTTTATGGGCATTCGGATCGTGCGGTTTCAGCAACAGCACACACAGCGACGGCGTCAGCGTCAAGGCAACAAACGCCGACAAGGCCATTGACACCGCAATCGTCAATGCAAATTGCTTGTACAATACCCCTACCGTTCCACCCATAAAAGCGACCGGAATAAACACCGAAGCCAATACAAAGGCGATAGCCACCACCGGCCCCGACACGTCCTTCATTGCCTGAACCGTGGCTTCTTTCGGCTTCATACCGTTAAACCGCATATGATGTTCCACGGCTTCCACGACCACAATCGCATCATCCACCACCAGGCCGATGGCCAGTACCATGGCAAACAAGGTCAGTGTATTGATGGAAAAGCCCAAGATAACGAAACAGCCAAACGTACCGACCAGCGACACCGGGATGGCCAACATCGGAATCAGCGTCGCCCTCCAGCTCTGCAGGAAAATAAAGACAATGATCAAAACCAGCGCCAGTGCTTCCGCAAAGGTTTGCACTACTTCTCTCAGTGATTCCCGCACAAACAAAGTATTGTCAATAACAACGACCTGTTCCATATCCACTGGAAACTTCTTCGCTGCCGTCTCGATAACTTCCCGTATCTTATTTACCGTGTCCAGCGCGTTGGCTTCCGGCGTTAGCTGCACACCAAACAGAGTAGCATCCTTCGCATTCAAATCGCTGGCAAAAGTATAATCCTTCGCGGCCAATTCCACCCGGGCCACATCCCGAATTCGAACGAAGGAACCATCGGGCTGGGCCCGTACAATAATCCCGCCAAATTCCGCCGGATCAGACAAACGCCCCTTAACCTGGGCCGTATACTGAAACTCCTGCCCGGCCGCCGACGGCAGCTGGCCGATGGCGCCGGCCGGGGACTGCAGGTTTTGGGTTTTAATCGCGTTACTCACATCGGTGACGGAAATACCCAACTGAGCCATTTTATCCGGCAACAGCCAGATACGCATGGCAAAATCCGAACCGTACTCATTCACCTGCGCCACGCCATTAATCCGTTTGATATCATCCACCAGATAAATACTGCTGTAATTCTTCAGGAAAGTACTGTCGTATGTACCCTGTGGTGAACGCAAGGCTACATACATAATCGTGTCCGGGGACACTTTCTGCGTGGTCACGCCACTGGATATAACTTCCTGCGGCAGCTGACTGTTGGCCTGAGCCACCCGATTCTGCACCTGGACGGCAGCCATATCGCCGTCTACACCCAGTTCAAATTTCACTGTCAGCGTATATTGACCATTATCTGAACTGGTCGACTCCATCGAAATCATTTTCTCCACGCCATTGACCTGTTGTTCGATCAACTGAGCTACCGACTGCTCCACAACTTCCGAATTGGATCCCACATAGTTGGCGCTGACCTGCACCTGTGGATTAGTGATATCCGGATACTGGGCAATCGGCAGATTCAGACCGGCGATCACGCCGCCCAACGTAATAAAAATTGACAGAACAATGGCGAAAACCGGCCGGTTTATAAAAAACTGAGCCACCCGATCACCCCCTAATTTTTATTGGCCGCAATTTCTTCCTCTGTCATCATTGTCACCTTCAACGCGGTTCCCGGCTGCGCCTTTTGGAAACCTTCCACTACTACCCGTTCACCGGAATTTAAACCTTCCTCAATAATAATCATATTACCGATTTTCGGCCCGGTTTTCACGGATCGCCGTTCCGCTTTGTCACCTTCCGCCACTACGGTGACGAAATTTTTCCCCAGCATCTCCTGCAATGCCCGCTGTGGAATCAGCAACGCGCCTTTGCGAACGTCACCAACCACCTGAGTACGGGCAAACATACCCGGCATTAAAAGAAACTGCGGATTGGCAAAAATCGCTTTTAGCGTTAATGTTCCTGTCTGTTGCGATATCCCTCTGTCAACTTGCTCCACATGGCCGGTGATCCCATATTTACTGCCATCACCGAGAATCAAGGTCACCAGAGTCTCTTCGTCTTTTTCGCCTCTGTTCCTGGCGGTCCGGGCCACCGCCAGGTAATCATTCTCACTGATACTGAATTTCACCCGGACGGGGTCAAGATCGGACACGGTGGTCAGTACGGTATTTCCCATCTGAATATAAGTGCCAATGCTGACATCCTTGGTATCGATACGGCCTTCCAGCGGTGAAACGATCAACGTATCCGCCAGGTTAGCCTCCGATATCCTGAGCGCACCGCTTGCGGCTTCCACCTGAGCCTGAGATTCTGCCTCCGCCATAACATATTGGTCCAATTGCGCCTGGGCAATCGCATCCTTGGCGTACAGCACCCTCGCCCGCAGCAAGTCCCGCTTAGCGTTGGTCAAAGCGGCCTGCGCCTGCGCCAGTGCGCCTTGCTTGCTGAGAACATCTCCTTCGTAGGTGCGCCGGTCAATCTGGAATAACGGCTGGCCTTGCTGGACGCTGGCACCACCACTGATCATTTTATCCACTACCATTCCCGAAACTTTGGACTGAATCTGAACCTGATCTTTCGCTTCTATCTCACCAACAAACTCATACACCACCGGAGTATCCTTCTGGACAACCTGCATCGCCTTCACCGGCACTACAGTCGCCTGCTGACCAGCATTCTTCTTCCCGCCGCAACCTGCCAATAAGCCGGCGACCACCACTCCAATCATCAACACTCTCATCGGTCGTGCCACACACAATACATATTTCCTGAGCATTTCGATTCCTCGCTTTCTCTTTTTTCGAAAAACAGTCAATAAATTTCATCGCTGCGCCAGCTCTACAATACCACTATAATACCACTACTTAAT
>DATMYQ010000207.1:0-9868 GCA_035560935.1 Patescibacteria group bacterium | reverse complement strand
TTATTATATGCTTACTATTTTGCATTCAAAGAAAGGTGATGCGTATTGGAATCTCTGGAGGCGTTAACGCATGAACTATTTACTTTTTTTAATGGCTTTTCTTCTTGGGAGAGTTCGGTCATTCGCTCTAGCGATTTAACTGTTTCCGAGGCTCACGCGATTGAGGTGCTGGGTGAGCACGGGCCGATGAACATGAAGAATCTGGCGCAGAAATTGGGGGTAACAACCGGTACCACAACGGTCACGGTGGATCGGTTGGAAAAGAAAGCGTACGCGGTACGGGAACCGGTCAAGGAGGATCGGCGGGTACACAGGATCACGTTAACCGAACGCGGCCAACAGGCCTTTTTTGAACATCACAAATACCATTTTAATCTTACTGAGCAAATCAGCTCGGTACTGTCAACGGAAGAAAACGAACAACTGCTGCGAATTCTTAAAAAAATTAATGCTGAAGCGCTGTAGAAAGAAAGAGGTATATGAATATGGGACATTGTGATTGTCACTGTAAAGCGACCAATAACAAAAAAGCATTAAGTATTGCGTTAACGATTACGGCGGGAATTATGTTTTTGGAATTTTGGGGCGGTTTGATTACCAATAGCTTGGCGTTACTCTCCGATTCGGGCCATATGCTCAGTGATGTCAGCGCGTTGGCGTTCAGTCTGTTTGCGCTCTGGATTTCCGCAAAACCGGCTACGGATAAAAAAACATTCGGTTTTTATCGACTGGAAATTCTGGCGGCGCTGTTTAACGGGGTAACGTTGTTTGTGATTGCCGGCTTTATTATCTGGGAGGCGGTACACCGGCTGGCGTTGCCGCCGGCGGTCAGCAGCGGCTCGATGATGATCATCGCCGCTATCGGCCTGGTTGCTAATTTGCTCAGCGCCTGGGCGCTAATCCGGCAAGGAGATGTCAAAGACAATATCAACCTGCGCAGCGCTTATCTCCACATCATCGGCGACGCGTTGGGATCAGTGGGCGCCATTGTGGCCGGTCTGCTGATGTATTACTGGAATTGGTATATCGCCGATCCCATCATTAGCGTCATTGTTGCGGTGGTCATTTTTAAAGGCGCCTGGGGTGTGGTAAAACAAGCGGTGCATATTTTGATGGAAGGCACGCCAGCCAATGTGGATATGCAGCAGGTAAAGGCAACTCTCGCTGGTATTGACGGGGTGATTGACGTTCATGATTTGCGGGTATGGTCGTTGACGACGGGAATGAATTCCTTGTGTTGCCACTTACTGATTGATAACGGCAAAAGTAGTCATGCGGTCCTGCAAAAAGCCGTCCAAGTGATCACCGGCGGATATGCGGTGCACTATACGGCCATTCAGGTCGAGAAACAGTGCCGCTAGAACTGGCGGCTGAACGATGAAACGAACAGAAAGTGTAAAAAAACACAAACATAGTTTACAACAAACGCAATTGATGATAAAATGCTAACAAAAGGATCAAGAAGGTCCTGACGTTAGAAGCTTGTTTGACATGACAGCGTCGGCAATCATTGAGTTGACAGGATCATTTAATAGCGTGTGTAACCAGCGGCATGAAGCCAATAAAGAGAAATCTTTGTTGCTTTATGCTTTTTTGTGTTTGGCTAAAAATAAAGAGGCGGCGTAACAGAAGGTGTGGCGTTATGCGCTGCTCGTCTGGGGAAAAAATAATTACCAAAATTGAAATGACAAGGAGCGGTTGATCATGACGAGAAGCAATCAAAGGATAAGCATACGGCGGATGGAAAAAGCGGATATCGATGCGACGCTGGCGTTTATCCTGCCAACGTTGCGGGAAATATACAGCAATATTCCCAATGTTACAGAACGCTGGGATTTGTCGCATTTGGAAGATGCTTATATCAAACGTGAAGACGCAGTGATGTTTCTGGCTGTTGACCAACGGGGAAATGTAGTGGGGACAGCCGCCAGTTGCCGTTATGACGACAGAATTGGCGGCATCAAGGGGTGCTATGATTGCCGGAGCACGGCGGAAGTATCCCGCTGTTATGTGGATAGCTCTTTGCGGCGGCAGGGAATTGGCCAGCTATTATTCACGGCTTTGGAGGAATATAACCGCTCGATCGGTTTTACAACCTTTTGCCTGCACACGCATCGCTTTTTACCCGGTGGTTTTCCTTTCTGGCTGAGCCGTGATTTTGAGATTTTGCGTGAGGGCGGCGATCAGTTGGCGACGGTTTACATGGATAAACGAATTGCCCTTCCCGTGGCGATGGAGCAGCAAATGATCGGCGAAGTGATCGAAGAAATCAGCGCGTAGCGGGTGTGTTAATGAATGTCCTGCTCCTTGCTTTCACCGATGTTTTATCCATGTGGAAAATTGCGCTGCCCGCGATGTTTTTGGGATGCTACTGTGGCGTAGTGTTGCGCAGTGGGAGGTTTTTCAATTTCTTCAGTAAAGCGTTGCGTCCCTTGATATCATTAGGGAAATTACCGGATGCGCTGGGGCCGTTTTTTATCCTTTGTCTTTTGAACCGCTACGCAGCCAATGCCATGTTAGCGGAATTTGAAAAAAACGGAATGCTGAGCAAGCGGACAGTAATGTCTGCCTATTTAACAGGTTCATTGCCGACCGGAATCTACTTTACCGTATTCTATTTCAGCCCGCCGCTGATCGCCGGATTTGGCTGGAAGATGGGCTTGACCTTTATTGCAATTAATATTGGCATGAGTACGTTGGTTACTGTTGCCGGAATTCTTTGGAACCGCTTATCGGGATTTGCTGGCGAGGACAGCCGCTGCTTGACGACTTTAAGCCAGCCGGCGGTGACGGCTGATCCGCCGGACTGGTTGACTGCCGGTAAAAAGGCATTCCGGCAGTTTTATGACATCGCAGTGGTTTTCGTACCTATTACCTTTGTTTTTGCGCTGTTGCTGCATACTGATTTTACCAAGGAACTGATTGCCGGACTGGACCCGATGTTGCGCTGGTTTCATCTCACAGCCGCCGGAGTTTTGGTAGTTATCGCCGGTATTCCCACCATACTCGCCGCGATCGGCGTGGCTGAGACTTTGTTGCGTAACGGTGCCTTGCCGGTGCACGACGTTATTTTTGTGTTGCTGCTAACGTCGTTTTTCCACAATGTGTATGACGGATTATCGCGGGTGCTGCCAGCGAATCTTTCTGTTTTCGGCGTACGTACCGGATTTGCCGTCACGGCGACGGGAACCGGTCTGTATTTGATTATTGTTATGCTAAGTGCTGGCATAGCACTGGTTGTGAAAAATTAATGAAAAAGCCACAAAATTTCGGATAGATTGTAGACTGTTCCGGCGCAAAAGCGATTTCAACTTGGTGAGCAGGCGATTATTACCTTGACAATTTTTTTTTGCCATGCTATCCTTTCCCATGTGAATGAATATTTGTTTGCAGACAATTAAATAATGCAAAACAGGTGCCCTACGGGGCTTAATAGGGAAGTCCGGTGTAATGCCGGCGCGGTCCCGCCACTGTAATGGGGAGCAAATCCAAGAGATGCCACTGAAGTGAAAACTTTGGGAAGGTTTGGAGGCGCATTGATCCAGAGCCAGGAGAACTGCCTGTTTGATAATCACCGTTTGACCCACGAGCGATGGGGAGGAGATGTACGTACACTTAATTAGTTGTACCGTTATTTCGTCCCGGCGTATAGAACGCCGGGATTTTTATCGGTAAAGACGATTGATTGTTTCCATGTTCTCTCGGCTGTGGCCGGGAGTTTTTTTATATACCGGTGATGCCGATACGGCGCGTTTACTCATCGCGGAAAGCGGTAGTGTATTTGCTGAATTCGTATTCGCCGTTATGATAAATAAAAAAACCAAGGAGGACTTGATTCGTGAACGCAAGAAAAATAATGACGATTCTTTGTATTGCCCTGTTGTGCCTGGCGCTCGCCGGCTGCGGCGGTAAACCCGACGCCGCCAAGCCGGCGAAGACCCAGTTGACTTATGCCAGTACCAAAGATATTCGCAACATTAACCCCCATCTTTACAGCGGTGAAATGGCCGCTCAAAACATGGTGTTTGAATCGCTGGTCATTAACACCGACAAAGGCGTAGAACCCTGCCTGGCCGAGAAATGGGAAGTTTCTTCAGATGGTAAAGAGTATACTTTTTATCTGCGAAAAGACGTAAAATTCACCGATGGCACCCCGTTCAATGCAGAAGCCGTGAAGCTCAACATTGAAGCGATAATTGCCAATAAAATGCGCCATGCCTGGCTGGATATGGTTAACCAAATCGATCATGGCGAGGTCATTAACGAGTTTACTTACAAGCTGGTGCTAAAACAGCCTTACTACCCGACGTTGGAAGAACTGGCGTTGACCCGTCCCTTCCGGTTTATTTCGCCGAAATGCTTTGTCAACGGCGGGACGAAAGACGGGGTGAACGGTTACGTCGGTACCGGCCCCTGGGTACTCAGCGAACACCAGGCTAATCAATACGCCGTCTTTACGGCGAACAAAAACTATTGGGGCGCTAAACCGAAGTTGGATTCGGTGAAATGGAAGGTCATGCCCGACCATCAGACCATTATTCTGGCGCTGCAAAAAGGCGAAGTGGATCTGCTGTTCGGCGCCGATGGTGATATGATCGACTTGGACTCGTTTAAAGCGTTGGAAAAAGAAGGAAAATACAAGGCCATTATGAGCAACCCAGTGGCTTCGCGGGCAATCTTACTGAATGCTCACCAACCGGTTACTTCCGATAAAAAAGTGCGGGAGGCTCTTCAATACGCGGTGAACAAAAAAGCCATCACTGATGGCATCCTGAACGGGTCGGAAGCGGTCGCTAACACGTTAATGTCCCCCACGGTTCCCTACTGCAACGTTCCGTTGACAACACGCGCTTACGATCCGGAAAAAACCCGGCAACTGCTTACGGCTGCCGGCTGGGTTATGGGAGCGGATAATTATCGCCATAAAGATGGCAAGGTGTGTGAAATTACCATTTATTTCAACTCGAACAATGCTCAGGAACGAACCATCAGCGAATACATGCAAAGCGATCTAAAGGCGGTGGGCGTTAAACTGAATATTGCGGGTGAGGAAAAACAAGCCTTTTTGGATCGTCAGCGCTCCGGAATTTTTGATTTGCAATATTCCCTGTCCTGGGGCACGCCGTACGATCCTCAGTCCTACATTTCCTCCTGGCGCATTCCTGCTCATGGTGATTACCAGGCGCAGGTCGGTATAGAGAAGAAAGAGTGGGTGGATGCGACCGTGGGTAAAATCCTGGTTGAGCATGATAAAACAAAACGGCAACTGATGTACAACGAACTTCTGACTTATATCCACGACGAGTGCGTCTATCTGCCAATTTCCTACTCCCGGACGAAAGCCGTCTATGTTCCCGCACTAAAAGGCGTTACTTTCAACCCGTCGCAATATGAAATCGCTTTTGAAAAAATGTATTTTTAAAGACAGAGATACCAATGAAAGAAAATGATTGATTAATGGATCGGGATTTCCGGCGGGGCAAATGGTTGCCATTCCCGCCGGCGATCACCAGTTTAAGGGAGAATATCATGAAAAATTATATTCTGCGGCGATTGCTGGGCATTATTCCGATACTCATCGGCATATCTTTTTTTTCCTTCGTATTGATTAGCATCAGTCCCAGCGATCCGGCGGAGGTGGCCCTGCGGGTGAATGAAATTACGCCCACACCCGACGCTGTTGCCGCCATGCGGGTGGAGTTGGGGCTGGATAAATCGTTTGGCATCCGCTATCTCGACTGGCTGTCGGCCTCGTTGACGGGCGAGTTTGGCCGGAGTTACGTTAACAAACAACCGGTCATTGCTGAACTGGGCAAAGCGCTGCCGGCTACATTGGCACTGGCTATCGTTTCCTTGTTTGTGACCATTGTAGCAAGCATCTCTGTCGGTGTACTATGTGCGGTGTATGAGGGCAGTATTGGCGATAAAATTACACGGGGTATTGTCTTTTTTGGTACGGCCATTCCCAGCTTTTGGGCAGGCTTGCTTTTGATGTGGCTGTTTGCGGTGCAACTCAATCTCTTCCCCACCAGCGGCATGGACGGGGCAAGCTCAATTATTCTGCCGGCTGTCACTTTGTCTCTCACCTATATTTCAACCTATGTGCGTTTGATTCGTAACAATATGATCCAGAATCAGCAGGAAAATTATGTGCTGTATGCCCGGGCGCGCGGACTCCGGGAAAGCACCATCATAAAACACGTTTTTAAAAATTCGCTGCAGTCCTCGCTGACGGCGCTGGGCATGTCCGTTCCCAAGCTAATCGCCGGGACGGTGATTGTTGAGAACATTTTTGCCTGGCCGGGGATCGGCAGATTATGCGTCACGGCCATATTCAACCGGGACTTCCCCATTATCCAGGCTTACGTACTCTTAATGGCCGTGCTCTTTGTTCTTTGCAATCTACTGGTGGATATTTTCAGCGCATCGTTGGATCCGCGCATTCGACAGGAGGAATAATATGCTGGTCTGGAAACGCTTAACAACTGATAAAATGGCGCTGATATGTTTAGTCATTATCGCCGGAGTGCTATTGCTGGGAGCATTGGCGCCTGTTATCGCGCCCCATAACCCGGTGGAGCCCAACCTAAAAATAAAGTTTGCCGCGATGAGCTGGGAATATCCGCTGGGAACCGATCAGCTCGGTCGTTGCGTATTTTCTCGGTTGCTATATGGTGTTCATACCACCGTTGTCCTGGCGCTGGTGACCATGGGAGCGACACTGGTTATCGGAACCTTACTAGGTCTGATTGCCGGCTTTTTTCGCGGCTGGGTGGATGAAGCCATTATGCGCCTGTGTGACGTACTGCTGTCCTTTCCCAGCGAAGTCATGATACTGGCCATCGTCGGGATGCTGGGGCCGGGTTTAACCAACGTGGTCATTGCGAATATTGCTGCGAAATGGGCGTGGTACACCCGGATGATCCGTTCACTGGTCATTCAGCATATGAACAGGAATTATATCCGTTTTTCCCGCGTATCCGGGCGCAATCCCGGTTATATCATGCGTCGCCATCTGTTTCCCGGGGTTGCCGGCGATGTGATCGTGTTGGCGACTTTGGACACCGGTTGGGTCATCCTGAACATTTCCGCCCTTTCTTTCCTGGGGCTCGGTGTTCAGGCTCCCATACCGGAATGGGGTATGATGCTCAATGAGGCGAAGAATATCATGACCACGCATCCCACCCAGATGTTGGCGCCCGGTCTGGCCATTCTGACCGTCGTCGCCGCGTTTAATTTTTTGGGCGATAGCATTCGCGACGCGCTTGACCCCAGACATAATCAGCAAAAGGCGGTGGCGAAATGACTTTGCTCAAAGTGAAAGATTTGACCGTTCGCGATGTGCGCAATAATGAGATTGTGGTGAAGAACATTAATTTTGATCTGGCCGCCAATACTTGCCTGGGGATTGTCGGTGAGAGCGGCAGCGGCAAGTCGATGACTTGCAAGGCGTTGCTGGGACTGACTCATCCCTGGTTGAAAGTCACCGGACAAATCGATTTTGACGGTAAAAACTTGTTGACGGTAAGCCGGGAAACCTTGCGACAAATTCGCGGTCAGCGCATCGGCATGGTCTTGCAGGATGCGATGACGGCATTTGATCCCCTCTGCACCATCGGTGATCAAATGATTGAAACGCTGTGCGAACATACAGCAGTCAATAAGAAAGCGGCGGCTACGGCTGTTGAGGAAGCTCTGGAAAAAATGTGTATTCGCGAACCAATCGCGGTCTGTAAAAAATATCCGCATCAATTATCCGGCGGCATGCTGCAACGATGCATGATTGCGCTGACGATAGCGCTGAAGCCGGATATTATCATCGCCGATGAACCAACGACGGCGCTGGATTCGATCAATCAACGGGAAGTCGTGGAAGAATTCCAGCGTTTGCGGGAACTAACCGGGACAGCCTTGATTTTTATTTCTCACGATTTGGGTATTGTCCAGTCATTGGCTCATCAGGTGCTGGTAATGCGCAATGGTGAACGGGTGGAATACGGCGCTGCTCAGGCAGTTTTTCAAAACCCGCAGCATGAATACACCCGCTACCTGGTGGATACCCGAATTTCATTGACCCAATCTTTTCGCGACGCCATGCAAAAGAGGTGCGGATAAATGCTGGACGTAAAAAACGTTTGCAAAAGCTATAGTAAACCAGGTTCCCTGTTGGGGAAAAAACGTCAGGAAGTATTAAAAGATATTTCCTTCGCCGTAAAAACGGGCGAGTGCGTTGGCCTGATCGGTGAGAGCGGCAGCGGCAAAAGTACGCTGGGGCGTCTGATTCTCGGCCTGGAGCGGCCCGACAGCGGCGAAATACGTATCGAGGGTGCACCGGTCAGCGAGTGGAAAAAGAGCCACGGCGGAGAAATGAGCGTGGTATTTCAAGACTATACCACCTCGGCCAATCCCCGTTTCACGGTGGAGGAAATCATTGCTGAACCGCTGTTGGGCGGCAGAAAATCCCGGAGCGTTACCATCGACGTACGCGAGCTTTTAACAAAAGTCGAATTATCAACAACGTTATTGGGCCGCTATCTGCATGAATTGAGCGGTGGGCAATTGCAGCGCGTATGTTTGGCCCGGGCGATTTCCACCCGACCGCGCTTTATGGTGCTGGATGAGTCGCTTAGTTCGCTGGATGTATCGGTGCAGGCGCAAATTCTGACTTTATTGCGCAATCTCAAGGGAGAACTGCACATGACCTATCTGTTTATCGCCCACGACTTGCAAACAATCACCAATCTCTGCAACCAGGTGATTTTCCTGTATCAAGGTGAAATTGCGGAACGACTGCCAAGTTCCCGCCTGGCTTTCGCGCAAAATGATTATGCCAGAAGGTTGTTGAATTCGGTGATTCTTTTTGATGGCTGAGGTGCCGAATTAGTTAAGGAGTTGTGAAAAATACGACAACTTATTGACAGAATATTGATAATAAAATATAATGCAAAAGATACAGGATGATTGTGGAAATTATCTCGGAAACGACTACACTGGATTGTTGAATGAATTAAGGTGTGAAGCTTTATGAGGATTGTATATTCTCATTTGCTTCGTACCATTTTTATTTGGGATTTTCTTTCTTTGTCGGGCGCTGCCGGTTGCAATAACGCTCAGACAGTCGGTGCAAGAGCGACGCAACACAAAATAACTGCTTGATTGTACAGGCAAAGTTCTTTTGTTGTTCATTCGTGTGAATGGGTGGGTAGCAAAAGGGCTTTTTCCTTTACCAAGGCTATGGAATTTAAAGGTAAGGCAGAAAAAGAAAAAAGAGGTGTGCGTAATGAAACTAAGTTTGGCAGCGAGTGTCAATGAAAAAAATTAGACTTGTTACCCTGCCCGGTATCGTTGGCAATCATGCGTGCCGGACGGGGGACTCAATTCGATATGGATGTGCTGGATGCGTTGCTGGAATTAGGCTATGATCATCAATTGGAAAGTTTGATTATGGAGGCGTTCCGGAGTGCGTGAACGGGCTGCTTATGATCTGCAGTGAATGTGAAATTCTTTACAGATCATATTGACAAAACTATGCTGATTATGTGATACTAAATGGGAATGAGATGACGGCTGAAGCTGTTGTAAAGTCCAGTTCGAAATTTTTGGTTCTCATAGGCTGATTTTAAACAGAACAGCCGTTTCATACAATATAAAGCAACCATGAAGGTTAAGCCTGGAATGCAGGCGATACTTTTATGGTTTTTTTGCGTCGTTACGCTGGATTGCGGTTATGGTGGCATAGTCGCCTGCAAGAAAAAGTTGTTGAATATAAAAAACGAACCAGTTTCAGAAAAACCAACAATATCCAGGAAATAATAAGTAAGGAGACCGATATGAATAAGCGTCTGGTAATTAGTGAGTAGTGGCGGCT
>DATMYQ010000206.1:0-5776 GCA_035560935.1 Patescibacteria group bacterium | reverse complement strand
AGCAATAGTATTCAGATAATAGCGGACGTTCACTTAGCAATAACATTAATGATGATTGTGTTTACAAGGTGAATTTTTGTCCGTTCAGAAGAAATTGTCAGTAACGTGGCATAAAGATATGTTGATTCTTCATCCTGGAAGTGTCGTGTTGTTAAGGATAGCGCAGCAATGAAAAAATGGTAAAAAGCACTTAAAAACGACAGTGTTTCTTGCACATAAATTTTTGTTTTATGTCGAAAAAATAAAGAACCGAGAGCGGTAAGACCGCACCCGGCTTAAAAATTAGAATTCTCTGGCCAGTATAAATGGTGAAAATCCTACTTCGGACCATACCTGGTTTCCGAGGCTTTGATTTAAACTACTTGCCCGACGACGAAGCAACTGTTTGATTTCTGCCAGTGAACTAAAAAACAGACGTTCGGTCGGATGGGCATGATTTTGACTGGACTGTCGGTAGAATTGGGCAGTTTTATCCAGCAGGGCCTCTACTGACCAGACGCGGGCTAATGCGTCACACAAACGTTCGGCAGGTGGTAGCGTTTCCCCTGCTGTTTTCCAGGCATTATCATCTGCGATTATGGCGGTCAGATTCGGTTCAGGATACTGCGCCAGCGAAATGTCTACCGCCAGCGCCTGCGTTAACAGCTGGTTCAATTCTCTCTGTGCCTGCAGGAGCAAACTGAAAAACGGCTGCAGCTCCTGCGGAGCATTTTTTTGTATTTCCAACAAGTGGGCTGTAACGGATATTTCCATGCGGACTGCGTATGGTAATGCTTTCTGATGATGAGTTGACATTATTTGTCTGACATCAGGACGCCGGCTTTGCCGATATGCGCTTTGGGAGCGTCACGGATTACAATGGTTACGGCCTCGGGAGGGCATTGAGCAGTTTCCACGATAGCCTCAGTTACTTTTTTTACCAGAGCGCGTTTTTGTTCCAGTGTGCGTCCTTCCACCATATCAATTTGAACTATTGGCATGATGCCACCTCCTTATCGATTTCCTTGATTATATTTCTCCATAGCAAGGAATATCCCTGCTGAGACAATAACAATAATTTCAGCGGGTCAGTTCAGCGGAAATAAGGTTTTGCAAGCGGACGGGCATTCCCTGAGGAAGCTGCGCGGAAGTTTCGATGGTTTCCCGCGCCGCTTGGCGGGCGATTTCCAGTAAATGCATATCCTGCAGTAAATCTGCCGTTTTTAGTTCGGGTAATCCATGCTGAAGTGCACCGAAGAAATGTCCCGGGCCGCGCAGAGATAAATCCTCTTCAGCCAGAACGAATCCATCGCTGGTTTTGGTCATTAGCTGCAGGCGCTGGCGGGTAGTGGCCTGCCTGCTGTTTGACAATAAAATACAGTAGGATTGGTGGACCCCTCTTCCCACCCGGCCTCGCAACTGATGCAGCTGGGCCAGCCCGAAACGATCCGCATTTTCGATGACTATAATGTTGGCGTTAGGTACATTTACGCCAACTTCGATGACGGTAGTCGCGATCAACAATTGGGTATGGCCGGAAGAAAAACGGGTCATGGCTGCCTCTTTTTCTTCCCCTTTTAGTTGTCCATGAATCAGTTCGCAGCGAAACGCGGCAAAAAGTGTGCCGGAAAGCTCTTCAAACAGCTGGGTGGCGGAACGGGCCGACAGTTGTTCGGATTCGTCCACCAGAGGACAGACGATATAAGCCTGCCGCCCTTCCTCCAGTTGACGGACAACAAAGTCATAAACGCGTGAGCGTTCTTTTTCGGAACGTGTATAGGTGGCAACCGGTTTTCGCGCCGGCGGCAGCTGACGGATAACCGACACGTCCAAATCGCCGTAAAGAGTAAGCGCCATCGTTCGCGGAATGGGTGTGGCCGTCATAATCAAGACGTCGGGACTGCATCCTTTTGCCTGCAGTGCGGCCCGTTGGCGGACGCCGAAGCGATGCTGCTCATCCGTTACCACAAATCCCAGGCGATGAAACTCAACTCCTGCCTGGATCAGCGCGTGGGTGCCGATGATCAGATCCACGCCGCCATCGGCGATTTGCTGCAATAATTCCCGCCGCTGCCGTGAAGTCATATTCCCGGTCAACAGCGCCAGACGAATATTGGCCGGTGCCAGCAAGGTTTGCAAGGTGGAAAAATGTTGCTCCGCCAGAATCGCGGTGGGAACCATCAACGCCGCTTGGTAGCCGCTTTCCACCGCTTTTGCCAGCGCCAGGGCAGCCACTACTGTTTTACCTGAGCCCACATCCCCCTGCAGCAGACGCTGCATCGGCTGCGCCGACTCCATATCCTGCTTGATTTCCCTTAAGGCCTGTTCCTGGTCATCCGTTAAGGCAAACGGCAGATTTTTACGAACGTTTGCCAAGCCGCAGCCGTCCGGTTGATGCTGAATGCCTGGGGTGGCGGACGAACGGCGTTTAAGCATTAATAAGACGCACTGGAAAAAATACAGTTCTTCAAAAATCAGCCGGCGGCGGGCCACATCGGCGCTTTCCAGGGTTTCCGGGCAGTGAATCTGGCGAAGAGCGGCCGACCGGTCCATTAATTGGTACTTTGCCACTATGCCGGTCGGCAGTGTCTCCGGCAAGAAATGGTGCAGAACCAGCGCCGCCTGTACCCATGCGCGAATTTGCGTCTGGCTTACTTCTGCGCATAACGAATACATCGGCAAAAGACCGGCGGCGGGAGGTGCCTTGTCAGGCTCCACCGCCTCCGCCAACGGGGTTGTTTCCGGATGATGAATTTCAACGGCCGCCGTCTGAGGGCTTGTTTTTTCCGCCACTTTTCCGGAAATCTGCAGGCGTTCTCCCGGTGAAAAACGTTTTTTCAGAAAGGGCTGATTAAACCAGACCAAACGGGCAGTTCCCATCTCGTCACGAACCGTCACCGTGAGGATATGCAAGCCGCGGCGAGGCCGGGATTCACGGACTTGCGTCACCGTCGCGGAAAAAACAACCAAATGTCCCGGCAGCAGTTCCGCAATAGCGGGTACATAACGATATTCATCGTAGCTGCGAGGATAATGCTCCAGCAAATCCTGCACCGTAAAAATTTCCAATTGGGCCAGTTTGGCGGCGGTTCGGGGTCCGACCCCTTTGATGGTCTGCACATTGGTCAGTTCAAAGCCGGACAAAAAAATCACCTCCTTTTACTGCATATCCATGCAAAAAGCAGGCGAATCAGGACAGGATCAATATCGCATCCTTTGGTATCAACTGTCTTTTTGCCGTTCCATGGCATTTAGCTCTTTTAACAGATCTTCCAGATCGATATCGTGCATTTTCGCGCCATTTTCAATGGTTTCCGTCAATGATCCCATACAGCCGATACAACCCATGCCATGGGCGTAAAAAATTCCGCGGGCCTGGGAATTAAACCGAAGGACATCAATAATCGGAGTATCCTTTGTAAACATTCTGACGCCTCCTTTTGCCATACAAGTGGCTAACGTTGAAACATCAACGGCTGATGCTGTCCGGATGGTGTTGACTATATTAATTCCCTGCTTCTGCGGTAATTTCCTGCCGGCAACAAAATATTACGGTATGGATAATTAGCTATTGCATATCGGTTGGTGTTTATGATAAAATACTACTGTTCATAATCTGGGGTTGGAATCCGGCGAGGAGGTGTAGATAGATGGCCAATTTGTGCGAGATCTGTGGTAAAGGCGAGCGTAGCGGGTTTAACGTCAGCCATTCCCATTTAAAAACCAAACGCTCCTGGAAGCCGAATATCCAAAAAGTTAAGGCTGTAGTTCAGGGCGAAATTAAAAAATTGAATGTATGCACCCGTTGCTTGCGTTCGGAAAAAGTACAACGTGCAATCTAATGAAGTGCAATAAAAAAAGCCCCGGCATTTGCCGGGCTTTTTTTATTGCACTTCATTATTATTCAGCAGAGATAGCGTGTATCCCAGTTCTTCTTGCGTGAAAAAGTATTTTTCACCGCAGAAATGACAGATGATTTCCGCTTTACCTTCGTCATGCATGGACGCCACTTCTGTTTGGCCCAAACTGACTAACATATTCTGCACTCTCTGCCGGGTGCAAGTACACTGAAACTGAACCGGCATACTGTCATGAAAAGTTGTTGGCAATCCGTCAAACAAAAGCTCCGTCAAAGCCTGTGCTTCGGGACGGGCTGAAAGAATATTCGTAACGGAGGGCAACACAGACAGATTTTTTTCCAGCCGTTCCAGCACCTCTTCGGTTATTCCCGGCATGACCTGCAGAATAAAACCGCCCGCCGCGGAAACGGATAAGTCCGGCTGCACCAAAACTCCCAGCCCCACGCTGGAAGGGGTTTGTTCGGAAACCGTCAGATATTGGGTAACATCTTCGGCAATTTCGCCGCTGACTAAATCGCAGGTGCCGGTAAACGGCTGTTTTCGATCGTTAAAACGGGTCACATTAAGCTGTCCGGCGCCGACCGCGCCGCCTACATCAAGTTTCCCGCCGCGCAGCGGCAAATCAATCTGAGGATGGCGGACGTAGCCCCGTACGGAGCCGGCGGCGCAAGCGTCCGCTACGATTTCACCCAGTGGTCCGTCGCCCTTGATGCGCACGGTAATGCTTTCTTCCGTCGTTTTCAGGTTGGCCGCCATTAACAGGGCGGCTGTCATGGTTCGCCCCAGGGCGGCAGCCGCCACCGGATAACAGTTGTGCCGCCGCCGGGCTTCTTCGGTCAGCTGTGTTGTAACCGCGGCAAAAGCCCGGACTCCAGGCGCTGTAACCCGGATCAAATGATCGTGCATGTTTCCTCCATTAATACTTCGCCAGTATTGATATCTAAGATTTGCACCCGGCCGTCTGTCAATAACGCAATGGTACCTTTGTGGTCGCTCCGTTTACTCAGGCCGGGTGAGCCCGGGTTTAAATAGACGACACCGTCCTGCTTTTCCAGCGACGCCACGTGACTATGGCCGGTGATAAACAGCCGGGATTTGAAGCGTTTGGCCATGTCTATGCGGGAAAGGTCTGTTAAATGGTGACCATGATTCACCATAATGGACAGCCCCTCCAGCCGCAGACTGGCATAAGGTGATTGCACCGGCCAGTTCAGGATCATTCCATCAATTTCCGCGTCGCAGTTGCCGCAGGCGATCACCAGCGGTATCGGACATTGATTCAGGGTTTCCGCCAACTGCTTGGGATTATATTCTGCAGGAATGGCGTTGCGAGGGCCGTGATACAAAACGTCACCGGCATGGATTATCAGATCCGCATCGTTGAAAAAACGGTTGTAGATGCTTTCCCAGGTTTGCAGACAGCCGTGGGTATCGCTGGTGATGCCAATTTTCATGGGTTCACTCCCCCCATTATTGCCAGTTTTTTAGCAGATTGGCCATTTCGATGGCCGATACGGCAGCATCAAAGCCTTTATTACCGGCTTTGGTACCGGCGCGTTCGATAGCCTGTTCAATCGTATCCGTGGTTAATACCCCGAAAATTACGGGAATACCGCTGTCCATGCCTGCATGGGCCACACCCTTGGATACTTCGGCGCATACATAATCGTAGTGACTGGTGCTGCCCCGGATTACGGTACCCAGGCAGATGACGGCGTCGTAACGTTTGCTTTCGGCCATTTTTTTCGCTACCAGTGGAATTTCAAAAGCGCCGGGAACCCAGGCCACTTCGATATTTTTTTCTTCGGTTCCATGCCGTTTCAGCGCGTCAAGAGCGCCACCCAGCAATTTGCTGTTAATGAATTCATTAAAACGGGCGACGACAATACCTATTTTTATTTTTTCCGCTACTAATTTTCCTTCAAAAACTTTTACTG
>DATMYQ010000205.1:0-7971 GCA_035560935.1 Patescibacteria group bacterium | reverse complement strand
AATTAATAAAAGGAAATCGCCAAATAGCCTGGATAAGCTGGTTTATCAATGGTTGAAAAGAAAGATGTTTTGCAAAAGAAAATGATTGGCATGAGATTTGCTTAATTAATTTACAAACACAAGTCTAAGGGGGAATATATTATGATTACTGCCTGCCCAAAGAAATTTAAAAACAATAAAACCGTTTACGTAGAGATGAATGATGGAAGGATGCGGGATCACTGATGGTGAGTATGTTGATGCGGGAGCTGTGATCGCAGGTTCTACCAGAGAAGTATACGTTGCGCCGATATGGTTAGTAAGGTTATTAGATTAAAAAAGGAGTGTTATTATGCTGAAAAATACATGCATTTCCGATCCAGAAGTATACAAAATTGTTGCTGCCGAACTGGATCGTCAGGAGCACAACATCGAAATGATTGCCTCGGAAAGCACGGCACCTCTCGAAGTCATGGAATTAAGCGGGTGCGTGTTCACAAACAAAACCACCGAAGGATATCCCGGCGCTCGCTTTCAGGCCGGTTCAAAAATAGCGGATAGAATTGAAAATTTGGCAATCGAGCGGGCAAAGAAACTTTATGGTGCCGAGCATGCTAATATGCAAGTATATTCCGGTTCAACGGCCAATTATGGAATTTATGCAGCGATATTAAAGCCTGGAGACCACGTCCTGAGCATGCGCCTCGATCAGGGTGGGCATTTAACACATGGTAGTCCGGTTAATTTTCTGTCAAAGGTTTATAATTACCAATTCTACGGTGTTGATTCGCAGACGGAGCAAATTGATTATGACGTACTTGAAAAGTTAGCAGAAAAACATAAGCCTAAACTTATCATCGCAGGAGGCAGTTCCTATCCACGTTTAATTGACTATCCACGCATAAGCGAAATTGCCAAAAAAGTTGGCGCGTATATGATGGTAGACATGGCTCATGTGGCAGGATTGGTGGCTGCGGGTGTAATTCCCAGTCCTGTCCCTCATGCAGATTTTGTTTCTTCGTCCACTACAAAAACTTTTTGTGGTCCTCGCAGCGGTCTTATCTTATGTAAGGCTGAGCATGCTGAAAAGCTGGACAAAGGTGTTTTTCCTGGGTCAGTGGGTTCCATCCACCTTAATACCATTGCCGCAAAGGCTTTTTCATTAAAATATGCAGGAACACCTGCGTTTCGTGCAATTATGGAGCAAGTCGTCACTAATGCGCAAAAACTGGCGGAAGAATTGACATTTCATGGGTTTCGTATAGTCAGCGGAGGAACTGATAACCATATTCTGCTAGTGGATCTTCGCCAAAAAGGAATAACCGGAAAATTATTTCAGAATGCACTTGAGAAAGTGGGAATCACAGTAAATAAAAACATGATTCCCTTTGATCCAGCAAGTCCTTTTGTTACCAGTGGGGTTCGCATTGGGTTGACTTCCATCTCCCAGCGGGGGCTAAAAGAGGCTGAAGTTGCCGAAATTGCAGCGATCATGAATCAAGTTGCCAATGCGTCTGAAGAGCAAACGAATATCGATAGCTGCAGGGCAAAAGCAGAAGCGTTAATTGCCCGTTTTCCCCTATATCCTGCAGGTTCATTTGAAGACAAATAATATATGTAAAGGAAGTATTGTAGATGCTACCATTATTAAGGCAGCCAGTTCCACCAAAAACAAGAGCCGTGAACGTGATTCACAGATGCACCAAACTAAAAAAGGGAACGAATGCCACTTCGGCATGAAGGCCCATATTGGCGTAGATGCGGCGAATGGATCGGTTCATACAATGATAACAACGCAAGCCCCTGTTGCCGATATTGCAAAGACGACAGAACTGCTTCAGGGGAAAGAAGAAATGGTATATTCAGACGTAGGTTATACCGGTATGGAAAAACGCGATCATGTCAAAGATGAATAGAGCAATATTACTTGGCTGGTGGCAAAACGGCGAGGCAGTCTTCGTGAAATGGCGGATGGCTGTACGTTCTGCGGTTGAACACCCATTTCACTACATTAAGAACCTATTTGCTTACTGCAAAACTCGCTACAGCGGCTTGGCAAAAAATGAATCCAGACTATGTATGCTTTTGACGTCTGCAAATCTTCTGATTGCGGGGCGCAGAAATCTTCTCTCGCTCACTTGATAGGGAGTTGCGGGGAAGAGTCGGCCCTAAGGCAGAAAACTTGTGGTGAATATGAACGTTTGAAAGCAGTTATCCCAAGAAATAAGGTGTTTTGCAGTTTTTAATGTTAGATATGTCAATTGATCAAATGGTCCCATAGTACTTTTGGACAAAACAATAGTACCGTAGGAGGATAGACGCCCGGGATATATTTGCTATAATGAAAGACAACCTTATACAGTCAGGCTGATTAGAATACTAAAGGCCGGAGAGCAGATTGCTGCTTCCCGGCCTTTACTTTTTTCTGTTGCAACTGATGAGGCCGGAGTACTATCAATTTGAACGGAGGTAAAGGATGAGCGCAAAGCAAATAATTTTTGGAATCGAGGGAATGTCCTGCGGCGGATGTAGAAAAAAGGTGGAAAATAATCTCCGAAAAACTGCCGGCGTTGAAAATGCAGCCGTCGATTTGGAACAAAAGAAAGCGATTGTCACCGGGACGGTTGACTATGTAGTTCTGGCTAAAGTGGTAGAAGCGTTGGGGTTTAAGGCACAACGGCTGCAAACTGCAAGCCGGTAAATCATCGCGGGTAAATTATTAGTAACACTAATGGAGGCGGAAAAATGGTTAATACGATACAAGTCCGGCTGTGCAGTATAGTAGTAATCTTGAGTTTGTTCTTCTTGTTGCCCGGCATCGCCGGAGCAGCCGCGGAGCCTGACCCGGCACCTCAGGAGAGCCAGGAGACTCAGGAGATTGACAATGACAAAAAGACAGTTGCCGGCCAGCCGCCGGATGTTTCGTCGACAGAAATTGAGGTCAGAGCCAGCAAGGAGACAGGACCAACCATCGGACAGGGGCCAGACGCCGAAGGCGTCAAGGACTATGTCATTACTCGCACCACAACCGGCAGTAAAACCGATCAGCCGACCAAAGATGTGCCGCAGTCCATCGCGGTTGTCGGCCAGAAGGTACTCAAGGAGCAAAACACCAAAACGTTGGAAAGCGCATTGGCCAATATTGCCGGTGTCAACACCGGGACGGGCATCTGGAATCCCAATGCCAATCTCAATCCTTCGTTTTTTATTCGCGGCTTTTCCTCTAATAATTACTATATTGACGGTCTGTATGACACGGCGAACGCCGGCGCCGCAGCTTTCTGGACGGGTAATATTGACCGTATCGAGGTGCTCAAGGGTCCCAGTTCACTGTTTTTCGGACAACTGCAGCCGGGCGGGGTTATTAATCTGGTGACCAAGAAACCACTGACGGAGAAATCGTTTACTATGGGTCAGGAATTTAGCTCCTGGGGAACAAGGTCCACCAGCCTTGACGTGTCCATTCCTCTGACCCAGGATAAAAAATGGTTGTCCCGGACAATTATTGAGACAGATCATTTGACCACCTTTCAAAAAGATGTCTATAATAACCACTTTAACGCCAGCATTATAGTTCAAGGAAAGCCCCGTGAAGACACTACCTATACTTTTCAAGCAACGAACAGCAACTACAATATTCTCGGCGGCTATCCCGGCGGCCGCACTTATATCGGCTCCATTACCGCGCCCTACGGCTTGATTCCGTATGATGCGAATTATTACGATCCCAGCCAGCGCTATTATTTTATCAGTCGCAGCCTCAGTGCCCGGGTTGACCACAAGTTCAATGACACTTGGACAGTGACGTCGGCGTTGCGTTATGATTATGCCCACCATGACCGCAGCTATCTGGGCGATGAAAGGTGGGTAAACAACGCCTATACCACTGGGAAAATTCAGCAGTATTATAGTCATGACATCTTTGATATTGCCACTTATGCCTGGGACACAACCGCCAATGCCAGGTTCAGGGCCTGGGGATTTGATCATAATCTGGTGCTTGGCTATGAATGGTCCCGTTACAGCCGGCTGTGGCCCCTGTCTGCCTCCGGAAATGCCACGGCGGTCAATTATCTCAACCCGGTTTTCACATTACCCGCAGTGATAAGTTCCGGTTCCAGATCACCCCTCGCCTTGTATCGGTTCGGGGCATATCTGAACGACACGGTAACCGTGACCGATAAGCTGAAAGTATCGGGCGGTATCTCCCGCTCAACTTATACCGAAGGCGTCGGCGGCAGCGGTACCAACACCAGCGGCAACACTTGGCGTCTGGGAATCACCTATGAGACGTCGCCCGGTCTGACCTGGTTCGTTGGCTACGGCACATCTTTCAATTATAACTCGCCCCAGACCATTAAGGTCGCCAATGTGGCGACCGGCACTCAGTTTTTTGCGCCGCGAACCGGATATCAGTATGAGGGCGGCCTGAAATATGAAATCAGTAATAAAGCCAACATCACTCTCGCCCGCTATGTTATCCACGAAACCAATGTTGTGACCAATGTGGGCACCAGCACCGACACCGACTATCAGCTCATCAACGAGCAGGTCAGCAAAGGGATTGAGCTGGATGCCAATTATGTGCTGCGGCCGGGCTGGAATCTGTTGGTGGCCTATTCCCGCGGTGATTCAAGAACCGTTCAAAATTATACGAGTCCGGCGCTGATTGGCAAGCAAACGGTAGCCGTGCCGAATCAGATGTTTAAGCTGTGGTCGACCTATGAGTTTCAGGAGGGACGCTGGAAAGGATGGGGTTACGGCGGCGGCCTGACCTATGTCAGCAAGCGCCCGTTCGATTCGGCCAATACCATCTGGGTGCCTGGCTACACCGTTTTTGACGCGGTTGTGTATTATAAGGCGAAAGACTGGAGTTATACTCTGAACCTGTATAACCTGACCAATAAACAGTATTGGGTGGAACAAAACGGCGTAGAAGTCTTTCCCGGTACGCCACGCAGTTTCAGTCTGCGCGTTGAGAAGAAGTTTTGACCGCCCAAACGGGTCACGTGGATTGGTTGCGTAGTTTAAGAAAAAGGGTGACGGGATGATGGCTAAAATAGTTCCCGGATTTTTTAAAAAAACATGGAAAATAACCCTGGGTTTCTGGCGGCTGCAATTCCTGTTTCCCTATCTTGTGGCCGTACCGCGAATTTTCAGCGGTCAGATCCAACTGGGCGGTCTAATGCAGATTGCCACCGCTTTTACCCAGGTGGAACAGGCACTGAACTATTTCATTCTAAACTATTATTCGCAAACAGCCGCGTCCTTCGCCGAACTCCAGGCGGTCGTCAACCGCCTGACCGGTTTCATTGACAATGTGGACCGGGTCAAGGCTCTGAACGGGCGGGGACATATCGGCGTAATTCAGGCTGCCGGTCACGATTTTGCGGTGTCCGGCCTTGATGTGGAGCTGCCCGGCGGTGAAATTTTGCTGAAAAATCTCAACCTGCAGATCCGGCCCGGAGATACTCTCTTGATCACCGGAGTTTCCGGCAGCGGCAAGAGTACGCTGATAAAATGCCTGGCGGGCATCTGGCCGTTCGGTCGGGGCAGTATTCACATCCCAGAAAACCACTCGCTCCTGTTTCTGCCTCAGCGGCCGTACCTGCCGCTGGGTACCCTGCGTGATATTTTGGTATATCCGTGTAACCGGCCGATTTCGGACGAAAACCTGCAGGGGATATTGAAGTTGTGCTATCTTGACGGATTGACCGGACAGCTGGCGGTGGAAGAGAATTGGTCGCAGCTTCTGTCACCCGGTGAACAACAGCGGATCGCGTTGGCAAGGGCGTTGCTTTTGCAGCCGAATTGGCTGTTCCTCGATGAGGCGACATCGGCCTTGGACGAAGAAACCGAGCGGCTGATGTATCAATTGCTGCGTGAACGACTCCAGAATGCAGCAATCATAAGCGTTGGTCATCGCGGCACACTGACCGCCTACCACCGGCAAAAACTCAGTATCGCCAAAACCGGCGACTGGAAACTGGCGGCTTGAAGCAAGGATCATGACGGCCAGCACTGAGGCCTGCTCCGGGGTAGACAAAGTTTGACGGAAGAAGAGCGAATTGCCATCAATACATCGAACCAATACAGTAAAGCAATGGGGCTTTCCCTGACTATTCATGGCATACTGCTTGCTTCTTTGCTGATATGGGGACCGGACTTGATTGAACCGGGTCTCAGGGTCACGCCTGTTGCAATCGAAATCGCTCCGGCAACCGTCATTGACCGGGGTGACAGTACGGGGGAAGTTTCTGCGCCTTCCCCTGCCCCGGCGGGATCGGTAACGGAACATAAGGCAGTACCGCGGACAGCAGAAATGGTTTCCGGTGTAATCTCTTCCCCGGCAGTACCAGGCGAATTGGGTGTTGCTGCGGCGACAACGCCGGCAGCAGGCGGGAGTGTGGAGACGGGAATTGTCGGTGGCAAAGAAGACCAAAAAACAAAGGGAGAAGGAGGGACGACGCTGGCCGGATGTCTTTATGGTCCACCGCCGGTTTATCCCCAAGTCGCCAAGCGGGCAGGCTGGGAAGGGCGGGTAACGGTGCGCGTCCTCATTGACGCCGACGGGACGGCGGCCACAGTGACGGTACGGGAGAGCAGCGGGCATGAGGCGCTGGATGCAGCGGCGGTGCGGGCCATCCAAAAATGGCGGTTTTCGCCGGCCCGCCAAGGAAGTCAAGCCGTTGCCAGTTTTCATGATGTAAGAGTCCGGTTTCGCCTTGTGGACGGATGATAAAACCATGAACCGGAAAATTTTTCGCGCAATGTTGTCGTGTCGATAGGAGGAAAAAAGAAATGTACGAATTGTTAAAAGGCGGCTGGATGATGATACCGTTGGCACTCTGCTCCATTGCGGCCGTAGCCGTGATTATCGAGCGCTATCTTTATTTTCGTCGCATTGGTGCGGGCGATGGCCCCGATAAGGTTCTCGGCTTGGTCGGTGAGGGCCGGTTGGAAGAGGCTCTGGAAATAGCCCAAAGTTCGTCTCTGCCTACGATGAAGATCCTGGCGGCCGGCATTGGTCAACAGCATAATCCGACCAAGGCCATGGAAGCGGAAGGAATTGCCGAACTAGCGGACCTGAAAGGAGGCCTGCCAATTCTGGACACGATTGTGACCCTCTCACCGTTGCTCGGATTGCTCGGCACCATCTTGGGCATGATCAGCTCGTTCAAAATCATGAGTTTCTCAGAAATAGGCCAGCCGCACGCCGTAACCGGAGGTGTGGCTGAAGCGTTGATCGCCACGGCTACCGGCATCACGGTCGCAGTATTGGCGCTTATTCCTTACAATTATTTTTACCGGCGGGTGGAGCGGGAAGTGGAGATCATTGAGCATTATGCCTGCAGGCTGGAATTGGCGCTGGGCGCAAAGACAGGGAGGCCTGCCCAATGAAAATTCCGCGCCGTCCGCTGAAAAAAGCCCGTATCGAGATTATTCCCATGATTGACACCATGTTTTTTCTTTTAGTCTTCTTCATGATGGCGACCCTGACTATGACCAACCAGTTTAACTTGCCGGTCAACCTGCCCCATGCCGTTGGCAGCCAGGACAAAACGCAGCAGGTGATCACTCTGACCTTGAGCAAGGACGGCAAGCTGTTTTATAACCGGGAGCAGATCGCCGCGCCGGCGGAAGCGGCAGCGCGTCTCACCCTCCTCGCAAAGGAAGGTCGGCAAAGTTCGGTTATCATCAATGCCGACCGCAGCGTCGAGCACGGGCGGGTGGTGGAACTCCTGGACGCCATCCGGCAAAGCGGCAGCCAGAAAATCTCGGTTGCCGTGAGTCCGGCGAGCTAGGGTTTGGAGCAGGGAAAATTCGGATTCAGACAAAGGAAGGCATAAAAGATAGCTGTTGAAATATGTCTGGGCATGCGAAAGAATTAGCTCGGCAGATCAATATAAGAGCCAATAGAGTTTCGTGTAATTCAACAATTATAAACCGAGAAATTTTTCCGGAAGAAAAGGCCATGAAAAACGATATGCG
>DATMYQ010000204.1:0-2116 GCA_035560935.1 Patescibacteria group bacterium | reverse complement strand
GGTAGAGAAATATGGAAACGAAAACAGATTTATTGGAAAAAGGTGCGATTTTACAACGCGACAAAGAAACGTATGCTATTGCTCCTCATATTCCCGGTGGTATCATTTTTGATCCTAATGTTTTGCGTAAATTTGCCGATGTGGCGGAAAAATTCGGAGCGAAGGCATTAAAACTTACATCCGCGCAACGTATTGCGATTGTTGGTATCCCCGAAGAGAAAATTGATGATGTTTGGGAAGCCATCGGTATGGATAAAGGGCACGCCGTGGGTTTGTGTGTACGCAGTGTGAAAATTTGTCCAGCAACTGCGTTTTGTAAGCGGGCTCAGCAGGATGGCGTTACGCTGGGGTTGGAATTAGACAAACTCTATCATGGCATGGAACTGCCATCCAAGTTCAAAATCGGTGTTAGCGGTTGTTCGAACTCCTGTGCCGAATCCATTGTGAAAGATCTGGGCCTTGTTGGTATGCCTAAAGGCTATAAAGTGTATATTGGTGGAAACGCCGGAGGTCGTCCCCGTTTGGCCAACCTTCTGACGGAGCAGGTAGCACAGGAAGATGTGTTGCCGCTGGTTGAAAAAATTGTTGCGTATTATAAAAGCAACGCGAAAAAATTTGAACGGGTCGGTGCAATGATTGAGCGGCTCGGCTGGGATAAAGTCCAGAAAGATATTTTAGCAGTATAAAACGTTTGAATCATTGATGAAACAAATATCCGGCCTGGCCGGATATTTGCTTTTATTCTTATGAATTTCGCGGTATACTGTCAATGAGCAAGCAAGTGTATAACGTTGTCGACATCGTTTAGGGGTGATGAAATATGGTGACGTTTAATAAGGCGGATGAAAATTGGATTTTAGAACAGATTGACAGAATGGCCCAATATGGTAAGAATGGAGACGGTGTTACCCGGCTTGCCTTTAGTGAAGCAGACCGATTGGTACGCGAGCATGTTATTCGCCTGATGAGAGAAATTGGTCTTGAGGTCCGGATTGATGCGGCCGGAAACATTATTGGCCGGCTACAAGGTCTGCAGGCGCTTGCTCCGGTTATTATCGGTTCGCATTCGGATACGGTACCGGGAAGCAGTAAGTACGATGGTGCGTTAGGGATCGTTGGCGCATTGGCTGCTATCAATGCACTGCGGTCGGGATCTGTTTTGACCCATCCGGTGGAGGTGGTGGTTTTTACTGCAGAGGAATCCAGCCGTTTCAATTATGCCACTCTTGGTAGTAAAGCCATGGCAGGACATATTAATCTTCATGCCTGGAGCAAAGCAAAGGATAAGCATGGGGTTTTGTTATCGCAGGCTATGCTGAAGTCAGGTCTGGATCTTGGTAAAATTGCCGAAGCATCGCGTGTGGGAGAACCGATTAAAGCTTTTATTGAGCTATGTATCGATCAGGGAGAAACTTTACATGATGAAGAGGGGAGAATTGGAATCGTTGAAATCAGTGCAGCTCCTACTCGCATCAAAATGACCATTGAAGGAATTGCCGCTCATTCCAATACTCCCATGGATATGCGACAGGATGCGCTGGTCAGTGCGGCAATGATTGTTTTGGCTGTGCAGGAAATTGGAATGGATAATGAGTATAATGGGACGCTGGCCACTGTGGGGAATTTACAGGTTCACCCAGGTGTTATCAATATGATCTCTGGCAAAGTTGAATTGTTAGTGGATATCCGGGGAACCGATCAGGATAATATAGTAGCTGTTTTGCAGGATATTAAAGACTCTGTCAGTACGATTGCCGAGGGGCAGGATACGCCAGTTTCCATTGAAGTACTGTCGTCGGAAAAACCGATTTTGATGGATGCGGCTATTAATCTATTAATTGAAGAGTTTTGTAAAGAACGCAGTATCACGTTTCGTAGGATAAACAGTGGTACCGGGCATAATTCTATGAATATGAGTCAGTTGACTCCGTCTGGTATGATTTTAATTCCCAGCCATCGGGAGTCAGAACCTTTTGTCAATGAACAGGTGGAAAATGAGGATATTTTCACCGGTGTCAAAGTGTTGATGCATGTTATATCAGAATTGGCAAAATGAATAAAAATAATCCATAAAAACCATTTAATAACAAAAAAATTGACCGATTATCTGTTTTAT
>DATMYQ010000203.1:0-10244 GCA_035560935.1 Patescibacteria group bacterium | reverse complement strand
GGGCAGTATGTATGGATGAAGTGTTTTTACGCGAATTGGAAAATATAGAAATTTTTATAAAGTCTACTCGGGATCGTCGGCTGTTGGAACGCTATCAAGCCATTAAGTTATTTTTCGAAGGTCACTCGATTGTTTATATTGCAAAAATCATTGGACGAAGCCCCTCTACCGTAGCTTCCTATGTTCGTATATATTCATCCGAGGGTATAGCGGGCTTAGCACGCAAACCCTCTCCCGGCCGTCCGGCATTCCTGACTAAAAATCAAAAAGAGCAGCTCAAACAGATGATATCCCTGCAATCGCCGGAAAACAGCGGTTTCCCGGGTGAACAACATTGGACCTGTTCTTTGATCGTTGAATTGATCTATCGCCAATTCAATGTAAAATATTCTACCCGCGGGGTTTTGGATCTATTGCATGCTATGCAGTTTGAGCATACGCACCAGACGTACACCTTAGTAAAATTAGACGCGAAAAACTCGTCATCATAAAAAACTAGTTTAACAACGCAATCTGCCGTTTAAATATAAGCTGGTTTCAATAGATAGAGAACGTCCACATTATAAAAAAATGAAAATTCTGCATTGAAAAGAAGCAGTAATTACAAATCCTTTGTTAGAATAAAGAAAAGGATGTAATTTGTCTTGCTACTAGTTTGAGGAGGAGCAGCATGACGGCAAAAAAAAACAGCCATTCGAATTTGGCGGTTGATCCGAACATCATGACGGCGCAAATATTGGATGAAACTACCCCCTCTAGCTATTCCCGCTTTCCCATCGTTGGTATTGGCGCATCCGCCGGCGGGTTGGCGGCTTTTGAAGCCTTCTTTTCCGCCATGCCGGCTGATATCGATAGTAATATGGCCTTTGTTTTGGTACAGCATCTGGCTCCCGACCACAAAAGCATTCTTGCGGAATTGATCCGAAAATATACACGAATGCAGGTTTTTGAAGTTGTGGATGGAATGAAGGTACAGCCGAACTGCGCCTATATCATCCCGCCCAATTGCGATATGGCTTTTTTAAACGGGTCGCTGCAACTGTTGGAACCTTCTTTGCCGCGCGGGCAACGTCTGCCGATTGATTTTTTCTTCCGGTCATTGGCCGCGGACCAACAAGAGCGGGCCATTGGCATCGTGTTGTCCGGAACCGGCAGCGATGGTACGCTGGGTGCACGATCGATCAAAGGCGAAGGCGGTATGGTAATCGCACAGAATCCACAATCCGCCGAGTTCGATGGTATGCCGCGCAGCATCATCGCCACCGGCCTGGTAGACTCCATCCTATCCCCGGCCGAGATGCCCGCCCAACTTATCTCCTATGCGGCCCACGCCTTTGGCAAAGCAGGTTCTTCCTTCCTCTCACTGCCGCAAAATGCTGTGAATGAAATGAAAAATATTTTTGTCCTGCTCCGCCTGCAAACCGGGCACGATTTCTCCGGATACAAGCAAAATACCGTCAATAGACGGGTCGAGCGGCGCATGGCGGTCCATCAGATTGATCAGTTGCCCGATTATGTTCGCTATCTGCAGAAAAACCCCAAGGAAGTAGACGCGCTGTTCAACGACCTGTTAATTGGCGTCACTAATTTTTTCCGCGATTCGGAGACGTTCGCGGCGTTTCAAAGCGATATCATTCCTAAACTTTTTGCCGGTAAAGAATCCGGGGCAACTGTCCGAGTTTGGGTTCCCGGCTGTTCCACCGGCGAAGAAGCCTATTCTATCGCCATAATGCTGCAAGAATACTTAGAGACGGAAAAGCAACATTTCAAATTGCAAGTATTTGCCACGGATATTGACAAAAAATCGGTAGAACAGGCCCGCACAGGCCTTTATCCGGCCAGTATTTCCGCTGACGTTTCGGCGGGACGACTGGCCCGCTTTTTCAGCTATGATCCTGCCGGCAGCACGTATCGTATTCATAAAATCATCCGCGATATTCTTGTTTTTTCGGAACAGGACGTTATTAAAGATCCCCCCTTCTCCAAGCTTGATCTGATTAGCTGCCGCAACCTTCTCATTTACCTGAATGCCGATTTGCAAAAACGCCTGATCCCTTTGTTCCATTATGCGCTCAACCCTGGCGGCATTCTCCTTTTAGGCACCTCCGAGACCGTGGGAGACTTTGCTGAGTTATTCACCGTGTTGGACCGCCAGGCGAAAGTGTTTCAAAAAAAAGAACTGGCCTATGGACTGCAACGCCCGATCATACAACAATATTTTCCGCCGTTGCAGGTTGGGACCATAGCCCCTTCTCTCAAACCAGTACCCGCAGAAAGAAAAAAATCACTGCGCGAAGTGGCGGAACAAATGCTATTGCTGCAGTATGCTCCCGCCGCACTCATTATCAATGAGAACGGTGACATTTTATATATCTACGGTAACGCGGGACGCTACCTTGAGCTGGCGTCCGGCGAAGCGACGTTAAATATCATGAAAATGGTCCGTTCCGGCTTGCGCCGGGAATTGTCGGCAGCCTTGCGCAACGCAACAATACTTAAAATAGCGCTGCGCAAAGAGAATTTGCTGGTGAAAATCGATGGCAGTTTCAGTACCATCCATTTGACAGTGTATCCGGTGGCCGCAGCCCATGAACTTTCCGCTGGGCAGGCGCTGTTTCTGATCGCGCTGGAAGAAGCGCCGACGGCAGATACCAAGCGTTCCCGCAAAATTATTGACAAAAACCATCCCAGCGATACTGAAAAGTCATTTACCGACGACTGGCTGGCTGGCTTAAAACAAGAACTAAATGAAAAAGAAGAATTTCTCCAGAGCGCAAAAGAAGAACTGGAAAAATCCAATGAAGAGCTAAAGTCCGCCAATGAAGAGATGCAGTCCGTTAATGAAGAATTGCAGTCAACCAATGAAGAATTGGAAACATCCAAAGAAGAACTCCAATCGGTTAATGAAGAGTTATCTACGGTTAATTCTGAATTACAAACTAAAGTGGCTGATCTATCCCGGGTGAATAACGACATGAACAACCTCTTGGCCGGCACTGGCGTGGCCACTATTTTCGTGGATCATCAGCAACACGTCCGGCGCTTCACTCCCTCCGCCGCCAAGGTCATTAATCTGATCCCCACCGACGTAGGCCGGCCAATAGGTCATATTGTCGCTAATCTGGTTGGTTATGACAGTCTGGTGGCGGACATTCAGTCCGTGCTGGATACCCTTTCCTTGCGCGAAGTGGAAGTGCAATGCCATGAAGGTACCTGGTTTTTGCTGCGCATCCACCCCTATCGCACGCTGGAAAATGTTATTGAGGGCGCGGTGATCAGTTTTTTTGATATAACCGAAATAAAGCGCGTCCAGATGGCGTTACAGGAAACTTCGGTAAAATATCGTTTGCTCTTTGATACCCTGGCGCAAGGAGTCGTGTTCCAAGATAGCACGGGTCGAATTATTGAGGTCAATTCTGCCGCTGAGAGAATATTGGGGCTGACCTTAACCCAATTAAAAAGCAATAGCTCGATCTTCCAACACCATAAAACCATCTATGAAACGGGCAATGTTTTTCCGCCCGACAGCCATCCTGACACCGTAGCGTTTAAAACCGGTCAAGCCGTACAGGAGGTCCGTATGGGAATTCATTTACCCGGCAACGAGGCCGTCTGGCTTCGCGTTACCTCCATGCCGCAATTTCATCCAGGAGAGCCGGTTCCCTATCAAGTGTATACAACTTTTCATATCATAACGGACAAATAGTGAATCATACTGGCGGATGAGGATTTGTCGGCGGCAATACCGCCGCAACTCTCGGAAGGTGGATAAGTATGGCAACAAAAAAAGAACGTCAAAGTTCAACTTCCCAGTATTTGGACGACCTTCGCCAACAGGCGGAAAAAATCGATTGGGAGCGAATCAGAAAAACGCCGGCATTTCACGAGACAGAGATAAAATCTCCTGACGTAATGTGGGAATTGGTTCGCGAACTTCGCATACATCAAATTGAGCTGGAGATCCAAAATGAAGAATTACGCAGAATACAGGAAGAAATCGAAATATCCCAAGCTCGCTATTTCGATTTATACAATCTTGCGCCCGTCGGTTATTTATCCCTGAGTGAAAAAGGTGTGATATTGGAAGGAAATCTTACCTTCGCAAAATTAGTGGGATTGGAGGCCGGGAAACTGCGCAAGGAACGGCTGACACGCTTTATCCATTTTAATGATCAGGACATCTACTACCTCTGGCGCAAAAAGCTATTTGAGGCCAGAATGCCGCAAGCTTGTGAACTGCGTTTAATAAACAAAGAGAGTACCGCGCTCTGGGTACGGCTGGAAGCAAATTTAGCGCACGATTCCGATGACGGGGTTGTGATCCGCATCACGGTGAGTGATATCCATAATCGAAAATTGATTGAAAATGGTCTGTTGGAAACGGGCATTCGATCCCTGGCTATATTGAAACAGGCCTCAGAAGCGATTATTGTCTATGATTCCAGTGATGGCCGGATTATTGAAATCAACGATTCGAGCGTCCAAATGTTTGGGTATAGTGAAGAAGAACTGTTACTCATGACAATATACGATGCTCCGTTCTTATCCGATGAACAATCCGCGAGCATTGTTGAGCAATTAAATAGGCAGGGGCAAATTTTCCCCAGCCTGGGTCAGTATAAACATAAAAATGACGGCTTGTTTTTTGCCGAACAGTTGGTTTCTCCAATTCATTATGCTGATTTCAAATTAGGCTTTGTCAGTTTTCGTAATAGAAGAGACGAAAGTGAAACTTCCCAAAACCAAAGAACCACTGATTAAATGAATGCATTGCGAGACGAAAGCTCCCATCTTGGCATACGTTTTCATTAATCAGTGGTTTGTTAATTCCAAGCTGGCCGCGTCCTACACCTGCCTATTTTGAATCAACTGATCGAGGGTCGAAAATTTTTTCATCTCATCGTTAATCATAGGCGGGATAATCAGTATAGCCTTTTTCATCGGGAGAGTACAAGGTATCTTTATCGAGTTCTGTGACTACCGGCCAACTATTGGCAAAGCGTTCAACAAGATCCGGATTATTGATAAAGGGTTTGCCAAAAGCAACCAGATCCGCCAACCCGCTTTTTAAATCAAGTTCAGCGCGTTCGGCTGTATATCCGCCGCTAAGAATCAGTGTGCCTTTAAATCTTTCGCGTATGGTCGTCTTGATTGAGATCGGCACCTCGGGAGTGCCCATACTGCTGTGATCCACCAGATGGACATAGGCAAGGCCCAGGCTATTCAGCTTTTCCGCAAGGTATTTATAAGTGTCATCCACTTCGGGATAGTACTGCATATCGCTCGCAGTGCCGTATGGAGACAGACGGATACCAACCTTCTCCCTGCCGATGGCTTTAACCGCCCCTGCCGCTACCTCTAATACAAATCGGCACCGGTTTACAATATCGCCGCCGTAACCGTCTTCTCTGATGTTGCTGTTTGGCGCCAAAAATTGTTCCAGGAGATATCCATTCGCGCAGTGCAATTCAATGCCGTCAAATTTTGCCTGCACGGCATTGAGCGCCGCCGTAACGAATTCCTGTTTCGCCTCATTAATTTCTTCCAGGGTCATTGCCTGGGGAATGGGGAAATCCTGCAATCCCTGAGAATCGGTGTAGATTTGTCCCGCTGGCTTCACGGCAGACGGTGCCAGCACCACAGCACCTGCCGGCAGGTTGGCTTGATGGCTTATACGCCCCGTATGCATCAGTTGAACAAATATTTTGGCATTTTGGGAATGAACGGCTCCGGTGATTTTGCTCCACCCTTCCACTTGCTCCTGACTAAAAATTCCTGGAATGCGGCAATAGCCCAGACCGTTGGGTGAAGGAGAAGTTCCTTCCGTAATGATTAGCCCGGCCGCTGCCCGCTGACGATAATACTTCGCCATGAGTTCATTGGGAATGTTGCCGATAGCGCGGGAACGAGTCATTGGCGCCATGGCGATTCTGTTTTTGAGTTCGATGTTACCCCACTGATAAGGGCTCAATAGCATGGAACCGGCCATTATCGATCACTCCTGTCTTTTTTTTATTGCCATGGGATCACTATTCATCCTGCCAGTATCATATCAGACTGTTCTTCCTTTACTGAAAATCATGCATAAAGCCTTGAATTTTTTTCAGGTCCGGGACTAAGTTCACCAGTGGTTTTCCGTTCTGTAAAAAAGCTATTTTGTCATGAAAATCCGGTTTTTCTTCCCTGTATAAAATCCCGAGGGGAATTTTATCGCCCCATTCCATCGCCTTTTCCATGGCGTTTAATTTATTGTCCGGGTTGTAATCATCTCCTAGTTTATAAACCCGCTCCTGGTACCATTGGTAGGTATTCCGCTTGTTAAAGGTGACGCAGGGCTGCAAAATATCAACCAGCGCATATCCTTTATGCCGGATCCCGGCGATCATCATCGCTTTCAGGTGTTCCTGATCGCCGCTGAAAGCTCTGGCCACAAAGCCACAGCCCAGCGCGATCGCCAGGAGCACGGGATTCAGCGGAATATTATTGGACCCAGCCGGTTGCACATCCGTAACGTAGCCGGTATCCGAGGTGGGTGACGCCTGGCCTTTGGTCAGTCCGTAAATTTGATTGTTATGGACAAACTGAGTGATGTCCACATTGCGTCGGATATTATGAAGGAAGTGATTGCCGCCTTCACCGTACGAATCTCCGTCACCGCTGTGAACAATCACCGTCAAATGTTTGTTGGCAATTTTGGCAGCGGCGGCGGGAGGCAGCGCCCGGCCATGCAGTCCGCAAAATCCATTCGTCGATATATACTGCGGTAATTTTGCCGCCTGCCCAATCCCGCTCACCACAAGCACTTCATGAGGTTTCTTATCAAGGGTGGTCAATGCTCCCTTCAAAGCCGTTAAAATGCCATGATTGCCGCATCCCGGGCACCATGCCGTCTCCACGTTCGGGAAATTTCCTTCGTTCATGCCGATTCGCCTCCATTGACTCCGGCGAATATTTCCTGCGCCGAAAGCGGTCTGCCATCGTATTTTAAAATACTGCCGGCACATTTGATTCCCGTACACTCTTGGACCAATGACGCAAACAGGCCGGTGGCGTTTTGCTCCACATTAATTATGCGCCTGGCGCTTTGGCTCTTTTCTTTGAGCAGTTGATCCGGCAACGGCCAAACATCACCAAATAACAACGCGCCGTATTTATTCCCTCCCGAGGCATTTAGCAGCCTTAGCGCCTCTTTAACCGGACTGGACAGGGATCCCCAGGCCAGCAGCAAAGTATCGGCCTGATCCTCGCCCGCATAAATCGGTTCCTGGATGTCTTCTCGCAGATAGCTCATCTTCCGCAGCCGTTTTTCCTGCATTGCATTTCTTACCGTAGCCGACTCAGTAATGCGTCCGTATTCATCATGCTCATCGCTGTCAATCAAGACGCGGGTTCCCGGAAACTGGCCGGGAATGATCCGGGGGGAAATCCCGGTAGCGGTGATTTCATAACGCCGATATTCCGCTTCCGAGTAAGTTTCGCAGCTTAAATAGCGATCATTATTAATCCGGCTGAAATCAAAATCATTCACGGTCCGGGTACTGTCAGCCAAAAACTGGTCACTCAGCAACACAACCGGGATCTGATATTTATCGGCCAGCCGGAAAGCCCGGTTTGTCTGATAAAAGGCATCTTCCGGGTCCCGCAAAGCGATGACCATTTTGGGTATTTCCGCCGGTGAGGAAAAAATCGCGAATTTCAGGTCGCCTTGTTCCGTTCTTGTGGGCAGGCCGGTAGCCGGCCCCGGTCTCTGCACATTGACGATAACCAGCGGTATTTCCGCCATGGCTGCCAGACCGACGGCCTCCACCATTAACGCCAACCCGCCGCCGGAAGTGCCGGTCATGGCCCGAACTCCGGCATAGGAGGCGCCTATTGCCATATTGATAGCGGCAATTTCATCCTCCGCCTGTTCGACGATTATTTCCGCTTCATTCATTTTAGACGCCAGAAAATTCATGATCCCGGTGGAAGGAGCCATCGGATACGCGGAATAGAACTTTAACCCGGACGCCAAAGCTCCCAATGCAATAGCCTCGGTGGTATTGATCAGAATTTGGCCGTCTTTTTTGTTGGCGGCAATCTCATATTTTCCTGTCACCAGTCTGTAACCAGCCTCCAAGGCACTCATATTCTGGCGGGCCGTCTCTCCTGCAAATTTTTCATTAATCACGTCTTCCGTGCTTGAAAAATCAAGATTAAAAAGACGCAGTACAGCCCCCAGCGCAACACTGCCGAAAATTTTGGGATTGCCGATGGTTTTTGCGGTTGATTTTAACGCCAGCCGGTACATTCTATCGTCCTGAAACTCAACTTCTTCATCGGCGAAAATAAAGCCATCCGGTTTTAACCGGCTCACATGCGTCTGGATTGTGACCCTGTCCAACGCAAGTATTCCGGCAAGTTCATCCCCGTGAGAATCGATTTTCTCATTGGCAAAACGGATCTGAAAAAAATTATGTCCGCCTCTGACCCTCGACATGTAATCATGCACCACAAAGATTTCAAACCCTTTGCGCTTCAGAATCTTTTCCAGAATAAGCGCCAGTGTTTCCATACCAAGTCCGGCGGCCCCGCCGATTAACAGGTTATATATCATGCTGATTTACTCCTCCCCCGTAAGAAGATTGCCGCTCTATTACGGCAATCAGGGCAGCCATCTCCACCGTTTTTTCAGACAGTCTTTCATCAATAAGGCTTTTGATGATTGAATTCCGCCGACTCCACCCATTCATTGACGTTGTTCAGCATTTCGATGATCTTGTCCAGTACTTCCGCATGACTCTCTTCTTCCTGTATAAGCTTTTCAATGATATCTTTTGCGGCTTGCGAATCGGTACTCTCCTTCAATTTTTTGTAGAGTTTCACACTTTCTTCTTCTTTGCGCAGTGCCGCCTGATAGACATCCCATTGTTCCTCTTTCAGCGTGATCAGCGAATCCGGCTCCTGGGAGATTTTTTTCAGACTATCACCCAGTTCAAAAACATTCCGCATTTTGTTCAAAGCAGGATTGGGCTCAATATAATCTAAATTTTGATTCTGGAGCTGCTGAACAATCTTATAGTGACGTTGCTCATCATCCGCGAGACCTTCCAGAACAACCTTCAATTTCTCATATTTTGTTTGCGCCGCCTGCTGCCGATAGTATTGCTCGCCATCCGATTCCATTTTCAGGGCAAAATCATAAATGTTCATTTCAACCCTCCTGTTTTAATATGAATATTCCTTTATGAAAAAGAACCCCCGTCATCTGCCGTTACGCAGAAGACGGGGATTCGATTTTCAAAGAGCAAGCGCCGGAGTCAATCCTTACTCGTTGGTTGTTTATCCCTTTGGTTTTTTCAAATTGAACTGACTTAACTATATCATGGATCGCTTGTAAAAAGAAGGATAATCAACGTCGTTTGTATTCTTTTTAATAATAAATATTTCTTCGCCTTGTAATCCATGATTTTTCTCAACAATTGGCAAACAATCCCCCACCGCCGAAAGCTTGTTTCAAGCAGCCATTATCATACTAATTTCCTCGCAATTTGCGTAAAAGGCTTAAAATTTCAACGTATAACCAGACCAGCGTGACCAAAAGACCAAAAGCACAAAACCATTCATATTCCTTGGGCAATCCTTGCTGTACACTCTGACTGATATTCTCGTAATCGATAAACAGATTCAAAGTAGCGATTCCGACTACGACTAAGCTAAAGGCAATACCGATAAAGCCGCCTTGATGGATCTGCGGGATGCGAATTCCAAAAAAGCTCAGGACGAATTCGATGAGATAGGTGATAGCAATTCCCAGCGTTGCCATATAAACCGCTCTCATAAATCCTTCATTAACTTTTACATATCCTCTGGAATAAATAAATGCGGAGCTAATGGCAATGCCAAAGGTTATCATTACTGCGTTAATCACAATACCCTGATACATTTTGGCAAACATTGCCGATACCGCCGCTAAAAACATTCCTTCCAATATGGCGTAAAGCGGTGATAGGGCTCCTGCCCATGTAGGACGAAAACTGATTGCAATAGCGGTAATAAAACCCATAATGCCAGTCACCGTTGCCGTAACCGGATTGGCATACCCCATTACCCAGGTTGCCAATGCCGTGGCGGTGACAATTCCCAGCAACAGGATGCTTTTGGTCGCCACGCCGGCGTAAGACGCGCTGTCACTGCTATAGCTTTGAATATTTTGCACTTTCGAAATGATAGGGTTCGCCATGATAAATCATCTCCTTTAATAC
>DATMYQ010000202.1:0-11974 GCA_035560935.1 Patescibacteria group bacterium | reverse complement strand
GATTTATCAAAAAGTGTTGCCTTTGCTATTGTGATTTACAGAAAAACACTAATAACGTAAAAATAAAAAAGGCTCTCAGGTTATCCTGAAAGCCTTCTATATCTTTGGTGGGCGATGACGGGATCGAACCGCCGACATCCTGCTTGTAAGGCAGGCGCTCTCCCGGCTGAGCTAATCGCCCGAATGGTGACCCGTAGGGGATTCGAACCCCTGATACCGCCGTGAAAGGGCGGTGTCTTAACCGCTTGACCAACGGGCCAGTGCTTACATAGTATAACAGACTAAATTCGGTTTGACAAGGTTTTTTTCACTGTACAACAAAGCTTTTTTGCAGAACATTCTCTCGTCCGTTAACGCCAGGCCGTGGAACGGCGCAAGCGTTTGTATACCAGCGCCAAGGCCACCACGGCAACCACCAATACCAGCGACCAGAGCATGATGTCATCCGAATGATTGGTAAACAGGTACACCGCCTGGGGACCATAGTAATAAATCAAAATCCCTTCCAGTAAAAAGCGCTTACCACGGGCAATCAGCGAGATAAGTAAAAATATCTTCATATTGATTTTCAGCGCACCGGCGCCAATACTGATAAATTTATAAGGAATCGGCGAAATGGCGGCGATAAAAATTGCCCATTTGGCGTGGTTATTCACCGCATTCTGGATTTTGGCAAAGTACTTGGGGGGAATCATTTTCCGGGCTGCCGGCGGCCCAATCCGCTTGCCAATTCCGTAACCGATAATGCCGCCGGTCACGGATGCCAGCGTCGCTGCCAGACCATAATACACTCCCATGGAAGGGTGGGCAAACGCCAGTGGAATCAAAATGATATCCGGCAATATCGGCGAACAAAAAGCTTCGGTGAAAGCGGCGACCAGTAATCCCGCCAAGCCCCAGCTTTTTAACACTTCAATCAGACTGTCGATCATCGGGGCCCACCGCCTTTCTCGTCGTACCTTCGTTGTCCGGCACACACTGGTTTCACCTGAAACCGGCGTGGCAGGCGCTAAGGAAGGGCTGATTAAATGCGCATCGCCCATTTCCCGGGATACGCCCATAGCCAAAGGCCTCCTACCACAAATAGCCGATAACGATACTTCCTTGGTCATTCTGCAAGTTACCCCAGCCTATTATATTTTATACACTAGCCTCCCGTCAAGGCCGCGAAAGGCTAAGAAAAGCGGTTCAGAGCGTTGAATAAGTATCCTTCTGCTATGACAAAAACAGAAACCGGGTAACTTCCCGGTTTCCGGTTTTAGTTCGCATTGCTCTTGTCCAGCAGGGCCTCATACTTTCGCAGCAGAACCTGAACCTCACCAAATTCCCGTTTGAGTTTAATATACTCCTTGACCAGCGCGCCCTGTTCGTCCCGGCTTTTTTGCTGCAGCTCCAACTCGTCCTCTCGCCGGGCCAGCGCCTTGAGAAAGCCATTGGTATCCAACGGCTTCCATAATATGCCATATACACCTTCGTTAACTGCCGTCACTACTGCTTCACTGCAACCCGCGTCAATCATCAGTACAATGGCGCCGGCAGAATCAATCTCACGCAGCTTTTTCAATACGGCCATTCCGTCCGTTCTATCCGCCTCGGCCGAATCCAAAACAATCAGATCAAATCGCTGCGGTTCCCGGCCATACGCTTTAATGGCTTCCGAAAAATCGTCAAACGCGATGCACACATGCCCGCCAAGTTCGCTCAGTCGGCACAGCTCCGTTATCGTGTCACTCACACCGCTCACCAGCATCAGGTTCAATCATTTCACCTCACTCACCGAAATCATGCATCCCCCGCGAGAAAATCAGCTATCAGGTTTTTCCCAAACTGGCCCACAGCGTTTCCATCAGTTTTTCTGCTGTAAACGGTTTAACAATATAGCCGTCAATGCCAAAACCAATACCAATTTTTACCGTCCGCATGTCATTCTGGGTGCTGCACATAATAATTTTGGACATACAACCCATTTGCCGCAATTCCCGCAAGGTCGCCACGCCATCCATTTTCGGCATGTTGACATCCAGCGTAATCACATCATACTTTTCGTCCGACGACAAATTTCTGACCTTCAGTAAAGCCTCCGCGCCATCCTTGGCCTCATCCACGTCGGTAAACCCCGCTTTCCTAAGGTACATGATGATCATGTCCCGGGTTACCTTGGAATCATCCACTACTAAAATTCGCATTGTCTTCACCTCGGTTTTCCATTGTCCCTTCTCTGGCATCATCCCGCCAAAACGGCGGCCATCATTAAAATTCCCACGATCCAGTAAAAGACACCGTACCCTTAATTATAGCCGACAGTTTTCGGTTTGCAAGGGAAAAGCCCTCTTTACGGCTAAAAAACTTCTATTAGCGCCCACTATCTCCTCTTTTTTCCCTGGTCCTCCATTTTTTGTTGTCCATTATCGTCTTCATCGTTTTGTAGCTGCCGCTGCGGCAAGCGGATGACAAACCGTGCCCCGCCTTCCGGTCGGTTTTCCGCCCAGATTTCGCCATGATGTTTATTGACGACGATGTCGTAAGAAATGCTCAATCCCAGGCCCGTTCCCTGTCCCGCTGGTTTGGTGGTAAAAAAAGGTTCAAATAGTTTTTCGCGATTTTCTGACGGGACCCCCGGGCCATTGTCCTCAACCGCGCAATAAACCGACTCATCGTCGGCCCAGGTATGCAAGCGAAGGCTCCCCATCCCGTCACCGTGTTTCAGCCGGATCGCTTGCGCAGCGTTGACGATGAGGTTCAGCAGTACCTGGTTGATCCGTCCGCCCAGAGCGCTGACCAACGGCAATGCGCCGTAATCTTCCTCCACCACCGCGCTGTGCTTTACTTCATTTTTTGCCACAACCAGAGTTTCCTGTAACCCTTCGTTCAGGTCATAAGGTTCAAAAACTGTGGCAGAATCAATCCGCGCAAAGGTTCGTAACCCTTTGACAATTTTCCGGACCCGCTCCAGGCCTTCATGAGATTCGTGAAACAAATCCGCTAAATCATCAAGGATAAACTGCATTTTTAGTTCTTTCTCCAGGCTCTCCACCCGTTCCGCCTGTTCGCGGGCCGCGACCGGATCATCAGTAATGACCAAATCCCGCAACTGGCGGTACTCTCCCAGCACACGGCGCAAACGGCTCAGATATTTTTCCAGACTGCCAAAATTACTGATGACAAAGCCCAGCGGATTATTGATTTCATGAGCCACGCCAGCGGCCAGTTGGCCCACGCCGGCCATTTTTTCCTGCTCGATCAGGCGAACCTGGGAGCGGCTTAGCGTATCCATTGCTGCTTTCAGTTGTTCATGCTTCTCGCGCAATTCCTCTTCCATCGCCCGGTGTTCACTGATGTCTTCCTGGATGGTCAAATAATTTCTGATCACTCCATTGGCGTCTTTCACCGGCGAGACCATCTCCCGTGACCAGTACAAATCACCATTCTTTTTCTCGTTCCGCAGCACGCCCCGCCAGTCTCTTCCCGCGCGTACAGCCTGCGCCATCGACTGATATTCGTCCGGTGAATGCTGTCCCGCCTTCAGGATGGCAAGACCCCGCCCGATTACGTCTCCCGGCCGGTATCCCGTCAATGTGGTGAAACAGCGATTGACGTATTCCACCCGGCCATGAGAATCGGTGATTACAATCGCACTGGCACTCTGCTCCACCGCCAGTGACATCTTCTGTATTTCCTCGTGCGCCGCTTTAAAGGCGCTAAGGTCCCGTTCCACTATCGTAAACACTATCGGCTGACCTTTGGTGTTGCATTGCAAGGAAACCCAGACTTCACAATGAAACGTGGTGCCGTCACGACGTTGCATCAGGATCTCCAGTTGCTGGCGTTCATGACTTTTTACCAGCAAACCCAAGCGGGCGCTAAACAGTTTCCGGTCTACCGCTGCAATCAGATCTGTCACGGAAACGCCCATCAGTTCATCCGGATGCGGCACCTGATGCAACGCAGCACACTGCGGACTGGCCAGCAGGATTTTTCCTTCCATGCTCACTTCCAAAACGCCAAACGGCGCCGTATCCAGTAAATCCCGGAACCGGTCCTCACTTTCTTTAAGGTATGTAAAATACAGGCTGCCGGTATTGTGTTTCTGGAGCGCCTCCGCCGGTGTCACGCCGTTCGCGGTTTCATCCAAATCCATGCTTTTCTTCTCGCTCATCACTACCGGCTCCTTTCCCTTGACCCCCGCACCAACAGCCCACTCTTCCATTCTCACTGCTATTATACCATCTTCCCACCTTAATCAGGAATGCTCTTTTGCCGGCCAGCACTTTTTTTTGGAATTTTTCAACAATATCTGCTTCTGCAAAAACGGCTCTGGCAGGATAAGCCCCGCGGCGCGAAGAATACAAGCAATATTCAGAAAATACATCCACTACCGGGATACCGTTATTCGGTTCCGCCTAGACGACCTTATCAGATTGCCTAAGAAGGGAGCGTGAATCCATGTCCATCCATATCAACGATCAGGACCGGGAACTGGCTCCCGGTATCTACTGGGTTGGCGATCCGGAGCACGCCGACAATTTATATTGCAATCCGTACCTGATTCTGGATGGCGAGGAAGCGGTATTAATCGATCCCGGTTCGCCACTGGACTTTGCCGGTGTCCTCGCTAACGTAACCCGCCTGATATCGCTGGACCGGATAAAATATATTATCCTCCAACATCAGGACCCGGATTTTTGTGCCAGTACCCCGCAGTTTGAACAACAGGGATTTAAGGGAAGTTTGGCGACTCACTGGCGGGCGGCCCAACTGATCAAATTTTATGGCGTTACCTCGCCATTCTATATTGTCAATGAACATCATCTTCAGTTAAGTTTCGGTACAGGGCGGACGCTGCAGTTTTTGCCAACGCCCTACCTTCATTTTCCCGGAGCCATCACCACCTACGACCCTGCCAGCAAAATTCTGTTTTCCAGCGATCTGTTCGGTGCCTTCTCGCCTCACTGGACGTTGTTTGCTGACGAGCAGGAGGATCTGGGCTTATCCTATAAGGAGGCTATGCTGGCCTTCCACGAACACTATATGCCCGGCAGCGATATTCTTCATCCGGTGATGGAATCCTTCCTTAATCTAGATATTTCTATCATCGCGCCGCAACACGGTTCCATCATCCGCCGTCAGGTCAAAACTTATATCCAAGCCCTAAGCACGCTGGAATGCGGCACTTTCCTGACTCCGATCAAAAAGGACCTGTCCCGTATTGACGGTTATACCGGATTATTGAATCGGGTGTTGCAACGCTATTACGCTCTGTACCCCAAAGAAGAAGTTGTCGCCACCTTTGCCGAGACTATGATTCACCTAAACCCGGAGGACGGCCTGATTGCCGATTATACCTGCACCGGCCGGGAACTTTGGCAGCAGTTTTTTCAGTTTATTTACAGTAAAAACGGCATCTCCTGGCTTATCAGCGTGGAACCTCTGATCCTGCATTTCGTCGCCGACTACGAGCTGGAACTGCCGAAGATCTTTCAGTCGGCCCTGCTGTCGCTGGAAAAAACGCAGCAGGAACTGCACGAAGAAAACAAACTGCTCAGGGAAGATAAGCGCTCTCTGGAAGAAAATTTGCAGCAGGTCGAAGATTCTCTGCTAAAATGTCCGCTGACCCATCTGCATAACGAAGTTTTCTTTATGCGTTACCTGAATGCGGAATGCCGCGCCTTTCACCAGGGTCAGTCCGCCGGCAGCCTGGTGGCTATCAGTCCTGACAGCATGGCCCACATCAACCAGCATTTTGGCGGTACCGCCGGTAATGAAGTGCTTAAAACCGCCGCCCTGCTGTTGGAAGAAAATCTGGACGCCCAACATTCGTTATTCCGCCTGGAAGGGCCGGTGTTTGCCATTCACCTGCCGGGCGTGGACAAAGCCACGGCGGCGGCTTATGCCGAACAGCTCCGCTATCTTTTCCAGCAGTCCGAACGGTTTATCGAGCCCATCACCGTTTCCGCGGCCGTGGTTGCGTTCAGCGGTTTTTCTCCAGCGGCTGGCGAAAATGCCGATCTGCTGTCTGCGGCCGTCTATAAAACGCTACGCTCCCGGCTGCAGGAGGCCCGGCTGCGGGGCGGCAACACACTCTGCATCGACGGTGAACCGGCAAAACCGGTGCTGGGCAAGGTGCTGCTGGCAGACTCGGATCGCGCCCATCTCCAGATCCTGCAGCAGGCACTGGAGGACGCCAATGTCACCGTCCTGACCACGGCCGACGGCCAGGCGGCCTTAAGCCTAGTCCTGCGGGAACTGCCGGACCTGATCATCAGTGAACTTTTATTGCCAAAAATGGATGGCTTTTTGCTGCGGGAGCGGTTGCGACAAGATTCGGAAACTGACCAAATTCCTTTTTTTCTGGTTTCCTTTCTCAAAGACCAGGAAAGCATACAGCGGGCACTGACGCTGGAAATCGAGCATTATCTCCGCAAACCCTATCTGGTCACGGAACTGACCGGTCTGATACTGCTTAAGCTCCGGCGTAAAAGCCGCTGACCGATTTCCATCTTGCTTGAAAAGGCGGTGATTGTTCATGCAGTTATCCTGGGAATTATTGTATGCTACCCTGCTTTTTCTGGCAGTGTTGGGATGCATCGGTCTCGGGGTTTTAATTTTCTTCAAACTACGACACCAGCGCTGGGAGCATAAGAAAACCGAACTGCTGCAATACCTGGCACAGGAACTGAACGGAGGCCATCCCCGCCGCCTGTTGTCTTTCGCCTCCAGCCACCCCAAAATCGCGTTGCGGCTGCTCCTGGAACTCTCCCAGTCCATTGTCGTGAACCAGGAAAGCCACCGTCATCTGATCACGCTGATTTGTTCCACCGGCATCGAAGCCTACTACCTCCGTCGCCTGCAATCCCCAAACGCCCGTAAGCGGATGGATGCGGCGCTACATTTAAGCGCGCTACCCACCGGTAACACCTGTCTGGCACTGACGCAGGCGCTCCGGCGCGAGACTCTGTCTAACGTTAAATTGCATCTGTGCAGCGCCTTGGTGGACGTCGGGCATCACGAAGCTATCCCCGACATCCTCCGCACACTGCCCGGTGCCCCGCAGTGGTACCGCACCCGGGTCAACATGCTATTGGTAGATTTTGGTGATTATCTGCGCCCGCACATTCCATCGCTCCTGACCGGCACGGAACCGGAAATAGAGAGCCTGGTAGTCGATATCGCCCCATTTTATCCCAGCGAGGAAATGCATCAATACCTGCTGGCCAAGGCCGCCCAGTCCAGGCCGGACATCCGTTACCGCTCCGTACGAATACTGGGCCAGTTATACCCCCGCGAACTGGCTTCCCCGCTGTTCTTCGGCAACACCAATCCCATCATCCGCAATATCGCCATTGACTCTTGCATCCATACCCCGACCGAAGAAGTTGCTTCTTCCCTGATCCCGCTGCTGGCCGACCCCCGCCACCACGACCATGCGGTGGCCAGTCTGTCCAATATGATGCAAAGCAATCCCCGTCTGCTGGAATTTTTTATCAAACAATTTGCCGTTGCTCCGCCCCAGTTGCGGAACAGCCTGGCCACAGTGCTTTCCCTGCGCATGGACTATTTGCTGCTGCGGCTGCTGACGAACCAGGGTGCAACCGTACGGCCGCTGGTGGAGGAAATCATTCGTCAGGGAAAAACCAGTGGTCTGATCGGTTTCCTTAACCGCAACCGCCATCTGGAGATGGAAAATGAAATCCTGGACATGCTGCGCCCGATGATAGGCGAATCCGCCGGATTACGCAGAGATATCCGCCAGCATCTGCAGCCCCGGCTGCTGGAGAAACTGGGAGAAAACCCGTTTCATCCTCCGACGGTTCCCCGTAACCCGGAAATAGAAAAAGACAAGCTCATCCGTCTGCTGTTGCTGCTCCCGGTTGCCTTTCTGACTTCGCCACTCCTCTACTCCCTGCTGCATTGGCAGGAATGGGTCGGTTGGGATGGAATCACCCACCTCCGGCAGTTTGTATTGGACTTCAATTATTTTTTGGCTTTTTACTCTCTGTCCATTAACGGAACTTATCTGCTATTATTGCTCTTTTCCTGGCTCTGTATGAGCAACCAGGCTCACCTCTGGCGTCTGAAAAAGCAAACCTTTCTGTTTAAGCCCCGCAGCGTTCCTTCCATTTCCGTTATCGCGCCGGCTTATCAGGAGGAAGCCACCATTGTCGACAGTGTCCAGTCGCTGCTCAGCCTGCATTATCCCAACTATGAACTGATCATTGTCAACGACGGCTCCACCGACCATACGCTGCACCGGCTCATCGCCGAATTCCAGTTGGAAAAAGTCGACGCCGTCATCCCCGTTCGGCTAAAAACCCGTCCCATCCGCGGCGTTTACCGCAATAGACACATTCCCCGCCTGGTGGTGGTGGACAAGGACAACGGCGGCAAAGCCGACGCGTTGAACACCGGCATCAACGTATCGCAAAAGGAATACTTCTGCGGCATCGACGCCGACTCTCTGCTGGAAAAAGACTCGCTGTTAAAGCTCGCTTCGATGATTATCGATTCTCCCTCGGAAGCGGTGGCTCTGGGGGGCAACATTTTCCCCGTTAACGGCTGTACCGTCGACAATGGTTATATCACGGATTACCGCTTGGCTAAAGGTTTCTTGCCCCGGCTGCAAACCATCGAATACCTGCGGGCCTTCCGGGCCGGCCGGCTGGGTTGGGCCTGGTTGGGCAGCCTGCTGATTGTTTCCGGCGCCTTTGGCCTGTTCCGTAAAGACCGGATTATTGAAATCGGCGGCTACCTGACCAGCAGCGAGCGCTATAAAAAAGATACTGTGGGGGAAGATATGGAACTGGTAGTCCGCCTGCGCCGCCACATGACCGAAATCAGGCAGCCCTGCAGCGTTCATTATTCCTACAACGCCAGTTGTTGGACCGAGGTTCCCGAGTCGCTCGCCGTACTGCACCGGCAACGGGACCGCTGGCAACGCGGACTAATCGATATCCTGTATTTCCATAGGCGAATGCTGCTTAATCCCCGTTATGGCCGCACCGGTATGTTGGCCATGCCTTACTTCTTTTTCTTTGAAATGTTCGGCCCGTTCTTGGAGGTTCAGGGTTATATCATGGTGGTTCTGGCGTATTTTCTGGATCTGCTCGACCCTTTCATCGCCTGCTTTTTGTTCATAGCAAACATTTTGCTGGGTGTGGTTGTCTCTGTCTTTGCCCTAGCCATTTCTGCCCGCGAATTTCCCAGCTTTTCCGGAGCCGACAGCCTGCGGCTGATCGGTTACGCCATCCTGGAAAATTTCGGTCCCCGTCAGTTGCTGAGTTTCTGGCGGGTGACCGGTTACTGGAACGCGCTGCGCCAAACCACTTCCTGGGGTAAAATGACCCGCAAAGGTTTTTTCAGCGCCCCGTCTGACACACCAATCGCCAAGTAAAGCACGGCGGCCCCCCGACCTGCACCGCGCGTTTTTTCGGCGTTGAGTTTATGTTTTCCGATAAAGGCGAAGAATCCCCGGAGACGGCTATCCATATGCCGGTTTCCGGGGATTCTTCTACAATTCTGCTCAAATTATTTTTACCGGACACCCCGCTTACAGGCGTTTCGTCAACAGCACTTCGTTACCCGTTCGGTTGTACAGTACTGTGTCCATCCAGGCCGCCATAATAAAAATCCCCCGGCCGCCCTCCGCCAGCAACTGCTCTTCAAAAACAGACTCACCCTGCCGTCGCAGTTTCGCCACCCGATCGTTGCCGGCAAAACCGCAGCCGCCGTCTTTCACCCGAATCACCAATATCTGGCCGATCCGATTCAGACGAATGCGGACATCCATCGACTCCCGCGCGGCATTGTTGATGGCTTCCCCCAGGACAATACTGATTTTTGCGGCTTCTTCTCCTCCCAGTTCCCGGATCAGCGCCACCAGGCGGAAGCGAATGCGCCGCTGTTCACTGGGATTATGCCATTCCAGTTCCAGCGGATAGCGGGGCCGGTCCAAAATCCGGATACAAATGGCGCTACAGTCATCCCGCCGCTGTTCCCGCACTGACAGTTGCCGCAAAAGCGCCAGCATTACCGGATAATCTCCCGTATCCAACCCGTCAATATCCGGCAGCTGGTCATATAAACCGTCGCTCAAAAAGTAATAGATATCTCCGGCGGTAATCGGCACGGTAACCGCGGTAAACTCCGGATTTTCCGTTACGCCGATCAGCGAGCCTGCGCCATTGACCACCATGGGTAAATGGCCGGAAAAAGCCAGGAAGCGGTATATCCCGGCAAACAGATACGTCATCGTCCGCTGCGCGAAGTCTACCTCAAACCCCACCGCCGCGCAATAACTCTCCTCAGTAAAATAGCGAAGCACCTGGCGATTAACCCAGTGAAGGCGCGCTTCCCCCCGCAACGACGCCTGAAAGGCATCCCGAAAAAAACTACCGGCAATGATTCCCTGCAGGGAACTGGCGACGCCATGTCCGGAAATATCCAGCAGGAATCCGGAAAATCGCTGGTGATCCTCACTCCACATCACGTCGTAGTAGTCGCCGCTGACAACATTTCTCGCTTCATAAATTGTATCCACCGCCACCAGCACTTCCTGAAACGGGCGAGGCAGCAGGCTGCGTTGCACCGACGCCGCCATGTTCAATTCCTGTTCGGCCCGCTGCTGTCGTTCCCGTTCTGCCGATACATCCCGGGCGGAAAACAGCAACCTTTCCCTTTTTCCATACGCAATAATGCTGCGTAAGGTTTCTACCTCCCGGAAACCGCCATCCCGGCGTCCCAGCCGGCAAAGCATGTGTCCGTCCCGATCAGCGCTTTTGAGCAGCATTCCTTCCGGAAATACATCCCGCAAATGCAGTTTCAGGGCTTCATGGCGGCTGTAGCCGCTCAATGCCAGATAACTGTCATTGACATCCAAAATTCGTCCGTCGGTCCGGTTGGCCAAAACCATTGCTTCCCGCGACTGATTGACGATCGCCTCATACCGCTGCGATAACGCGCCATAGCGCCGATAAAACCGGTACAAGCCAAATGTGGCCAGCGCAATGACCACTGCCGCCGCCGTGGCGGACTGCAATACCGACAGTCGCTGGCGCCGGAACCAGGCTAATGCGTCTTCCTGATTCCGGCAAGTGACCGCTACCAGCGGGAACCCGTTCACCGCCTGGCTGGCGATAAACCAGCGGTCACCGGCCGGTCCCTGATATTCCCGGTAATCTCGCTCCAGGCCGCCGCCGTTAAGCGACAACTGACCACTGCCGATATCCATCCCGCCGCCATAAGAAGTGATGCCGCCCTCCCGGCGCACCCGGACCGCTCCGTCCATCCCCAGCAGCAGCAGCGTCTGACTTTCCGCCAGCGCCAGCCCTTCATGAATCTGGATAAAAGCATCCGGCTGCAAGGCCATAAATACAATGCCGTTAAAACTGCCGTCGGGCGCGTCCAGACGCCGGCTCAGGTGAACGACCTCTTTTCCCGACAGCCGTCCAACCCGCGTCTGTCCCACATACACTCCCGGAATCGGATCATCCCGGTGAACACGAAAAAATTCCAGGTAATCCACCAGCAGGCTATGCCCCATCGCGGTATGGATGATCCGGCCTTCCCGGTCAGCAATAGCAATCTGCGTAACCAGATGGCTATTAGCCAGACTCCGGAGAAAAAGTTGCAGTGACTCGGTGACCTCACCCTGACTCTCGTACTCTTCCCTGGCCAGCAGCAGGACATTGTCGGCCGTAGCCAGCATGCGCTCCGTGTGAAAGGCGAATACCTTGGCCAGGTTGTGGTTTTCGCGCTGACTGGCAGAAACCTGATCCTGGTAAAGAATCTCAATGTGCAGCATCACCACAATCCAGTTCGCTAAAAACAACAATATACCGGTCAGTAAAACCAACCGGGCCGGTGTCAACCGCCAGAGTTCATTTCCTGACCACATCGTTTCACCCGCTTTCGCCTGATGCCCGACTTGTCAATCAGCAGTCCATACAAAAATGTCTCCAGATATTCTGCTTTGCTGGTT
>DATMYQ010000201.1:0-9170 GCA_035560935.1 Patescibacteria group bacterium | reverse complement strand
CTTCAGAATAGTTTGATAGAATTTGGAATAGAAAAGATCTATAATAACAGGGTCAGTGCCTATGAGTTTTGAAAGGAGAGGAAGGAAACAAATGGAAATGATCACGTTGACCATTGACGGCCAAACGGTACAAACCCGTCCGGGTGCTACTGTGTGGGAAGCCGCCCAGGCAGCCGGCGTCAAGATACCGACACTGTGCCACCTGGCAGACCTAACACCGGAAGGCGCCTGCCGTGTTTGCGTCGTTGAAGTTGAGGGGGCGCGGGGCTTGGTGACCGCTTGTACCTATCCGGCAAATGCCGGAATGGTGGTGAGAACCAATTCGGCGGTGATCCGGGAAGCCCGCCGGGCAGTAGTGGAACTGATTCTGGCGAACCATCCTCAGGAATGTTTGACCTGCCAGCGAAATCTGGAGTGTGAACTGCAGAGCCTGGCCCAACAGTTGCACATCACTTCGGTAGCTTATGAGGGCGAGCGTCGCCAATATGCCATTGATGACAACAATCCCTTCATTATCCGAGACAACAACAAATGTATTCTTTGCGGCCGCTGCGTACGCGTCTGCAAGGAAGTTCAGTGTTGTGACAACTTGGAATGGACTGAGCGGGGTTTTTATTCAAAAATTGCTCCGGCGTTTGACGATCCCATGGTGGAATCCGACTGCGTGTTTTGCGGTACCTGTGTGTCGGCCTGTCCTGTGGGGGCGTTGACGGAAAAACCGATGAACGGTCTTGGCATACCGGACAAGAAAGTTAAAACCACCTGTCCGTTTTGCGGCGTAGGCTGCAACTTTGACCTCAACGTTAAAGACGGTAAAGTGATCGGTGTCACTTCCAATCTGACCAGCCCGGTTAACGGCCGGCTGACCTGCGTAAAAGGTCGCTTCGGCATTGACTATGTGCATAGCCCGGCACGTCTGACGACACCGCTGATCAAAAAAGACGGTGAATTCGTTGAAGCGTCCTGGGATGAGGCGCTGAATCTGGTGGCGTCGAAGTTTCAGGAAATCAAGACAAACCATGGCGCAGATTCCTTGGCAGCCTTGAGCTCGGCCCGTTGCGTCAATGAAGATAATTATATCCTGCAAAAATTTATGCGCGCGGTGATCGGTACCAATAATATCGACCATTGCGCCCGTACCTGACACGCTCCCACTGTGGCCGGTCTGGCCGCTTCGTTTGGTTCAGGTGCGATGACGAACTCAATTAACGAAATCCCCGACAGCAAAATGCTCTTTGTGATCGGGGCCAATCCTTCGGAAGCTCATCCGGTCATCGGGGCTAAAATGCGACAGGCGCTGTATCGCGGTGCCCAGCTGATTGTTGCGGATCCCCGTAAAACGGAACTGGCGGCGAAAGCCGACGTATGGCTGCAGCTGCGGCCAGGTACTGACATTGCTTTAATTAATGGTATGATGCGAATGATTATTAAGGCCGGCTGGCATGACCAGAAATTTATTGCTTCCTGTACCACCGGTTTTGACCAAGTCGCTGAAATTGTTGAAAAATATACTCCGGAATATGTGGAGAACATTACCGGCGTTGCCAAGGAACTGTTGGCGAAGGCTGCGGAAATGTATGCCACGGCGGAGCGGGCTCAGACGTTCTATACCCTGGGTATTACCGAACACGTTTGCGGTACGGATAACGTCATGAGTCTGGCCAATTTGGTTATGCTGACCGGTAATATTGGCAAACCTCATGCGGGGCTGAATCCGATGCGGGGTCAGAACAACGTACAGGGATCCTGCGATATGGGCGCGTTGCCCAATGTATTTTCCGGATACCAGCCGGTAACGCAGGAAGCGGCCCGGGAAAAATTTGAAAAAGCCTGGAAGACTAAACTGTCAGACAAAGTAGGCATGATGATTCCCGATATGTTTGATAATGCCATTACCGGGAAACTGAAAGCCATGTTCATCATGGGTGAAGATCCGGTGGTGACTGACGGCGACGCCCATCATGTGCGCAAAGCTTTACAGCATTTGGACTTCCTGGTGGTGCAGAATATCTTTTTGACGGAAACGGCCAAATTGGCGGATGTAGTCCTGCCGGGAGCGTCGTTTGCGGAAAAAGACGGTACTTTCACCAACACGGAGCGGCGGGTACAGCGGGTGCGCAAAGCGATTGAACCTATTGGCGACAGCCGTCCGGACTGGGTGATCATCCGGGATTTGTCCGAAAAGATGGGTTATCCAATGGGATACAATGATTCTGGTGAGATTATGGATGAAATGGCAGTGCTGAGTCCTGTTTATGCCGGTATTTCTTTTGAACGGATCGACGCAGTCGGTTTGCAGTGGCCGGTGCCGACCAAAGATCATCCGGGAACCCAATATCTTCATAAAGACGGCAAGTTTAGCGGCGGTCTGGGAGTGTTTAAGGCTATCGAGCATCAACCGCCGGGTGAGGAACCGGATGCGGAATATCCGTTCCTGCTTTCCACCGGTCGGATCCTGTTCCACTATAATGTGACGACGCCGGGATACTCGAAACAACTGACCGAGTACCGGCCGGAGGAACGGGCGCTGGTGAATACACAGGATGCTAAGCGGCTGGGGATTGACCATCTGGATATGATCGAGGTGACTTCCCGCCGGGGGCGGGTACAGGCCAAAGCCTGGGTTACCGATGATCTATTGCCGGGGATGATTTGGATGTCGTTCCATTACCAGGCGACGCCGACCAATGAACTGACCAGCAGTAACGTTGACAAGACAACGAAAACGTATGAGTATAAAGTCAGCGCGGTAAAAATTGCCAAAGTGGCAACCGGTGCTAACTAAAAAAACCAGGAAAGCAGCCCTGCAAAGGGCTGTTTTCTTTATGGACGTTGCCCCCGTTGGATGATATGATGAAAAATACAGAAATGATTTACAACTGGTTTATTGAGGTGAAGATATGCATTCAACGAACAGTTTCGATCAAACAGAAACGCCGTTGCACCTGGTCACGCCGCTGCTATTGGCTGGTGGTCAAAGCCGACGGATGGGTACAAATAAATCGTTTGTCCAACTGGGGGAGCGATCCCTGATTGAAATCATCGTGGACCGGCTTTGGGAGAGTTTTGGACGTTGCCCCCTGATTGTTACGAATGAACCACAATTATATACTTACCTAAAGTGTCCGATGATTGGAGATATGTTTAAAGGGCAGGGACCGCTGGCCGGACTGCATGCAGCGTTGCTGCATGTGCGGACGGGGTATGTGTTTGCGTTTGCCTGCGACATGCCGTTCATCGCCGGTGATTTTATCCAATATATGATGAAACTGTTAGGGAGCGAAGATATCTTGATCCCCCGGAACCAACAGGGGGACGTGGAACCCTTGCATGCGCTGTATTCTGTCCGCTGTCTACCGGTGATTGTAGAACGGCTGCAAAATGGTCAGCGCAGTGTGGGGTCTATTTTCAACGAACTGAAGGTGTCTTATGTGGAAATGAACAAGCTGCCGCCGGGAGTTGACTGTCCGGACATGTTTATGAATATTAATACGTTGGCGGAATTGACGAACGCGAAAAAACTACTGAAAGAAAAAGGAACAGATGAAAAAGCGGGTAATGGTTTCGAAAGTCATGTGCCTGATCCGGAGTAAGAAACCCGGATCAAGCGCATGATAAAGGCAAATCCGGTTATCCCGACAAAAGAAAACAGGCTCTGGGATCAGAGCCTGCAGCGTTAAATCACTATTGTTTCTAATGCTGAATGTCAAATAAAAGCTTAGAGAAGGAACCCGTTCCCGGCCGTTCGCAGAACCAGACAATGGGATTGCTTTTTTTGTCGGCAGAACGCCAGTCAATGGTGGCGGCGACGACCTCCTCAAAAACCCGGATGGACGCATCTTCAAAATATAAGGACACTTTAAACCGTTTGCCATTTTCCAGACGGGCCAGGTCGTAACGGTGCAATACCCTGATATCGTCTTTTTCTTTATTTTCGGCAAACATTTTGACCTGACGCCCCAGCGTTTCTTCCAGTATTTCCTGCAAATCAGAGTATACCACTTCAAACTTGCTTGTCAGGGTAAACACCTTCTTTCCCCACTTTCCCATATTGGTCTACCGGTGAGAAGTTTCACAACTGGATACCAGAGCAATAAGTGAAGATGATTTTGGGGCAAACAAAACCGCGCCGGCATACGAGCAGGCCGGCAGTAACAAAAAAACTGTAGTTTCAGAAAATTGCGCGCGTTTCACTGATGCCTCATTATAGAATATTTTTGCGGAAGGCGCAATTGAAATGTTCTGAATATCACAAAAAAAATACCGAACAGGATAAATCGGCGACTAAGTTGGATAAAATTGCTGCTGAAGTGGACTGAGCAGGTGCTGTGATGTTGCGTAATCCGTGATGTTATTGACAATAATGGTGACTGAAGCGTATAATGGGGGGGCAAAGCCGGTGATAGCCGGTAACAACTGAATGTTAGGCAAGGCGATGAGGGGAAGAGTACGCATCACGGACTGTTCAGAGAAGGGACCCTTGGCTGGAAGGTCTCCCGGTCCTCGTTACGGAAGGTCATCCCGGAGCTGCTGCTCTGAACAAAAACGAAAGTTCCCCGTAGAGGCGGGCGTCGTATTTTTAGTAGGAATTGCCGGTTGGCGCCGTTAACGCCGTTTAAAGCGCCCGAATGGCCGGAACTTGTGGCCGGTTGCGGGAAATAAGGTGGTACCGCGAAAGCAGGATCTTTCGTCCTTTACGGATGGAAGTTTTTTTTATGAGCGTTGCTCATGTCGGCGGACGGTTGCGGCTGCCGCCGGGAAGTTCTGAAGAAAAAGGAGGCTAATCAAGATGGAAAATAACATCCCTACGGTATATGATCCTCAGGCAGTGGAGGACAAATGGTACCGTTTCTGGGAGGAAAACCGGCTGTTTCATGCGGAAGCTGCTGCTGCCGGCGATCCTTACAGCATTGTCATCCCGCCGCCGAACGTGACCGGCCAATTACACATGGGCCATGCCATGGATAATACGCTGCAGGATATTCTGATTCGTTTCCGGCGGATGCAGGGTTATAATACCTTGTGGATGCCCGGCTGTGACCATGCCGGGATTGCGACGCAGATCAAGGTGGAGGAGGCACTGGCCCAGGAAGGAAAATCCCGGTACGATCTGGGGCGGGACGAGTTTATTGAGCGAATTTGGGAATGGAAGGCTCAGTATGGTGACCGGATTGTCAACCAACTGAAACGGTTGGGCGCCTCCTGCGACTGGGAACGAGAGCGTTTTACCATGGACGAAGGTTGTTCCAAGGCGGTACGGGAAGTTTTCGTCAGTTTGCACGAAGCCGGTCTGATTTATCAGGGCCACCGAATTACCAACTGGTGTGTCCGATGCAATACCGCTCTGAGCGATATTGAGGTGGAACATGAAGAAAAACCGGGACATCTGTATCATGTCCGCTATCCGATCGCCGGGAGTGACGGCGAGTATATTACCGTGGCGACTACCCGTCCGGAAACCATTTTGGGCGATACCGCGGTAGCCGTCCATCCGGAGGATGCACGTTACCGGCATTTGATTGGTCGCTTTGCGCTGTTACCGGTGGTGGGCCGTCAACTGCCGATCATTGCCGATGATTATGTGGACCCGGCTTTTGGCACCGGGGCGGTGAAGATTACGCCGGCGCATGACCCCAATGACTTTGAAATGGGTTTGCGGCATCAGTTGCCGCAGATTATTGTAATGAACCCCGACGGAACGATGTCGGCGGAAACCGGCAAATATGCCGGTATGGATCGTAATGTCTGCCGCAAGGCGCTGGTTCAGGACTTAAAGGACCAGGGGCTGCTGGTGAAAATTGATGAGCACGCGCATGCCGTCGGGCACTGCCAGCGTTGCGGCACAGTCGTGGAACCGTTGGTATCGAAGCAATGGTTTGTCAAAATGCAGCCGCTGGCGGAACCGGCTCTGAAAGCGGTCACTTCGGGACAGGTAGAGTTTGTGCCGGATCGGTTTACAAAAATTTATACCAACTGGATGGAAAATATCCGGGATTGGTGTATTTCCCGTCAAATCTGGTGGGGTCACCGGATTCCTGCCTGGTATTGCCAGTGCGGTGAGGTGACGGTTTCCCGGGAGGATCTGACCGCCTGCCCCCATTGCGGCGGACCGGTGGAACAGGATGCGGATGTGTTGGATACCTGGTTCAGTTCCGGTCTCTGGCCTTTTTCCACGATGGGCTGGCCGGAAAAGACGCCGGAACTGGACAAGTATTATCCGACCAGTGTACTGGTGACCGGTTACGACATTATTTTCTTCTGGGTGGCCCGGATGATGATGATGGGTCTGCGCTTTGGACAGGATATTCCGTTTCGCCATGTATTTATCCATGGATTGGTCCGGGACAGCGAAGGTCGGAAAATGAGCAAATCGCTGGGCAACGGCATTGATCCTTTGGAAGTGATTGATAAGTACGGAGCTGATACACTGCGGTTTATGCTGGTGACTGGTAACACGCCCGGCAACGATATGCGCTTTTACTGGGAACGGGTGGAGTCCAGCCGCAATTTTGCCAATAAAATATGGAATGCTTCCCGGTTCATGCTGATGAATCTGGAAGGTTTTGATCCGGCTCACCGGCCGGATCCGGCGCTGTATACGCTGGCGGATCGCTGGATTCTCAGTCGTTATCACCGGACCGTGGCGGAAGTGACGCGGAACATGGAGCGGTTTGAACTGGGCGAAGCGGCCCGGCTGCTTTACGAATTCCTCTGGAATGAATTCTGCGACTGGTATATTGAACTGGCCAAAGCCCGGCTTTATGACAAAGAAAATGCGGCGCCGCGGGCGGTGGCCCAGCACGTGCTGCATCAGGTGCTGGCGCATACCCTGGAATTGCTGCATCCGTTTATGCCGTTTATTACCGAAGCGATCTGGCAGCATCTGCCCCATGACGGCATCAGCATCATGAAAGCCCGTTGGCCGCAAGAAAATGCAGAATGCATTTGCCCTGCCGATGAACAGGCGATGACGACGGTGATGGAAACCATTAAAGCCATCCGTAACATGCGGGCGGAAGTGAACGTACCGCCCGGTAAAAAGAGTCCGGTGATTTTGCAAGTGACGGATGCCGCCCTGCGGCCGGTTTTGACCGATAATATTGCTTATCTGGTAACTTTGGCCGCGGCGGAGTCGGTGGAAATCATCGGCGGCGATGCTGTAAAACCGGAAAATGCGATGACGGCGGTGGTTAGCGGCGTGGAAGTGTATTTACCGCTGAAGGGCCTGATTGACGTTGAAAAAGAAACGGCCCGACTGCAGAAGGAACTGGCCGGACTGGAAAAAGAACTGGCACGGGTGGCCGGTAAACTGAGCAATGAAAGCTTTGTGGCCAAGGCCCCGCCGGAAGTGATAGCGAAAGAGAAAGCCAAGGAAGCGGAGTATCGGGAAAAACACGCGGCCATTCGCGAGCGGGTGGCATATCTGGAAACACTATAATCTCAAGGAAAAATGTAAACAGCCGAAGGAGCGATGATCTGCATGACTTACGAACAGGCAATGGATTATCTGGCCAATTTGTATACATTCGGCATTAACCTGGGAATGGCTCGGATAGAACGCTTACTGGACCTGATGCAGCACCCGGAACGCCGCTTCAAAACGGTCCATGTGACCGGAACCAACGGTAAAGGTTCGACGACGGCGATGCTGTCAGCGATATTGACTGCTGCCGGTATTCGTACGGGAATGTACACTTCGCCGCATCTGGAAGATTATCCCGAGCGGATGATGATTAACGGCGAAATGATCAGCCGGGAGGCGTTCGCCGGGGTGCTGGAATTTACTAGCCGTTTTGTGGACCAGATAGTGGCCGAAGGCGGCGAGCAGCCAACAGAATTTGAAGTGTTGACGGCAGCGGCGTTTCATTATTTTGCCGCGGCCGGTGCAGAGTATGTGGTGGTGGAAGTGGGATTGGGCGGGTTGCTCGATTCCACCAATGTGATCTTGCCGGAAGTGTCGGTGATTACCAATGTCACGCTGGAACACACGGATCGTTGCGGCAATACGATTGCGGAAATTGCCGCCCATAAAGCGGGGATCATCAAGCCGGCAACGCCAGTGGTCACGGCGGCCAAAGGCGAGGCGCTGGAGATCATTTGCCGGACGGCGGCAGAAAAACAAGGGCAGGTATACGTCTGGGGCCATGATTTTGCCAGCGTTTTGCATGGAGTGAAGAACGCACAGCAGCAAATCACGGTAGGAACCAAGAAACTGGGAACGATTGACGCGAATTTGAATTTGCTGGGACGACATCAGTTGGAAAATAGTGCGGTGGCAGTTATGGCGGCACTGGTACTGGCGGACAAAGAACCGAGAATTACGCCCGAGGCCATTCGTGCCGGACTCGCTAAAGTGACCTGGCCGGGACGGTTTGAAGTGCTGGCGGGTACTCCGACACTGGTTATTGACGGCGCTCATAATCCGGACGGAGCCCGGGTTTTGAGAGAAAATCTGGATGATGCCTTTCCGGGGCGTCAGATTACCTTTGCGCTGGGGATTTTAAAGGACAAAGATGTGGCCGGCATTATTAACACCATGATCCATCCGGACGACGTGGTGGTGACGGTGCAGCCCCATTCCGAGCGGGCCGCGACGGCCGAGGAAATTGCCGGGCAAATCACGGCCCGGCATGTAGAGACGGCAGAATCAATCGGCGACGGAATTCGCCGGGCCACGGACCTGGCCGGTCCGGAGGGGATCGTCTGTGTGGCTGGATCCTTGTATCTGATCGGCGAAGCCCGTCAGATTATTATGGCAGCCCGACAATAGGGCGGCAGGGGTAATTGAATTATGATTTAATAACCGACCGTTTGGCGTATTGGATGCCAGGCGGTCGGTTTTGATTTGCGCAAGATGATGTTGTTGGTAGACAAATGGCGCTGATTTCGATATAATGTTACTGGTAAAAAAGAGATTAAATAAGGATAGCGTAAGGTGAAGAACGTGCAACTGACAATGGCATTGTCCCATGATCGGGTTCGGTCAGGACTGAACTATTGTATTGAATATTGTATTTTGGCAATGGCTTTTTTTCTGCCGCTGTCGATGAATGTCTCCAGCCTGTTTCTGAGCGGTGGAGCGACTTTGTGGCTGGCGAAAATGTTGTGGTCGCGTCAGGTTCAATTTCGGCGGACCCCTTTTGACCGGGTGATTGCGGCCTTGGTTATCC
>DATMYQ010000200.1:0-24252 GCA_035560935.1 Patescibacteria group bacterium | reverse complement strand
AGTAGAGAGTGGACAGAGGACTAATCAGAATAATCGGTTTATTTAAAAAGATACAAAAAGGCTTTATATATCCACAACGTGCGGAAAAAATGATGAGAAATAGAGGGGCAAGCAGGAATGTAAAAAAATGCGGAGAAATATCCACAGATGAGATAATAGACAATGTGGCTATTTTCTCAATCTTTTCGTTATAATGGGATAATATATTGAGGAAAACTGTTTGGAAATGTTCGTTTTTGCATGAATTTGCCAGGGAGTTGAGGAAACGTAATGAAAGAAACCAAGGACAAAGAGCCGCAGGCACAGCCTGCGACCGCCGGGATGAGACGGGGAATAAAAAAAATGTTGCAAATCGCGTTAATGGCCCTGTTCATTGTGGTGGTTGCATCGTTTGGCGCAGCGGTTTTATTAGTGAAACCGGTGATTGACAGTACGCCGGAATTAAAGGGAGAATTTCGACCGGCGGTTTCCACGCAAATTTTTGACGCGGCGGGCAATTTATTGATTACCGTCCACGCGACGGAAAATCGTCTGCCGGTACCCATTGATAAGATTCCCCTGAATTTGCAAAATGCTTTTATTGCCGCGGAGGACGCGCGCTTTCACCAGCACTTCGGCGTGGACGTGAAAGCGATTGGCAGGGCCATTTGGGCCAATCTGGCGGAGGGCGGGGTCGCGGAAGGCGGCAGTACGATCACGCAGCAATTGGCCAAGAATGCGGCGCTGACCCAGGAACGAACCTGGAAGCGAAAAATACAGGAAGCGTTATTGGCGCTGGAATTGGAACGGCGTTACAGCAAGGCGCAGATTATGGAGATGTATCTGAACCAGATTTATTTTGGTGAAGGGGCTTACGGCGTTCAGACGGCAGCGCAGGTGTATTTTGGCAAGAACGCCAATGAGTTGAATCTGGCAGAGTGTGCGATGCTGGCGGGACTGCCGAAACGGCCCAATGACTATTCTCCGTTTGCCAGCCTGAAGGCGGCGAAGGAACGGCAAATCACCGTGCTGGGACAGATGGTCCGCTACGGATTGATCGACCAGGCGGCAGCGGATCAGGCGCTGCGGGCGGAAATCCGTCTGGCACCACGAAAGAAAGAGGCCGAAAAAGCCCCGTATTTTGTTGATTATGTATTGCAGACGCTGATACGTACCTATGGTGCGGATATGGTATATAAGGAAGGGCTGAAAGTTTATACGACGCTGGATATGGAGATGCAGACGGCGGCGGAAAAAGCAATGAATGACTATTTGCCGACGTATTTTACCGATGAAACCGGCATGAAGCAACCCCAGGGAGCGTTAGTGGCGCTGGATCCGGGAACCGGACAGATCCGGGCCATGATCGGCGGCCGGGGCGGAGATAAGTTTAACCGGGCCGTGCTGGCGGAACGACAACCGGGTTCGGCGTTTAAACCTTTTGTATATTTGGCGGCTTTGACCGCCGGTGTGTCGCCGGAGGCGGTGGTGGAAGACCGGCCTACCAGCTTTGGCAGTTACGCACCACGCAATTATGATCACCGGTTTCGCGGCCTGGTGACGATTCGCTCGGCGTTGGAACAGTCGTTGAACGTAATTGCCGTTCGACTGGCTAACCACGTGGGGCCGGAAAAAGTGGTCCAACTGGCTCAGCAAATGGGAATCACCACATTAGTTAATGAAGGGCCGGTGAACGATCATACGCTGGCCATGGCACTAGGGGGGCTGACCCGGGGGGTAACGCCGCTGGAAATGGTGTCGGCGTATGGCGTGCTGGCCAATGACGGCGTTCGGGTGGAGCCGACCGGGATAGAACAAATTGTTGACCGGAAAGGAACGGTCATTTATCAGCGCAGCAATGACGGAAAACCGGTGGTAGACCGTGATCTGGCCCATGCGCTGACAGATATGATGCAGGGGGTGGTCAGCCGGGGAACCGGTGCGGGGGCAGACATCGGGCGGCCCGTGGCCGGTAAGACCGGAACGACCAATGATTATCAGGACGCCTGGTTTGTCGGTTTTACTCCCAATATGGCCGCGGCCGTTTGGCTGGGTTGTGATAACAATGAAAGTCTTGATGGCGTGACCGGCGGTGATCTGCCCGCCACCATCTGGAGACAATTTATGATAAGGGCTGTGGCCAAATTACCCGTGGAATATTTTCCTCCGGCACCTGTGGGAATTTTCCGGGGTATCGCGATTAAGGATGGCGCGGCCACTGCCGATCTGAAGGCGGATGCGGCCAGGGCGGAAGGCTACTTTGACAATGCCGGTCCTGAGCAGACCGCGAAGACGGGGAATGACGGCAAAGGAAAAACGGTCGATGACCGGACAAGCTTGCCGGGAAGTAGCGGTGGGTCCGATGCGTTGCCGATGTTAAACAGCAAAGATCGCCCGATTGATAAACCGGTAAATCTCCCGGGACCGGGGGGCACAGCACCTGCGGCCGGAAAATGAGACCGGTGTCGTTAGAACTGTGTAGAAAAAGGAGTGGAACCATGAGAATGTGGGGATGGGCGCGGATACGGCGCGGTGCCTTGTGCGCGTTATTAGGAATAGGGTATTATGTTTCCGCCGGCATGGCGGCACCGGGGGCTTTAGTGGAAACGCCGCCGGCGGTTTCTGCGGAAACACTGCCGCGGTATCAGGAATTTATCGGCGAAGTTGTGTCGGATGACGAGATGACGGCGGAGGTCGTCGAACGGCTGCAATATGGCGCGGAGCGCCAGATAGCGAAAAATGCAGCGGCCGTGCTGGCTGGGTTGCCGGAGTTCAGTGGTGCGGGATATTCGCCGGCCCAACTGGAAGCGGCAGCGTTTATGTCATTGCAGCTTCAGGAAACAGAAAACCGGACACTAAACCCCAAAAATACACCGACCATGGCGGTGCGATTGCGAACCCGGGGCTGGATTTATCCCGTGAAAGTAAAAGCGGCGCTCGATAGCCGGGATTTACTGGATATGACGGTGAACGAAATTCAGGCCAATGATTCACTGAACGGGCAGATGGTTGCGGCCCTGCAGACACTGAAACGGAAAAATCCGGTGGCGGAGCGGGAAAAACTGAGCCGGCAGCTAAGGCAACAGGAAAAAGAATTTCAGCGAAACTACTGGACGTTGAAAGGGAGCCGGGCGATCCTGAATGCCGAATATGCCCAGGCAGAGGAACTGTACACCCGCAGCCTGGAAGCCGGCAGCGACAATTCCGGAATTTTGGCGATGCGGGGCAAAGCCCGCTATTATCAAGGGGGTTATGACCGGGCAATATTGGATTATTCGGCGGCACTGGCCCGTGACGGGCGAAATGCTTTGCTGTATTATTACCGGGGAAATGCTTATTATTTTTTGGGGCAATGGGAGGAAGCACTGGCGGATTATACGGCGGTGCTGGCCTTGGAGCCGGGTAATGCCGCTGCTTGGTACAACCGGGGAAACGTGTACAGGAAAAAAGAGATGAAAGAACAGGCTATTGCCGACTACACGGCGGCGTTGGCGATCAATCCAAACCTGACCAACGCGTACGCTAACCGGGGGGATATCCGCAGCCAATTGCAGCAGTGGGATGCCGCGCTGGCCGACTATCAGGAAGCGCTGAAGCTGGAACCGGGTGATCCGGCGTTGCTATACAGCCGGGGCAACCTGTACAGCCAGCAGGGAAACTATGATGCGGCCATCGCCGATTATAGCGCGGTGCTGGCCATCGACTCACGGATGGCTGTGGCGTATCAGAACCGAGGGACAGCCTATCTGAAGAAAAATATACTGGTACCGGCCGCCGCGGATTTTGAACAGGCGCTGGCATTGGAGCCTCATTACGCGCTGGCGTATTACAATAAAGCCGTGACGCTGGAAAAAATGACCTTTGCGGCGGATGCGCCACCATTGGACACGGTGCTGCGGATGCGTCAGATTATAGATGCCTATCGGAATTTTTTGCAGTATGCGGCGCCAAACCATCCGGCAGCGGAGCGGGCGCGCGAGAGAATTAAACTGCTGGAATCGCAGACAACGGTACTGGATATTTGAGAATGTGCCGGGGCTCCGGCAGGAAAAAGCAAAGAAAAGCAGAAACCATTCATAATGACAGATAAGAGTGTTTTGACAACCCGATGATGACCAGCGATATGCGGGGGTGGACGGCATGGATGTGTTTGTGGCCCGGCAGCCGATTTTCGACCGGAAACAGCGGGTAGTCGCCTACGAGCTGCTGTTTCGCAAAGGACTGGAAAGTGTGTTTGAAGCGACGGATGGTGACGCGGCCACGTCTCAGGTCGTGTTCAACAGTTTTGTTTCCCTGGGAATTGACAGCATTGCGGATGGTCAACGGGCCTTTGTCAACTTCACCGGTAACTTGTTAAAACAGGGCTTGCCCAAGTTGTTGCCGCATGAGTTGCTGGTGGTGGAAATTCTGGAAACAGTGGAACCGGAACCGGAAATTATCGAAGCCTGCCGTCAATTGAAAATGGACGGTTACTGGCTGGCTTTGGATGATTTTGTGTTTCATCCGCGGTTTCAGCCGTTGATTGACTTGGCGGATATTATTAAAATTGATTTTCTGGCGACGGACGTTCAGGAACGGGTAAGAATTGCCAATCAGTTCAAAGGGACGCCCATTCGGCTGCTGGCGGAAAAAGTGGAAACCCAGGAAGACTTTAAACAGGCGATGTTGTTGGGATACACATACTTTCAGGGGTATTTTTTCAGCAAGCCGGTGGTAATTGCGGCGAAAGACGTACCCATGGGCAAGTATGCCCAGCTTCAGTTGATCCGGGAAGTCAACCAGCCGGACATGGACGTGGATAATCTGGAACGGATCGTTCAGCATGACCTGGCATTAATGTATAAATTACTGAAATACGTAAATTCTTCGGCCTTCGGCTTTCGGATGAAGATTCATTCCGTTCGGCAGGCGATTGCGCTGCTGGGCCAAAAAGAACTGGCTAAACTGGCGTCGCTGTTTGCCCTGCGGATTCTGGGCGAAGACAAACCGCCGGAAATTTTAAAAGTGTCCGCGGTGCGGGCCCGGTTTGGCGAACTGCTGGCCCGGGAAGTGGGATTAAAAGCCCGAATGTCGGATGCTTTTTTCATGGGTATGTTTTCGATGATTGACGTGCTGTTAGGCCGGCCGATGGATGAGGTCCTGGCGGGCCTTCCCGTGGCGGAAGAGGTGCGCTTGGCCCTCAAAGGGCAAGGGACCAGTTTTCGTGATATTTATGGTTTGGTTTTGGCCTATGAGCGGGGAGCGTGGACGGCGGTCTGCCGCTTTACGCAAAGTTTGCAGTTGGACGAAAGAGTGGTGGCGGATCTTTATAAGCAGGCGTTGCAATGGGCGCATGAATTTTCTGTGGGTGAATAGCGGAAAAAGAGATGCGCTGGTAATCGGGTATCACCGGATTGACGGGAATGGGAGCGGCGGTTTGACCGCGCCTGCCTTGCCGGCGGTCCGGTGATTTTGTGCTCGCGGCAGGTATCGGTTTGGCAAGGATGAAAACCCTGGAGGCAATCAGGGTATTTGTTACAAGGAGTGCTTAACATATGGTGGGAATGGTGGCGACACGAAAACGGCTGGCGTTTTTTCTCTGCTTGCTGATCGTGGTGTTGGTGGCATTGGCTGGCCGGGTGGGCTGGGTACAACTGGTGGATGGGAAGCGTCTCGGGGCCAAAGCCCGGGAACAATTGCGGGAAAGCATTGTGGTTCATTCGCCGCGGGGTGCCATTTATGATCGTAACGGCAAAGAGCTGGCCGTCAGCAGCATGACGAAATCTCTGTACGCACACCCGAAACAAATCAAAGATCCGGATGGAATGGCGGCATTGCTGGCGCCCTATGTGGACGAGCCAGCGGAAAAAATCCGTGAAAAGATTGCGGACGGTACCTTTGTCTGGCTGAAGCGAATGATGGAGCCCGAGAAATTAGAAGCTCTGGAAAAACGAATTGCGTCCGACAAGATCAGCGGTTTGGGTTTTGCCGAAGAAAGCAAGCGGTATTATCCCAATAATACGTTGGCGGCGCATGTTCTGGGTTTTGTCGGCATGGACGATGTGGGTCTGGATGGAATTGAAATGGTGGTGGACCGGCTGCTGAAAAAAGGCCGGGTCGAGCAAACGATCGATACCGACAGTTATGGCCGGCCGATTTTTCAGTCGGTGTTCTCTTTTATGCCGCCTAGACAGACTAAAAATGTTATTTTGACTATTGACAGCGGCCTGCAGCATATTGTCGAGAAGTCGCTGGATAAGGCGGTGGCGTCCACCGGAGCTCGCGGCGCGGTGGCCATTGCCATGGATCCCAGCACCGGGGAAATTTTAGCGATGGCCAGCCGCCCCACTTACGATCCCAACCAGTTTTTCCGATTTAGCGAAAATGAACTGAAAAACCGGGCGGTTTCGATTGTTTACGAGCCTGGATCCACATTTAAACCGGTGGTGGCGGCGGCGGCGCTGGAAGAAAAGCTGGTCGCGCCGGAGGATCGGTTTTTTGACAAAGGGTATGTGGAAGTTTCCGGGCGACGGATTCAAAACTGGAGCGGCGAAGGCTACGGCAACGTGTCGTTTACCGACATCATTAAATACTCGATCAACACCGGTTTTGCGGAAGTGGGAAAACGGGTGGGGCCGGTGAAGCTGGACCAGTATGTGCGGAGCTTTGGGTTTGGGAAACCCACGGATATTGAACTGGCCGGCGAAGAGTCCGGAATTTTGTTCCGTCCGGCCGAGATGCGGGATTCCGATCTGGCGACGATGTCTATCGGCCAGAGCATTGCGGTCACACCGTTGCAACTGGTTACGGCTATTTCGGCGGTGGCCAACAACGGAATGCTGCTGAAACCGCATATTATCAAAGAAGTGCGGAACGCCGACGGCTCCGTCAGTGAAAGCTTTCCACCGGTTCAGGTCCGGCAGGTGATTCGACCGGAAACGGCGCAAACCTTGACGTCTATGCTGGAAAAAGTGATCAGCGAAGGCGGTGGCAAAAGCGCTCAGGTGAAGGGCTATCAGTTTGCCGGCAAAACGGGGACGGCAGAAAAGATTGGTCCCAATGGCGGCTATCTGGCCGGGCACTACATTGCGTCTTTTGTCGGTTTTGGGCCGCTGCCGGCACCGAAGATTACGCTGCTGATCGTACTGGATGACCCCAGCGGAGTTTATTATGGCGGCCAGATTGCCGCGCCGGTGTTCCAGGAAATTATGACGCAAATTATGCGCTACTGGGTAGTGGTGCCGTCGGGAGGCTCTCAGTTTCTGTCGGCGGAAGAGGAGAAACCGGTTAACCGGCCACAACTGGCGGCACCGCCACCACTACCGCCCCGGCAGCCGCCGCCGGGCAAGGTACTGGTGCCTTATCTGACGGGAAGGAGCATGCGTGAAGTCGCGGAACTTTTGCATCAGCAAAAACTGACACTGATGCCGGAGGGGTCGGGAGTGGCGGTGCGGCAAAGTTTGCCGCCGTACAGCGTGGCCAATCCCGGTGATGAAATCACCGTGTATTTTGAATCCCGTTAATTAGCAGGCAGGAGGTAGCCGGATGCATGAACTGTCGATAGCCCAGGGGATTTTGGATATTGCGCTAAAAACGGCGGCGGAACACCAGGCGGTTCGGGTTGGCCGGATTACGGTGACAGTGGGCGAGATGACCGGGTTGGTCCCGGATTCGCTGCGACAGGGCTTTGAGGTGTTGGCCGCGGGTACGCTTGCCGCCGGCGCGGAACTGGTGATCGACAGGATCCCGCTGGCGGCAAGCTGCCGGGAGTGCGGCCGGGAGTTTTTGGTGGAGAATCGGCATTTTTACTGTCCCGAATGCGGCTCAGCTGGCGTGGAACTGGTCGCCGGCCGGGAGCTGCGGGTGGAGCATATGGAGGTGGAATGAGATTGAACGTTCAGGTGATGACGGACATCCTGGCCGGCAATGATCGCGTGGCCGGGGAAAACAGGGAACTTTTTCGCCGGCAGGGAGTTTATGTTCTGAATTTGCTTGGCTCGCCCGGCGCCGGCAAAACTATGCTGCTGGAGCAGACCATTTCACGACTGAAGGACGTAATCAATATGGTCGTGATTGAAGGAGATCTATATACGCAAAAAGACGCCGAGCGCATCGCCCGGCACGGAGTTCCGGCGGTTCAGATCAATACGGACGGCGGCTGCCATCTTGATGCCGCCATGATTGCGCAAACGCTGGAGCGGATGGATTTGACCGGAGTGGAGCTGCTGATTGTTGAAAATGTCGGGAATTTGGTGTGCCCGGCGGAATTTGACGTGGGCGAGGATGAAAAAGCGGTGGTTCTCAGCATTACGGAAGGCGCGGACAAACCGTTGAAATACCCGTTGCCGTTCCGGCAGGCAGCGGCAACGGTGCTGAATAAAATCGACCTGCTGCCATTTACCGACGTAGATTTGACGGCGGTTCAAACCGATATTGTTTCGTTGAACCGGGATATCCGGATTTTTGCTGTTTCCTGCCGCAGTGGTGAAGGAGTGGAATCTTGGTGCGACTGGCTGCAAGAACAGGTGAAGGGAAAACAAAACCATGCGGGAAAAATCGGAAACCGAAAAATGGAGGAAACCAGATGATTGCACTGACAGGCGCCCAAATTCATACGATGACCGGAGCAGTGATTGAGCAGGGAACCGTGCTGGTTCGGGCGGGGAAAATCGCCGCCGTGGGTACGGGCATTGAGGTTCCGGCGGATTACCGGACCCTGGATGTCAGCGGTAAGGTGATTACGCCAGGACTGATCGACGCGCATACGCACTTGGGAGTGTACAGCGAGGCACTGGCCTGGGCGGGGGAAGACGGCAATGAAAGCAGTGGCCCGGTGACGCCGGGGATGGATGTGTTGGATGCGTTATACCCGGATGATGTGGGATTGAGCGACGCGGCCGCGGGTGGCATCACTACGGTGATGGTGGCTCCGGGCAGCGCCAATCCGGTGGGCGGACAGTGCGTGATTATCAAAACGCGCCAGCGGGCGACCGTGGAAGAAATGATTCTCCGCCGGCACGCCGGTCTGAAAATTGCATTTGGCGAGAATCCCCGCCGGGTGTATGGCCAGCGGGAGAAAGCTCCGGTGACCCGGATGGCGGTGGCCAATCTGATCCGCCAAACGCTGGTCAAAGGAAAAGAATATTTGCTGGCCGACGGTAAGGAAGACCGCAAATATGATCTGGATATGGAAGCGGTGGCCCGGGTGCTGAAGCGGGAAATGCCGCTACGGGCCCATGCCCACCGGGCGGATGACATTGTTACGGCGCTGCGGATTGCCCGGGAATTCGACGTTGACATTATTATCGAGCACGCGACGGAGGGTCACCGGATCGCCGGCTGGCTGGCCCGGGAAAATGCCCGGTTGGTGCTGGGACCCAATTTGACTACCCGCAGCAAAATGGAGCTGAAATCCCGCAGCATTGCCGGTGCCGCGGTACTGGCGGAGCATGGTGTAACCTTTGCCTTGATGAGCGATCACCCGGTATTGCCCAGCGCGCTGCTGCCGGTGTATGCGGGTCTGGCGTCCCGTTACGGCCTGTCGGCAGACCGGGCCTTACGGGCGATCACGGCGGACGCGGCGGACATTTCCGGCGTGGCTGACCGGGTAGGAAGTCTTGCCGCCGGTAAAGACGCCGATTTGGTGGTGTGGGACGATCACCCGCTGCTGCTGGCGGCAAAACCCCGGCTGGTGATGATTGACGGTGTGCTTTCGCAAGTGGATGAGGAGCAGACTCTTGGCGGCTGGGAAGGCTGAGACGAATTGCCGGTGAACAAAACACCAATGCCATTTGGAAACTTTTGTTTCCGAATGGCATTTTATATTGCCAAAAACCGGAATATAATGTTTCCGACACTGGCGGAATTTGTTGCAAATGCCCGACTTTGCTGTTGGCACAAGAATTGCGTGTATTAATATATCGTAACCGCGCTTTCGGCGCTGCTCAGAGGCCGGAAGTTGCAATAAAATCTAGGGAGGAATTACTTATGATTATCGGTGTTGTTAAAGAGATTAAGAACAATGAAAACCGGGTGGCGCTGACTCCGGCCGGTACCGAGGCGCTGCGCAAAGCGGGGCATACCGTTCTGGTGGAAATCAGTGCCGGCGTCGGCAGCGGATTTAGCGATGAAAGCTATGTAAAAGCCGGCGGCGAAATCATAAAGGACAAAAAAGCGCTGTTCGATAAAGCGGAAATGATTATGAAAGTAAAAGAACCGTTGGCGCCGGAATATGCCATGTTCCATGCCGGACAGATTCTGTTTACTTACTTGCACTTCGCGCCGGAGCTGGAACTGACCCGGGCGATGCTGGACCAAAAAGTCATCGGTATTGCCTATGAGACCATTGAGCATAACGGCACCCTGCCGCTACTGAGCCCGATGAGCGAAGTGGCCGGCCGGATGGCAGTGCAGGTGGGTGCTCATTGCCTGGAAAAACCGGTGGGCGGCAAAGGCATATTACTGGCTGGCGTACCCGGCGTGCCTAATGCGCAGGTTGTCATTGTCGGCGGTGGCGTAGTTGGTACAAATGCAGCTAAAATGGCGTTGGGCATGGGCGCCCGAGTGGCAATTCTGGATAAAAATCTGGAGCGACTGGCTTATCTGGATGACATTTTTGGCGGTCGTGTCACTACGGTTGCTTCCAACAGCTTTAATCTGGCCGAGTGGGTGGCCAAAGCGGATTTGTTAGTGGGCGCGGTGTTGGTACCTGGCGCCAAGGCGCCGAAACTGGTATCGGAGGAAATGGTCAAATCCATGGAACCCGGTTCGGTTATTGTTGACGTGGCCATCGATCAGGGCGGTTCCGTGGAAACCATTGACCGGATTACGACGCACAGCGATCCTACGTATACGAAATATGGCGTGGTCCATTATTCCGTGGCTAATATGCCCGGCGCTGTCGCCCGGACTTCCACCTTTGCGCTGACCAATGCCACGTTGCCGTATGCGCTGAAAATTGCCAATAACGGCTGGAAAGAAGCATTGAAGAGTGATCCCGGCTTTGCCAAAGGGTTGAACGTTTATGACGGCAAGGTCACATTCAAGGGCGTGGCGGAAGCTCATAAACTGGAATATCTTCCCGTGGAGAAGGTCCTCGCTTAATTTCCCGGAAAGCAGAATAACGGCTTAGTAAGGGCAGTCCGGATCACATGTGTGTGATCCGGACTGCCCTTTTTTAATCGCAGCAGCTTCTGTGCGCCATATTCGGTAAAAAAAATAGTAATTACCTGTTGAAAGTAGGAATCTGCCGGCTTTGTGTCGAATAATTGCAACTCTAAGGGAAGTTAGAGTACTAAGGAGGACAATGCAATGACTGCGGAGCAAGATTGGGAAGCCTTCAAACAAAAATTGCAGGCAAAATCAGCCATTGATCTGAATCAATACAAACCCGCCCAGATGCAGCGAAGAATTTCAAATATGATGGCGCGCCACGGAGCGAAAAGCTATGTTGAATTTTTTAATAAAATTGACGGCAATGATAAGTTGTACAAAGACTTTATTGATTTTTTGACGATTAACGTGACCGAGTTCTTCCGCACACCGGAAAAATTTGGTGAACTGGAACAGCGGGTATTCGGCGACTTGCTGAAAAAAAGTCCTAAACTGAACATCTGGAGCGCCGGTTGCTCCACAGGAGCGGAACCGTACTCGCTGGCCATTATCCTCAATGAACTTACGCCGGGGGTGAAACACCGTATACTGGCCACCGATCTGGATGCGGAGATGCTGGCGAAAGCAAAAGTGGGTTCGTACGCGCTGGGAGAACTTAAAAATATGAACCCGGCCCGGATCAAGAAATACTTTTCTGCGACAGAAACTCACGGTACGGTGTGTGATGACATTAAAGTCCGGGTGGATTTTCAAAAACACAATCTGTTACTGGATAAATTTGAAACCGGTTTTGATCTGATTTTATGCCGAAATGTGGTGATTTATTTTACCGAAGAAGCCAAAGACTCGCTATACCGCCGCTTTTTTGCCGCGTTAAAACCGGGTGGCGTATTATTTGTTGGCGGTACGGAGGCAATTTTGAATTTCCGGGATATTGGTTTTCAGCATTATCTGCCGTTTTTCTACCGTAAACCGGAATAAGGGAGGAGAAAACGTGAAAAGCCGGATTAAACGCTGGGCCATTCTTTGCCTGGCCCTGTTCTGCTGCAGCGTTACTGCCGTTCAGGCATCTTCGCTGACGTCAAAGCCCGCGCCCCCACCGCTGAAATCGGCCCGCCCGGTTCCGGACGGCAATCTCAGCAGCGATACCCAGAAGTTGAAGCGATTGCAACAATTGTTGGCAGACACCGGTTTCTATCCCGGGTTGCCCACCGGGAAATTGGATGCTATGACGAAAGAGGCGATTGAAAAAGGACAAAAGACCTTCAAACTAAAAAAAACCGGCATTTATGACGCGAACCTGGTCAGCGCGTTGAACCGGGAGGTAACCATAAAACCCGTTCAATATAAGAAGCGACTGGATATGGAAGCGTCTGCCTATACGGCGGAGGATCCCGGCAGCGGCCATTACACCAAGCGGGGAAACCGGCTGCGGAAAGGACTGGTCGCGGTGGATCCCCGGGTCATTCCGCTGGGGACCCGTCTTTACGTGGAAGGGTACGGTTATGCCGTGGCTGACGATATTGGCAGCGCCATCAAAGGGGAGAAAATTGATCTGGCTTATGATAACCGCCAGAATGCGCTGCAATTTGGGCGGCATCCGGTGATGGTGTATGTGCTGGAATAAAAAAAGAGACTGACGTCGAGCGCCAGCCGAAAAACAGGAGATTGTTCGTATACTGTGAAAATTATAACATGCGCCAGAAAGTATGTCAAATATTTCACAAAGCGATTTGGATAAACCGGAGCATGCGGCGATATTCCTGTGGCGGTCCGCGGAATGCTCTAGTTTTTACGGCATAAATAAGCAAATATTCACACAAAACAAAGGAAGCTCCCACGATTATCTTTGTTAAGCGAACAGAAATTATAAAGGCAGGTATTTTTAAAGGCGGAATCGGGAAGAACCCCCTTATCCAGGGAGGATTTGTTCTGCTGATGCCGAAATGGATAAAAATCAAAGTGTTTTTTTAAAACTTTCAGGCGACGAAAAGACAGACGCCTTTAGTACGGAAAGGAGCGGAATGATGAAAAAAGTAGTTTTTGTGATTTGCAGTGTGTTTTTGCTGTTACTGGCGGGGCGTTCGGGAACGGCGTGGGCTGGTCCGCTGGAAGATTGCGACGAGGCGTATCATATATATCTTTTTTCGGCAGTCAGCCGGGGCGCTTACAGCGATCCGATGGCCAAGGTTGTTTTACGGGAGTTGCGCCGGGACGGCTGGCGGGTGAATACGTATGTCAACTCGACCACGGAGGCCGAGACGAAATTTTTAGTGGCCAAAAAAGACGTGCCGGGAAAACGTCCGTTATATATGGTGGGTATTGCCGGGACGGAATCAAAAAAAGACCGGAAAATCGATCTGAGTTTTGGGAAAGTGTATTTTGCCGGCAATACGGTTGCTGAGCACACCGCCAACGCGCAATTGGACGAGAAGACAGCGCCCCCGGGATCACCGCTGGTTCACCGGGGATTCCTCCGGTATGTGCAGACGATGTTGACGGTGCAAGATCCGGACACACAGGGCAAGCCGCTATTGGAAGAGCTTTTGAAAAATCCGGATCAGACGGTTTATTTGGTGGGGCATAGCCTGGGCGGTGCGGCGGCAACGCTGTCGGGTGCCTATTTGTTGGATCTGGGGGTGCGACCAGAGCAAATCAAGGTCTGGACTTTTGGCGCGCCACCGGTGGGCAACGAAGCGTTTGCCCAAAAATATGCGGACCGGCTGAATTTGACCCGAATCGTGATTCACGGTGACCCCATCAGCAGTGTCCTGCAGAATTTTGTCGGCGGATATCGGTTATTTGGCAAGGAAATCACATGGTATCTTGATGAGGATTATGTAAAAATTCATCATAGCCTGGCTCTGTACATGGACTACGCGATGAAGCAGTATTATCAGAAACGGCGCCTGGCACAGGAGGCCAAGCTGCTGGAGTTGCCGGACATCAAGAAAGCCGATGCCGGACAACCGATGCTGTACGTAACGCCGTTGGAAAATGCGCTGCCCGAGGAACTAAACGATGAATTTCTGAATATGAAGGACGTTTTAACGGATGAATACCGCGGCCTTTTTTCGGGATATATTATGAACCAGGGCAGCGTTATCCGCGGAGAAGGCGACTCGCCGGAATATCTTCAGCGCGCGGCGGATGCCGGCTGCCAGGTTCTGATTATCCCGGTGATTACGGCGACCCAAATGAGAGAAGAAAGAAATACCTACTACATCACCCTGTATCAGCGGGTGTACCGGGTTGCTGACCGTACGCTGCTGTCGGCGGCCACCCTGAGCAGCAATACCCGGAACATGACGCCGCTGACCGCGTTGGCTCATGGTGCGGTGGATATGACGGCAGGCAGCGTTGAGTGGCTGCCGCTGATTGGGCTACCGGCTACGGAAAATAAAAAATAAGACGGCCCACGATGAAATAAAAACCGCCAAGATGTACATGATATAATAATAAAGAAACAGAGAAACTCCCGGAGGGGTGCTGATGGAGAACGCAGCGTTATACACGGAGTTTTTGGCGCGGCAGATAGATTTCGTTTTTTTTGTCAACAGCCTGGCGTTTCTCTTTGTGGCTGCGGTTGGCATCGGGCTGCAGGATCAGCGGCGGGACCGGCGTCATTGGCTTTGGTTGGTGGCGTTTGGCCTTTTACAGGGAACTAAGGAATGGCTGGGTCTGCTTATGCCGGTATTTGCCGACAATTTTTGCTATGCGCCGCTGTATCAGGGGTTGTTGGTGATATCGTTTGTTCTGTTGGGGGAGTTTGGCCGGCTTCTTTGGGTTCGACAGAATGGTCAGGTGTTGCCGCGCTGGGTTACCGGCATAGCTCTGCTGCTGGCGTTAATGGCTCTGACGTTGCCAGAGGAGCAGCAGAATACGGCGCGGTATTTATTGGGCTTGACCGGCGGATGGCTGGCGGCTTTGGCCGTGTATAGTGAGGCCGGACGTTTGGAATATGGCGGCGGACGCTTACGGCTGGGCGCGGCGGGCATGGTGATGTATGCTTTGCTGGCGGGAGCTGCAGGAAATCCGGCGGCCTTTACCCTGGCTCCGGCGATGGGGCAGCCGTTCGGCGCTGTCATGCTGCTGGGTGGCGGAATCTGTATAGCGTTCACTGCCGCCTGTGTTTGGTCGGCGTTTAGTTTCGAATCTTGGCAAAAACGATTTCCCGGACGGGAAACCGATGGTCCGGGACGTAGGGATACGGCCCGGGCTTTGCTGTTGTTGACGATAGTGGGACTGGGATGGCTGGCGGCCATATACCTGGCACAGGATACGGAAGAAGAATTGCGGGGAAATGTGAAAAATATTACCCAGGCCGCCGCCGCCGCGCTGTCCGGAGAGGACGTAGCGAGGCTGGCTCTGGGGGAAGTACGCGAAGAGAATCCCCGGTATCAGTTGTTGAAGCGGAAAATGACCGAAATCAAGGCATCGTATGCGTCTATCCTCTGGGTGTATGTGCTGGTTGAAAAAGAAGGGGCGCTTTATTTTTTGCTGGACTCGATCCAGCCGGGCGAACCGGATTATTCACCGCCTAATTTTCTTTATCAACGGCCACCACGGGAGTTGCAGCAGGTCTTTCAAACCGGGCGGGGAACGGTTACCGGACCGTATACGGATGAGTGGGGGCGTTTTGTGTCCGGTTTTTCTCCGGTGCGGGACTCTCGTTCCGGAAGTCTGGCCGGGGTATTTGGCGTGGATATTGACGCCGGAAACTGGCAAAAGTTTATTGCCAAACATCGCCTGGCACCTATTGGCGTAACGTTTTTGATATGGTTGTTGACGGTAGGAACGTTTTTGGCCCGACAACGGCTGTTGGCGTCGGCGCAGCGCACGGCAGCCAGCGAAGAGCGGCTGGCGCTGGCCATGCAGGGCGCTAATGACGGCCTGTGGGACTGGAACCTGCTGAACGGCGAGGTGTATTTTTCGCCGCAGTGGCAGCGGATGCTGGGTTATGAAGACGGGGAACTGGAGCAGGGTATGGATGTGCTAACGCAACTACTGCATCCGGAGGATCGGGAACGGGCCCTGACGACGCTTACGAATTGCAGCGCGGGCTGTGGCGGTAAACTGGAAATGGAAATCCGTCTGCAGCATAAATCCGGAGAATACCGGGATATTCTTTCCCGTGCTTTTGCGGTACGCAGGGATGAAGGCGGCAAAGCCATACGGTTAGTGGGAACGCATGTGGATATCACGGAACGGAACCGTGTGAACCGGGAACTGCAGACGGCCAAAGAGGCGGCGGAAAGCGCGACCCGCACCAAAAGCACCTTTTTGGCCAATATGAGCCACGAAATCCGGACACCGATGAATGCCATCCTGGGGTTTACCCAATTGTTACTGAGAGATCCGGAACTAAAGGCCGCCCAGCGTCAGCCCCTGGAAACCATTAACCGCAGTGGCGAACATCTGCTGGCGTTGATCAACGATATTCTGGAAATGTCGAAAGTGGAAGCCGGTCGGACGGTTCTTTGCCCGGAAGAGTTTGACTTGCACCAGTTTGTCCGGGATTTGGACCTGCTGTTCCGGTTGCGGATTACACAAAAAGGCCTGGCATATCAGGTGACGGCGGAGGGCCTGCCCGGCGGGAGCGTTATTGGCGACAAACAGAAATTGCGGCAAATTTTTTATAATTTGATTGGCAACGCGGTAAAGTTTACCCTGGCCGGCAGCGTGACGGTCAGCATGCAGCTGACGGCGGAAGCGGCCGGTGGCTGGCGCCTGACTGGTGAGGTCGCGGATACGGGGCCGGGCATTGCCGCCGCCGACCTGGACATGATTTTTCAGCCTTTTTCACAGGCGGAAACCGGACGGAAAACTACCGGCGGAACCGGTTTGGGACTGACCATCAGCCGGGAATACGCCCGGCTGATGGGAGGAGATCTTCAAGTCGTCAGCCAGGAAGGGCAGGGGTGCCGCTTTTACCTGGAGGTGCCGCTGGCGCCGGGCCGGGCCGCAAACGCAGAACCGGTGCCGGAAGTTTTGCCGGTAACGGCAATACGAGGGGAGCCTGAATACCGGATTTTAATCGTGGATGATACGGAGGAAAACCGGCAATTATTGACAAGTTTGCTGGAAGGAGTCGGATTTTTGACCCGTACGGCGCTCGACGGACGTCAGGCGGTGGACCTTTGCCGGGAATGGCAGCCCCATTTGGTGTTTATGGATATGCGGATGCCGGTGATGAACGGCTTTGAAGCCACCCGGGCCATCCGGAACTTGCCGGACGGTGACCGGGTGCCGGTGATTGCTCTTTCGGCCAGCGTATTGCCGGAAGAAGAGACCCAGGCAAGGGAGTACGGTGTCAGTCATTATCTGCGCAAGCCGTTCCGGGAGGCGGAGATTTTTCAGGTTATCGCGGATTTTTTGCCGCTGGAGTATGTTTATGGCTTGACCGTTGGCGATTCGTTGCCGTCGACACCGGCCGGGCCGGAAGTTGGTGAGGAGAATGTACCGCCGGAATGGGCCGATGCCATGGAGGATGCGGTAACGAAAGCCCAGTTTGAACAAATGCTGGAACTGCTGGACCAGCTGGGGACGAAACAGCCGCAAACAGCGGAACGTTTGCGGGCGATGGTGCAGCGGTATGAATATGATCAGTTATTGAATTTACTTAAAATAAGAGGAAATGACGGGGAGGCGAAACAATGACGGAAACAGGCGAAATGAGTTTCACTGCAAACATTCTGGTGGTGGATGATGTGGCGGAAAATTTGCAGGTTTTGACCGGTATGCTGAAAGAACAGGGCTACGTGGCGCGGCCCGTACCCAGCGGAAAAATGGCGCTGATGGCGGCCCGGAGTGAGGCGCCGGACTTGATTTTATTGGATATTACCATGCCGGAAATGAATGGGTATGAAGTGTGTGAGGAATTGAAGCGGGATCCGTTGCTGCGGGAGATCCCCGTGTTGTTTATCAGCGCGTTGTCGGAAACCATGGACAAAGTGCGGGCGTTTCAGGCCGGGGGTGTGGATTATGTCACGAAACCGTTCCAGTTTGAAGAAGTCAGCGCCCGGGTTCGGACGCACCTGGAACTGCGGCGTTCCCAACTGGAACTGCAGACATTACTGACAAAAACCTTTGTGGCCAGCCTGAAAACGATGACCGATATTTTATCCATCGTGGATCCGGTGTTGTTTGACCGTTCCAACCGGATTAAGCGATATGTCCGCAGCATGAGTGAAACCTTGGGGATAAAAGCTTCCCGGAGCTGGCACTATGAAATGGCGGCCATGCTGTCACAGATTGGCTGTGTAACGATACCCAAAGAGATATTGCAAAAAAAGCAGGAAAGCCTGGCGCTGTCCGACGACGAAGAAAGAATATTCCGGAATCATCCCGGCGTGGCGGCGGAACTGATTGGCGGCATTCCCCGTCTGGAAACGGTCGTTGCGGTGATCAAAGCGCAGTTGGAACCGTTGAAGGGAGCGCCGCTGACGGATGTGCAGGGAGCGGAAACGGTGCTGCTGGGCAGCCGCCTGTTGCGCCTGGCCCTGGAGTATGACCTGTTTCGCCAAAGCGGCAGTAACGCGGTAGCGGCGTTTCAAACGGTGCAGGAAATCTGGCGGGACTATTCGCCGCCGTTGCTTAAAGCCTTACGGGTGATTGTGGAACAGGAAGAAAAGGAAACGGTGCGCGCGGTGAAGATCACCGAACTGCGCACCGGAATGATTCTGATGGAAAACGTGATGACGGAGTCCGGGTTGCTGGTATTGAATAAGTCCAACGAGCTGTCCGCCAATTTATTGAGTTTGCTGAAACATTATGCCGGGCAACATCCGTTACGGGAGCCGATTCAGGTATTGGACAAAGTAAAGCAGTGAAAGCGCTACCGGATCAGTATCCGGATGATTTCACGGATCTTTTCGTAGGTGATATCGCTGCCCCGGGCTTCCGGAAACAGTTGATAAAAAAGATCACGGTGGTAATCGGTTGCCGTGTCCGGGGTTTGGACGCGGAAATAATCGGCGGGAAGATGGTATTTTTGAATCAGTAAGGATTCTTTGCCCCGGGGAAGTGCTTTTTCTCCCTGTAGTACGGAATAAATCGAGGTGCTGTCGAGGGCCAGAAAATCAGCCAGATCTTTGATGGAAAGACGGTGCTGCACCATCAGATGATTGAGTTTTGTGCGGTAGTCCATCATGGACACTCCTTTTTCCGGCATCCTGCCTTTCTGTTTCCGGACCGCCCATCGCGTGGCACTGTTCCCTGCGATGGTTGTAACAACCGTATACGCTTATTATACTATATGGCCGCTTCCGGCAACAACCGGGCGGCTTTTTCTTCTACAATAATGCTAACATCCTGGTGGAGTTGAAGAATCGAGGCCGGGATTTCCGGCGTGATGCCATCGTAAATTGTTCGGTAGATGGCTTCCGCCTTGGCGGTGCCGTTGGCCAGGAGCAGCACTTTTTTGGCATGCATGATGGTTTTGATGCCCATACTGATCGCGTAACGGGGCACTTCCGCAGTGGTGGAAAAAAAACGGGAATTGGCTGCAATCGTTTCTTCGTCCAGCTTCACTTTATGGGTCGTGGCCTCAAATTTAATATCCGGCTCGTTAAAACCGATATGGCCATTACTGCCGATACCCAATATCTGCAGGTCGATGCCGCCGACCTGGTGAATTTGGGCGTCGTAACGTTCGCACTCCCGGGCGATATCGTCGGGTTGACCGCAGGGGATGTGAATGTTTTCCCGGCGGATGTTGATGTGGTTGAAAAAGTTTTGGAACATATAGTAATGGTAGCTGTGAGGGTTATCGGGTTCGAGATCCAGGTATTCGTCCAGGTTGAAGGTAGTGGCTTCGGAAAAATCAAGGCCGATTTCTTTGTGAACCCGGATCAGTTCCTGATACATCAACAGTGGGGTGCTGCCGGTGGCCAGGCCCAGAACGCTGTCGGGCTTGAGATAAATCTGACCGGCCACGATCCGGGCAGCCCGGCTGCTCATTTCCTCATAACTTTTCACAATTACGATGCGCATGGCCTCACCTCTGAATGTGCATATTCTTTTTGGCCGCTGACAAAGGTATAGCGTATGTGAAACTCGTCGTCAAACAGCGTCAGATCCGCGTCATACCCGCATTGCAGGTGGCCTTTACAATGACCAAAGCCGATCCGGTTCGCCGGATTCGCGGTGACCAGACGGACAGCGGCGGGTAAATCCAGGGCGGTGTTAGCGATGAAATGCCGGACAGCCCGGTTCAGTGTCAAAACACTGCCGGCGATCACGCCGCTGGCTAAGCGGGCCTGGCCGTTTTTTACGGTAACCGGCTGACCGCCGAGATCAAATTCGCCGTCGCCCATCAGGCAGGCGCGCATGGCGTCGGTCACCAGGATGACCCGTTCCGGGCCTTTGGCCGTTAACAGAATGCGCTGGGCGGCAGGATGGACGTGAATGTTGTCGGCAATGAGTTCGCAGGACGCGGCCGAATCCAACGCCGCGCCGGTGACGCCGGGAGAACGGTGATTGAACGGCGAAGCGGCGTTGAAGGTGTGAGTGAAGTGGGCGGCGCCGGCCGTCAGCGCCGCCTGGGTTTCTTCGTAGGTTGCGCCGCTGTGGCCGATGGCGGCCAAGATTCCCTGGTCGGTGCACTCGCGGATAAAGGATAGACTGCCGGCTATTTCCGGAGCCACGGTGACGATTTTAATTGCGTCCTGAAAGGGAGCGATCAGGGAATAATCCGGAGCCCGCACAAAGGCGGCGTCCTGGGCCCCTTTGTAATTTTCGCTGATAAACGGCCCTTCCAGATGGCAGCCTAAAATCCGGGCGCCACCGGTGGCAGACATGGCTCTCCGTATCCGTTGCAAAGCCGCGGTGACTTGAGGAAACGCCATGGTCATGGTGGTGGGAAGAAAAGCGGTGACGCCGGTTTGCGGCAGACCGTGACAAATTTGCTGCAGGCCTTCCCGGTCTTCATCCATGGCGTCGCTGCCGGCGCAGCCGTGAATGTGAAGGTCAATAAAGCCCGGTGATAAATAATGGTTTTGGGCATCCAGGACGTCGCTGAGCTGAACAGGGCCGTCCGGCGTGTCGAGCCGGTCCCCCGGGCGACAGGGTTCCGTCCGGTCGGGGAAAATCGCCCGGATTTGCCGGTCAAAAACCAGGGTATGCTGAGTAAGGATGGTGTCGCCGGCGATCAGACGGGCGTTATAAATGGCCATGGCTTCCGTAACCAAAGCAATTCCTCCTGTTGTATGCGCCGCAGAAGCTTTTTAACTCCTCAGCGTGACTTCAAATTTATATTTATCGCTGCGGTAGACCGATTTGGTCACTTCGAACGGTATGCCGCTTTTTAAAAAAGTACGCCGCGAAAACAGCAGCGCCAGGGAATGTTTTTTGACCTGCAGGATATTGCTCTCATAATCGTCCAGCAGAACGGGTTCAATGGTCTGGTTGGCGTAATCCATTTCAAGGAAGTATCGGTTGAGTAATACGGCATAGAGGGAACGGTTATCGAGAAGTTCCGGCGTCAGATCCGGGCAGAGATGTACCGGTATAAAGGCGGTTTCCAGCGCATGGGGTTCGCCGCCGATATAGCGCAGCCGCTGAATGGAAAATACCTCTTGTGTTGCTTCCAGCTGCAGTTGCTGGCGCAGTTTTTTTGTGGCAGGCTGCCGGCGAAACGCAATCATTTTGGTATTTGTGGATAATCCCCGGCGTTGCATCTCTTCTGTGAAACCCAACAAGGACGACAGAGAATGCTTTTCCTTAGGACTGGCGACGAAGGTTCCCCGCCCCTGTTCACGGTAAACAAGACCCTCATTGACCAGTGTGAGAATGGCTTTGTTGACCGTCATGCGGCTGATGCCGTGGAAATCACACAGGCGGCGCTCGGTGGGAACCGGATCATCGGGTTTTAAATCCTCATTTTCAATCAGATCGGACAGGATTTGTTTCAGTTGATAATACAGAGGAACGGGGGATTCTTTGTCCACTTTTTTCATCATAATATTTTATACCTCTTCTGCAGCTATTGTCGGAAGAATGTATCGTGATTTGGCGGTCGATACGACATATTGTATATACAAATTTCTTTTGCTCATTATACCACATTTTTTGACGGCTTCAATCGTTTTCTGGTGAATTGTGCGGATAGGCCACAGTTTGAAAACTTTAGGATAAAACATGTGAAATTTCGGAAAATTGGAGGAATCGGTCACAACGGCGTCGAAGAAAAAAGTAAGAATATACAAATTTTTGTGCGGGTGTGGCAAATAAGGGGGGGAGACAGGTGGTTTTCTGGAAATGGGATGATAGCTACCTGACCAATGTAAGTGCAATGGATGCGCGGCATCGCAAACTGATTGACATGTTTAATGAGCTATACGCCAGTGTGATTGATTGTGAGGATTTGAAAGAAGAGAATGCACTGACCCGGCAAATTCTTGAGAATTTGATTTCGTACGGAAAGGAGCATTTTGCCGAAGAGGAAGAGCTTTTGCTGCAGTATGCTTATCCGGAGCTTCAAGCGCATAAGGAGGAACATGAACGGTTCCGATCCCATATTGCTGATTTGGTTGCACAGTATGAACGGGGCGAAGTGGCCTTGTCTTTTCCAGTGTTTGTTTTCCTTAAAGAATGGATCGAAGAACATGTGCTGAAGGTGGATCAGTTATATGGACCCTATTTAAACGAAAGAGGAGTAAGATAGTAAAGCAAAGGAGGAACGGCCATGACAGAAATGCAGAATCACTGTCACGACACGGTGGTATTTAAGCCGGAATGCATGTACCGTATCTTTTCCCGGGGCTTTATGTTTACCAACAAAGACGGACGGGAATTCAGTGATGTCCGGGTGTCCTGGTTTGTTGTCCGCAAGGAGCCGGGACGGTTATATGTAGATTTGATTAAAGACTATGACCTGCTGAAAAAAAACAGTTCACGGGACATGGAGCTGAAATTCGCCCTGAAATCAATGGAACTGTACACTTGCGAACTGTTTACCGCGGAAGAAGCGGCGCAGTTTCGGACGTATCTTAACAAACATTTTATCCGCAAGGGTTTTAGCAAAGCCGACGTGATTTGTCAGGCGGAATTCCGGGAACTGCCGTTGCCGATGGAGTGTATCCCGGTGATGCCGGTGGCGAAAATGCCTGTTGACGATACGTCAAATTTTCTCCATATCTCGTCTTATTGGACGGATTACAATTTGCCCTTTAACGTGACCGGTTACTATGACTTTGAAGGTTGTGACGATTTGCCGCAGCAGGAAGAGGAGCGGGGAGTGCTGTATGGGCATTTGTTGCTAAAAGAACTAGGTTTGTCAAATGGCCAGGGGGAACAGGCAGTACTAGAGGCGGTCAGAACGTTGTATAAAGATCACGGTTTAGTGGTGAAACCGCGGGAAAAATTTTACATCCATGTTCATAAATCTTAACGAATACGCAGGCATAACCGATAGAGATAGAGAGAGGAGGTGCTTGCAATGGATTCAATGACGATTGCCTCAATGGCAACCGGGATGAAACAGGTGGAATTCCAACAACAGGTGGGCGTGGCCGTGCTCCAAAAAGCGCTGGATACGGAAAAACAGGGGGGCGCGGATTTGGCGCTGTTGCTTAATTCCGCGGGGCCGGCAGGTAAAAGCGTATCAGCTCCCGGCGTAGGGCAACAGTTGGATATTTTGGGTTAGGATTAAAAAACGCGGAGCGTTTCTTGCGTACCTGCGGCGCAGGACAGAGAAAAACCCCTTAAGGTATAACTTAAGGGGTTTTTCAGACATCATGGGAAAAGGTGTTTTGACCGTACCAACATTAGCTTTCTGTAAGCTCAAGATCCGGCTTGACTAGCTTTTCCACAGTAATGTCGATTCGCTCTACTTTGTAACCGGTGAGATTTTCAACTTCACGGGCCACGGATTCGCGGACCTTGCGGGATACATCGGGAATATTGGCGCCATAAAGCAAGGTTAGTTTCAGCTCAAAAGTGATTTTTCCTAAAGCGCCTTCCATGTTCTCCGCTTCGTTTTTTCGGACGATGACCTGAGGAGCTACTTTGTCGGTGACGATTTGCGCCAAGCCTAACAACGGGCCCTTTTTTGAATGATCTTGAAATACTTCATTGACCTGATGCATCGCGGTGCGGGCGGCTTCTGCAAAAACGTCGTCGCTGATAATGGTTTTACCGGTCAATTCCATAAAGAAGGCCTCCTTTATTTATATGTTTTTG
>DATMYQ010000199.1:0-7355 GCA_035560935.1 Patescibacteria group bacterium | reverse complement strand
TTATTAATATGTCAATTTACAGTCTACTTTCGCTCCTGCTTTTCACTATGGAGCGCTACCATTTCGCCCCGGAGCATTTTTCTCGCCGCAAATCGTATACCCAACTTTCGTTCATAGGTTGCTACATGCTGCAGTTCCTGCGGATTCAGCAAAACAACGCTGGTTCCTTTAGCGCCGGCCCGTCCCGTTCGCCCGGCCCGATGAAGATACATCTCCGGTTCCTCGGGAATATCCATGCTGATGATATATTCCACGCCGAAAATATCCAATCCTCTGGCCGCAAGATCGGATGCGACCAATAACTGCACTTTGCGGTTGCGGAAATCCGTCAACGCTTTCTGACGGTCATTTTTGGAAGAGCTGCCGAAAAGGCCCGCCGCGTTCAGACCGTGATGCGTCAACTTGCTGACCGCCATTTCAATCTGATCGCTTTTATTCAAAAATACCAACGCCTGCGCGCCATGGATGCCGTGAACCAGTTTGCGGAGCAACTCAATTTTTTCCCGTTGCTCCGCCACCAGATAGCAATGGTCAATCTCTGCGGCAACCCGTTGTTCTCCCGCTACGATCACTTCCGACTCTGGCATCAGCGCCTGAGCCTGTTCCTGAGTCGCCGGGGTAATGGTCGCAGAAAATAGCAATAACTGCCGGTCTTTTAACGTCGTTTTGATGACTGCCTTTACCAAATCGCGGTTGCTGTCATCCAGCAGGCGGTCCGCCTCGTCTATGACGATGCTTCTGACCGTTTGCGCCTTGATCTTCTTCTTCTGAATCAATTCCAGAATCCGGCCGGCGCTGCCCACAATAATTTGCGGTTTCTCTTTCAACTTTTCAATCTGACGTAAAATATTTACGTTGCCAATGATGGACGCCGAAGTAACACCAACCTCTGAATCCGTGGCCAATTGTTCAATTTGCCGTTGAATTTGGATCACCAACTCGTGGGTGGGCGCCAGAACAATCACCTGATTCTCGCGACGTTCACGATCAATCCGTTGGAAAAGCGGTATCAGATAGGCCAAAGTCTTCCCTGTTCCTGTCGGAGATTGGGCAATCAAACTCTTGCCGCTCAATATCCCAGGAATCACTTCACTTTGTATTTCAGTAGGAATGGTAATATTTCTCTTACCCAAACCGGCAATCAACGGTGTTATAACACCTAACCCTGCAAACGCATCGAACATTTTCTTCTCTCTCCCTACATCAATACTCTCCAAATAATCAATACCTCATTTTCATTCTTTCTTCCTATAGCTTCTGACCGCAGCAAAAAAACTCCTGCCAAAATAGCTGTCGCCACCAAATTATATTCAACAGAAAAACAACCTCAGTCACACCACGCACTATTTTTTGAAAAATCACTGGACTATTTTTCCCATCTTCGCTATACTATAAATGAGCATATGCCCAAAACAAGGAGTGATCTATTTCATGCCCAGAAGGCGCTGTTGCGGATTGATCGAAGACGTTCCCGTGTGCCTTGGTTTCCATCCTCAACGGCGCAGCGAATTGGAGCCCGTGGCTTTGCAGTTGGAAGAACTTGAAGCAATTCGTCTCAAAGACCACACCAGTCTCGCTCAGGCGGAGTGCGCCGAGTTTATGGGGCTTACAAGACCCACGTTTCAACGAGTACTGCAGTCGGCCCGGAGCAAAATTGCGTTGGCCCTGGTTGAGGGACGTGCCATTATCATTAAAGGGGGAAATTACATGGTAAAGAACAGAACTTTTGAATGCAGCGAATGCGGAAAAATTTGGGAAGTTGAGCCCTGTTCCGAAGGTGGTAAACATGGTTACGAAATCGCCTGCCCTAAATGCGGCAGCCTGAAAAAGTCCAAACTCGAAAATGGCGTGAAACACGCCTGTGCCGGTGGTCACAGCGGTCACGGCGGCGGTTGCTGCGGCGGCCACTAAAATAGCAAAGACGGCAAAGGCGTACGTCCTAAACGTGCGCTTTTGCCTTATCTGCCACGCTATATACGTCGGTGCTATCAGGCAGTAATGCCGAAGGAATACTTTGTGACAATAAAGGAGTGAAAATCATGATCTGCAATCAATGCAATGCCTCAATCCCCGAGGGGGAAGAGCTGCAGCACCGCGGTCAGACGTTGTGTGAGGACTGCTATATCGAAAGACTGGAACCGCCGAAGACCTGTGATGTTGCCGCCGTACACAGCGCCAAGCAGGCACGGCAGCAAGCCGGACACGAAGGATCGGAAGGTTTAACGCCGCCGCAAAAAGCAGTATACGAATATGTCCGGGCATCGGGTCTTGTCACCCATCAGCAAATCATGGACCAATTACAGCTAACCCGGCCGCAACTGGACAGAATCTTTGCCACTTTACGCCACTGCGAACTGCTTCGTGCTTGCCGGCAGGACGGTCAAATCTATCTGACTCTCTGGGCGGAACAGGAAACAAATCCATCCTGATGTCTATACAGCAACGGTTGCGCTTTATCATCTTAATGAAGAAGGCCAAACTACGCTTCCACGCAAAAGCAAGGTCAAAGAACCCGCGAGACAGGATTATTTCACGGGTTCTTTTCTTATTTTCCTTTTTTCATAGGTATCGTTACAGCCGCTTTTCCTCTTCACAATCCTGATTATTTTCTGAAAAAAACTCATAATACAATAACGGCACGACCAACAAAGTCAACGCAGTTGCGGCCACGGCCCCGAACATCATTGCTATAGCCAGGCCCTGAAAAATAGGATCGAACAACATAACGAAAGAACCGACCACTACGGCGGCTGCCGTCAACATAATCGGTCGAAACCGCACCGTACCGGCTTCCACCAACGCTGCCCGCAGACTTTTTCCCTCACGACCTTCCTCCTGCACAAAATCAATCAGCAAAATGGAATTGCGCACAATAATCCCCGACAGGGCGATAAAGCCAATCATGGAGGTTGCTGTAAAAAAAGCACCAAATAGCCAGTGTCCCGGCAAAATCCCTACCAACGTCAATGGAATGGGCGCCATGATGACCAGTGGAATCCAAAAATTTTTAAACCACGCCACAACCAGAACGTAAATGAGAACCAGGACGGCGGCAAAAGCAACACCCAGATCACGGAACACTTCATAAGTGATATGCCACTCTCCGTCCCATTTCATGGCGTAACGGTCTTCCAGCCAAGGCTGCGTCGCGGAATATTGGGGCAAATAATCTCCGGTCGTCGTCTTGATGGCTCCCACAGCGTTTTTCATGGCCAAAATGGCATAAACCGGGCTCTCGATCTTGCCGGCCACATCCCCGACGACATAAGTCACCGGTTTCAGATTCTTGTGATAAATCGTTTTATCCGCCAGACCCGTTCTCTTCACCACTAATTCTGACAGCGGCACCAACATTCCTCCACGCCCCGGCAGCGTCAACTGAGACAGGCTCGCCTCCGCCAGACGGGAGCGGTCCGGATAAGACAAACGCAGCAGCAGTTCCACCGGTTCCTTCTCTTGATCCAAGTGCGCTTGTCCGATTACCGTACCACCGATGGACGTTTGCAGTACTTGTGCCACCACCTGGGGACTGATATCATGATATGCCGCTTTTTCCCGGTTCACTTCAAAGAAGGTTTTCGACTGATCCGCTTCCACATACCAGTCTACATCCACAACACCGTCTGTACGCCGGAAAATGTCCCGGATTTCAGCCGCTACCGCCAGCCGGCCCTCCGGAGACGGTCCATAGACTTCCGCCACCAACGTACTCAATACAGGAGGTCCCGGCGGCACTTCCGCCACCTTCAAGCGTGCTCCATACGCCTCGCCGATACGTTCCAAATGGGGCCGCAGCCTTTTCGCCAAGCCATGGCTTTGCTCATTTCGTGCCCCTTTGGCCACGAAGTTAACCTGAATATCCGCGCTGCTAGCACCAGACCGCTGAAAATAATGCCGGACAAGGCCATTAAAGTTATATGGCGAAGCGGTTCCCACATAGCTTTGAAAATCCGTCACCTCCGGTACGGTTCGAAGATACGCGCCCAGTTCGCGGGTCAGAGCTGCCGTTTTTTCCAGCGGGCTGTCTTCCGGCATATCGATAATGACCTGCAGCTCGCTTTTGTTGTCAAATGGCAGCATTTTTACCTCGACACCTTTTAGTGGAATCAGCAGAATGGCCAGCAATAACACTAGCACTACCGCGCTCAATACCTGTCGCCGTTCTTTTTTCTGCACCAGTAAACGTTCCAGCAGCATCCCGTACTTTTGTTGAACGTTTCCCCCTGCCGGCGCATCACCCTGCCGGACTGACCGCAACAGTCGATATCCCAGCCAAGGGCTGACAATAAAGGCGACCAACAGGGAAAAGAGCATGGCCGCCGATGCGCCCACCGGAATAGGTTTCATATATGGACCCATCAGACCCGATACAAACGCCATCGGCAACAGTGCCGCAATCACCGCAAAAGTTGCCAATATGGTCGGGTTACCCACTTCATCGACAGCTGCCGCCGCCACTTCTTCATCAGCCTTTCCCGCCAAGAGAAACCGCCGGTGAATATTTTCCACGACCACAATGGCATCATCCACAAGAATACCAATAGAGAAAATCAGTGCGAACAACGTCACCCGGTTGAGAGTATAGCCGATCAGGTACGAAACCAGTAACGTCAAAGCCAGCGTCACTGGTACGGCTACAGCTACGACGCCGGCTTCGCGCCAGCCCAGAGCCACGCCCATGAGCAACACTACCGAAACAGTGGCCAGCATCATGTGCTGCAGCAATTCGTTTGATTTTTCCCTGGCGGTTTCTCCATAATCACGCGTTACAGTTAACTGTACCTCCCGGGGCAAAATATGTCCCCGCAACGCTGCGGCCTTCTGCAGGGCCCGCTCAGCAATCGCCGTTGCATTCGCCCCTTTTTTCTTGGCCAAAGTTAATGTCACCGCTTCATAAGGGCCACCATTCAGTATCGCCATTGTTTTCGCTGCGCCGCCGGCCCCCCTATCCATCAGTACATATCGCTCCGGTTCAGACGGTCCATCCAGGACCGCCGCCACCTGCTTCAGGTATACCGGTCTCTGCTCCGACACCGCCACGATAATATTTTCAACCTCAGCAACGCTGCCAATAAACCGTCCGCCTTCAATACGGATTTCCTGATTGGCCTGCTGCATACTGCCGCTCTGTAGTTGATAGTTACCCTGCTGTACCTTTTCCGCCAGCTGCGCTAAGGTAAGCTGATACGCTTGTAACCGCACCGGGTCCGGTTCGATACGGATCTGTCGTTTTTGCCCGCCGATAATGGCAATCTCCGATACATCCTCATCTTTTTTCAGCTCTTCTGCCAGTTCCACCGCCACACGGCGCAGTTCATAGCCGGAATATCCCGGACGATCGCTCCAGAGCGCAATGGCCAAAATCGGCACGTCATCAATGGAGCGAGCCTTCACCATCGGTTGCGAAACCCCTGCCGGAATGCGGTCATAATTTGACATCAGCTTATTATACAATTTAACCAGGCTGTCTTCAGCATTTTCACCAACGCGAAAACGCACAATGGTTAAGTTACTGCCTGCTTTGGCCATGGAATATATATATTCCACTCCCGGCACTTCCCAGAGCAATTGTTCCATAGGCTTGGTCACGCGATTTTCCACTTCCGCCGCGCTCGCTCCCGGGTACGAGACCGTCACGTCCAGCATAGGCACAACGATCTGCGGCTCTTCTTCCCTGGGAGTAAGCGCCGTTGCAAACGCTCCCAGGAGCAGGGAAGCGGCAACCAACAAAGGTGTCAATTTGGAATGGATGAAAGTTCGAGCCAGTTGACCTGCTAAACCAAGTCGTTTCATAGGCCGGTCACCTCGCCGGCCAACGCTCCGTCCACAGCAGCTTCCATACCCTGGACCACCACATAATCACCGGACTGCAAACCGGATATCACTTCCATCTGATCATTTTCCAGTTTTCCTGTGCGCACCAGACGATACCAAAGGCGTTTTTCCCCATCCAGTATGTATACACCGGTCAACTGCCCTTTTTCCACCAGGCTTGTCCGCGGCAGCACCATTGCCTGCCTCTGTCCCAATGGAAAGCGAACTTTACTATATTGTCCGGTTTTCAGCAACGGATTGGTTACGGAAATTTTGACCAAAAATGACCGGCTTGCCGCATCCATTGCCGGCACGACCTCAGTAACGGTTCCTGGCAAACTTTTTTCCAGACCTTCCACATCCACCAAAACGGCCTGTCCCTGCCATATTTTGCCAGCCAAAGAACCCTCCACGTAGCACTCCACAAAAAAAGAACGATCATCTTCCACGACGATCGCCCAGATTCCTGGCAACGCCATGGATCCAAGTTCCAGATTCTTTTCAGTAACCACGCCACTCACCGGCGCCAGCATGCGGCTGTACGTCCGCACTTCTTTAACCGTCGCCGTCGACCGTTCCAAAGCTGCCTGCGCCTGCTCACTGGCCAAATCCGCCAAATCTCGCTGGGTACGCACTTCATCGACCTGCTGTTGGGAAATGGCCCCCCGACGATACAACTCTTCATAACGGTTATGCGTTTTCACTTGCAGTTCTCGATTGCGCTGAGCCAGCTGCAGTCCCTTTTCCGCTTCCTTCATGCCCGCATCGGCGGCCAACGCTTTTTGCAACAGTTCCTCATCCTCGAGTTCTGCCAATATCTGCCCTGCCTCAACGCGATCACCGGCTTTCACATAGAGAGCCGTCACCTGCCCCATTGCTTTTGGCGCTACCTTGCTCACCGTACTGGCTTTGATGGTTCCCGATGTTTCATAATATTGCACCGTACTGCCTGCCTGCACCCGCATCACCGTCACCGGTTTCTGCAATTCCCGGTGTGTGTTTGCCGTGCGTTTCATCGGAGAACTATAAACATAAAACAGCAGCCCCATTCCAATCATCGCCAAGAATGCCATCCCCAGATAAATCTTTTGTCGTTTCCGCAAGGTGCTCATCCTTTCTCTCGTTAGCGCTGTTTATTTAAATAAGTTTTGCCATCGAAAGATAATGACTTTATATAAATAATCGATAAAACTGATGACACACCAAGAAATATACAGGTGCAGTTGACTCTCTAGAATTTCAAACTGCCGGACATTATATTCCACATCATAACTATACCACATTCATTACTATCTATAATTCGACACAGGGAAAGAATCAACCTGTTGGATCAAATATTAAATCAGTGGTACAAACTTTAAAATCGTATCGAAGAAAATTCATCACAAACGTGCATCCTTTACTGCTAGAAAAAAAACAAAAAGCCCCGCAGGGGGAAACCCTGCGAAGCCATATTTTCTGGTGGGGTTAGGCGGACTCGAACCGCAGACCTCTTCGATGTCAACGAAGCGCTCTAACCAACTGAGCTATAACCCCAAGGT
>DATMYQ010000198.1:0-4935 GCA_035560935.1 Patescibacteria group bacterium | reverse complement strand
CAATAGTAGTTGCTAAAACCGCACCGCCATATTCTTGGTAATAAACAGGATAATCCGTCCCGCCACCAAAAAAAGACACCCGGAGCGGCGTTTGTGAAATAATCATTGATTACCCATCTCCTAGATATTTGCATACTGATTGCGTTTAATCACTTGATAACAGCGTAGAAGTTCGCGAATGCCATCTTGCAAAGAATAATCCGGACTCCAGCCTTGAGCTTCGAGTTTTGCATTAGATACAATGTAATTGCGTTGGTCCGGATCTTTGCCAACTTCCGCTTCACAAATATGGAAATTAGGCACGTATTTTTTAATTTCCTGGCATAATTCCCACTTGCTTATATTCGCGCTAGACAGTCCTACATTATACGGCTGATCTTTCATTTGTTCAAAATGGTCAATCCCATGTAAAAAGGCTTTAGCCACGTCACGAATGTGAATATAGTTGCGTTTAAAATGAGCCTCAAATAAGACGATAAATCCATCAAAAACCGCCCGGTAAGTAAAATCATTTACCAGCAAATCCAGCCTCATTCGTGGGCTGACTCCAAAAACCGTAGCCAAGCGCAACGTAATAACGTTCCCTGCCGCCAGCAAGTCCTTCTCAATATCCACTTTTAGCGTTCCATATAGGGAGACAGGGCGTAACGGAGTTTCTTCCGTACAATAAAGTCCTGCTTCTCCTACGCCGTAACCGCTATTGGTTGTTGGAAACAGTATTTTCTGATCCGGCGATCTTAGTTCCAATATCAGTTTTATCGCATCGTAGTTAGTCGACCTTGCCGCAAGGGGATCTTTATTACATAAAGGCGCTCCGGTAAGGCAAGCTAGCGGAATAATAACATCCACATCTTTTAAACATTCTTTGACTAAATCCTTGCTTCTTGCATCTCCCCGAATAATTGAAATCTTTGGATCATAGCAACAGTCCAACAGCGACGTTTGGTTGTACATAAAGCTATCCAAAGCCACAACATGATATCCTCTTTTCAGCAGAGTGGGCACTAAAACGGATCCTAAATAACCCGCTGCACCAGTTACAAAAACTTTCATTTTGCGCATTCCTCCATATCACTATAAATTCATCAGTTGTTGAACAGCTTCCTGAATTTGCTTTTGCCCCGGATAAAACGCTGCTTCCAAAGTATAGCCTGCAGGCGTAGGAATATCCGGGCAAGTAACTCTCTTCACCGGAGCACGTAATAAATCCAAACCCTCCTCGACAATCAACGCGCAAATTTCCGCCGTGATTCCAGCTGTTTTCCAACCATTATCCACAAGCACAAGCCGTCCCGTTTTTGCTAATGAGTGGAATAACAACTCTTTATCCAGAGGTTTTAGTGTCCGGAAATCCAATACTTCGGCCTCAATTCCCGCCTTTGCCAATTCCTCCGCGGCTTGCTGGGCTTCGACTATCATCTGCGAAACTCCGGCAATGGTCACATGGCTTCCGGTGCGGCGAACAATCCCTTTACCAAAAGGAATTCTGTACATTTCTTTGGGCACATATCCTCGTCTTTTTAAAAGCCACCTATGTTCCAATATAATCACCGGATTATCGTCGGCAATGCTTTCCAAAAGTAACCCTTTTGCATCATAAGCAGTGCTGGGCATTACTAACCTTAATCCGGGAATATGCATAAAAAATCCCTGCAACGCTTGGGAATGCTGGGCACCAGACCCCCAGCCCCGACCAATGACCGCCCATATCACTAAAGGAACTTGACCGTGTCCGCCAAACATATATCGCCATTTTGATGCATGGTTAACAATTTGGTCCATAGTGAGAAGTAAAAAATCAGGACGATTATGCATATATATAGGCCGCATGCCGGTAATCGCCGAACCGACAGCCATACCCATGAGAGCATTTTCCGAAAGCGGAGTATCGAAGACTCTTTTTCGCCCAAATTGCTGATGAAGGCCAAGCGTCGTGCCAAACATTCCTGTGGGGTCATCTACCCCTTGCCCCATGATATATACATTAGGATCGTTATCCAGTGCTTGTAAAAACGCCTCCCGAATACTATCAGCATAACCCAAAATGCGTTGTCCTTCTCCATGATGTTCATCCAAAATTGCTTCCTGTTTTTCCACTAATACTTTTGTCCAAGGCATTTTTATCATCCTTTACCATAGCTAAACAGCCATTTCATTAGATCATTCCCTGCTGGCAGGGCGCTCTTTTGGGCATAGATAAACGCCGCCTCAATATCGGAGTCAACCTTTTCATTAATGTTCTTTAATTCAGTCACAGTAATCACTCCTTTGTTGAGTAAAAAATCTCTATAACTTTCTACCGGACATCTTTTTGCCCACAAATCTAATTCATCCTGACTGCGGTACCCCATATTAACATCTGAACCAGCGCCGGAATGTCCTCGCCAACGATAAGCAGGACATTCTATAAAAGCCGGACCGTCACCGCTTCGGGCATCGGCTGCTAATTTTCGAAATAATTTATAGACCTCCAATACATTCGTTCCGTCGACTTTGTGACATGGAATCCCCATCCCCATGAATCGTTTGAATATGCCATCATGCGCATGACGACCGAATATTGGTGAGCAAACCGCATAAAAGTTATTTTCGCAAACAAAAAGCACAGGTAATTTTTCCAATACAGCAAAATTAATGCTTTCATACAAAACACCTTCGTCCGCTGCTCCATCTCCAAAAAAAGCTACAGATACTAAACCTGTTTCTTTTCGGCTACTGGAAAAAGCAGCTCCAACGGCTAAGGGTATGCCACCAGCGACAATTGAAGAAGAACCAGGCAGGCCAGCGTCCACATCCACCAAGTGCATCGAACCGCCTCGACCATGAGAGCAACCTGTTTCTTTGCAATATAGTTCAGCAATCATCGCCCGTAAGTCTCCACCTTTAGCCAGATAATGACCATGGCCACGGTGATTACTAAAAACATAATCGCTTTTTTTTAGCGCCTGACATACACCAACCGCAATGGCTTCCTGCCCAATGCAAAGATGTACAGGCGTTTTCATTTCATCGTGATGGTATAATTCTTCTATTTTTAATTGAACGGCACGAATTAGCGACAATTTACGAAACATTTCAATCGCGTCTGCTTGTAAAACATTTTCCAAACAGTACCCTTCATGTTGAGGTAGTATTTTCCAATTACGCATACTTTTTATTCCTTTCAGAAAGTTAAAAACACCAGCAAAAGAGAGTCTATTATGTTACCAGCAATCATCCGTTCCGGTCGTCCTCTTCCTCTGTTAAACCCTAACGTTTTATATCGTTCACAGGGCAAAAGTACCGCTTTATCAACCCGTTCTACTACACTAGTCATTGCTTCGTATAATTTTTAATATGTTCAGATTTCATGTTCCATAGAGATACTCATTCGGAAGTTTTTCCAGATATCCATAGGCTCCTAAGCTATTTGCCTAATCCGTTTCGTCAGAAAATGAGCAATCCTGTCTGATGAAAAGAATCGGATCCGCACCAAAATGCAACACCAGTTTAAAGTCCACTTTTCCAATTCTTCCCGAAAGTTTTTCCGGCAAATGTAATTCTTGTTGCGAAATTTTTACCTCAAACCCTGTGGCCGCACGAGGCGGCTCATATGGTAAAATACGGCATTGCCAATGCTAGGGTCGCGCATCAGGCGGTTACAATCCGTATAGTCTCATACACCCAGGCTACCCGGCGTTCCAGTTCCTGGCGGTTCGGAGCCGTGACCAAAAAAACGCCGAAGCGATGGGCATGACTAAGCGGAGGAGGTACGTTATCACCAGGCTGATACCAAAATTCCAATTTCTTGACCCACGGCTTCTCTCTCACTTCATCGGCGCCTTCCACACGGACCAATTGGCCGGAGGGTGGAAAAAAATACCGGTTGGCCACCGCCACGTCGCAGACCGGTTGTAATTTTGACAAATCCGGCAATTGACCAGTAGCTAGGCAAACCGCAGCTTCCACGTAATTGATCCCGCTACCGATAGGTACCAGACTTTCGCAAAAATCTCCACCACTCAAACGGGCCGCCATTTCAATTATTTTCGGTCCTTCTGACGTCAGTACAACATCCCCCTTGGTAATACCGTCGACAACGCCAAGAGCCAGGGATGCTTTCACTATCAGATCTTCCACCGCAGTCCGTTGTTCCGGCGTCACCACTGACGGTACCCAGCCGCCATTTTCCATAATTTGCGGCAAAAAATGATCCAAATATTCATAGTTACGGTCAGCAAAGCCGGGGGTCACACCCCGCCCCTGAAACATCACTGTTTCGGTACTGATTTGCAAACCGGCCAGATATTCTTCCACCATGCAAACGCCAGCATAGGAAAAATCCCGTGATTTCGTAAACAGATCCTCCACGTCACAACCGTCAGCCAACAAAAAAACGCCCCGTGAACCGGAACGATCAATAGGCTTTAACACCAGCGGAAACCCTCGATCTGCAATCACTGCCTTAAGTTCTTCCATCGTCTGGATTTTTTTAAACCAAGGAATCGGAACACCCATCATTTGAAACCGCAGTTTCATTTCATATTTATTTGTTGCCCAGCGCGCCGTTAGCCGGGAGATACTGGGTGTACCCAAATAATGGCTGACTTCAGCCACCACGTCAGGAATGTCACTCCCCATCGTAATCACACCGGCAATTTCCTGGCCATTCCGCCGGTATTCGTCCAAAAAACGGCAAATAGCCGGCACATCACGAGTGCTGATCACCGCATATGCATCAGCAACAGAAAAACCCACGGACTGGGGATTCATATCCAGCGCCAGCACGAAAAATCCCAAGTGCTGAGCCGTGCGAATTAAAAAAAGCTGATCGCTGCTAGCGCCCAGCACCACCAATGTTTTCGCCACGCAATCGCCCCTCTATTTTCAATACCAATTTCACAAACATATCAGTCTTTAGTTGTATTTTATTCTCCAGTAACAACAATATTCCTT
>DATMYQ010000197.1:0-5073 GCA_035560935.1 Patescibacteria group bacterium | reverse complement strand
TAATAATATCTTGGGGTGGGTGAATAGCGTGTATTATTCGGTAGAAGAACGGCGGTCCCGGATTCTTGAAGAGTTGCAGGTTAAAGATAAAGTATACGTTAAAGTATTGGCAGAACAGTTCGGCGTCACTATGGAAACCATACGGCGGGATTTGGACGCGCTGGCTGCCGAAAAGAAAATAAAAAAGACCTTTGGCGGTGCCATTAAGGTCAAAAGTACTTCTTTTGAATTGTTGTATAATGAACGGGCCCTGTATAACGTTGCTGCCAAGCAGAAGATCGCAGCAACGGCCGTTAGTCTGATAGAAGACAATGATACCATCGCTTTGTTGGGCGGCAGTACCACCGAACAATTGCTGCAACCCCTTTTAACCAAACGGGGATTGTTTGTAGTTACGAACTCGTTGCCGATGGCGTTGGGATTGCTGCACTGCCGCAAAGAAGGAAGCTTTGACGGCCGGGTCGTAGTGATTGGTGGTGAGGCCACTTCGGCTTCCCTGGCTATGAGTGGCTTTTTTGCCGAGGATATGCTGACTAAAGTCGCCGTTAACAAAGCGTTTCTTTCCTGCGCCGGCTTTGCACCGCAAAGTGTCAGCACACTCATTGAGGAAAATATCCGGCTGTCTCAGATTTTGCTTGAGAAGTCGGCGACAAAAATTTTGTTGGCGGATTCGGCGAAAATGAACGCAAGTTATCTATACCATTTTGCCACGCTGCGTGATTTTGACATCGTGGTTTGCGACCAGAAGATGCCCAATGAGTGGGAGAGCGAAGTGGAAGTAGACCGGTTGCAGTGGTTAACAGCGCAAAAATAACAGTATGTCACAAGATACTATACCACCATTAAGTGCGTACTTGCCTGAAAGTATCCTATGATTTAGCATAATAACAGAAGTGGCTTTAAGAAAAGGGAAAGAAGGCGAAGCAGATGATTATTAACAGTCAGGAAGTGGAAAATCGTGCTGCGGCACAAATTGCTGAATTCATGTGCGTGGCGGCGAGAACCGCGCCGAAAGGCCGTGGTGTGGATAACTTAGTGACCTGTATCATCACGGGAGAAGAAAAAACCAAGCTGTCGGCGGAAATGAGACGGATTGCCAAGGAAGCCGAAATGCAATTTTTTGAACGCGACGCGGACTGTTTGGATAAAGCACCGTTAGTTGTACTGCTGGGTGAGAAGGTGAAACCGATGGGAGTCAGTCCCTGTGGTTTCTGCGGCTATAAAAACTGCGGGGAATGTGCGCAGGGAACGGGTTTGTGCGCAATCAGCGTCGGGGATCTGGGGATTGCGCTGGGATCGGCTGTGACCACTGCTGCTTTGCATCATGCCGACAACCGGGTTATGTTCAGCGTGGGTAAGGCGGCGATACAGCTGGGCATGCTGGAAGAGGGCGTGCGTATCGCCTACGGAATTCCGCTGAGCATATCGGGGAAAAGTCCGTTTTTTGATCGCTAGTTTAGGATTTGGATGTACCGTTAGAGGCGGTCTTTTTTGTTAAGTGGAGTCAATGCCAAAGGTTGCCGCAAAGAAACGGCTTTCCTGGAAGTGCTTGCTGATTGGAAGATAAGGTGAAATCATGGAGAAACAACCACTGTGGACGAAAGAATTTCTGGGAATGAGCCTAAGCAACTTTTTCCAGTACATGACTCATTATGCCCTGATTGTCGCGCTCCCGATCTTTGTTATTGATCGATTGCAGGGCAATGATTGGCAAGCCGGACTGGCCATGACTTTTTTCCAGATCGGGGCGGTGTTATGCCGCCCTCTGGCCGGTAAATGGATAGACGAAATTGATAAAAGGAAAATGTTGCTGCTATCGTTAGGAAGTTTTTTGTTGGTCAGTATTTTGTATTTAGGCGTAAACGGGCTGTGTTTTTTGCTGGTGATACGTTTGCTTCACGGGGCGGTATTTGCCACCGGGACCACAACCATGGCGACGATGGCGGTGCTGGTACTTCCCACGCAGCGTAAAGGGGAGGGCATTGGCTACTTTGCCGTGTTTTCCAACCTGGCAATGGTTGTTGGGCCCTTTTTTAGTTTAGTCATCATCGCCCACTATCCATTTGATATATTATTTGCCGGGTGTGTTGCTTTGGCGGTATTATCCTTCGGGTCTGGAAACAGGAACATCTCAGCGGTACTTGTGCAGGAAACAGCGAAAAAAACAGACCGAAATCCGGCGGGAAGCAGTTATATAGAGCCCAAAGCCTTGCCTATGGCCCTGATGGGCGGCTTGATATTTTTTGCTTATGCTGGTGTGCTGGTGTTCATCGCGCTATATGCCAAGCAGCTCAACATAACAGAATATACAAGTGTTTTTTTTGCGGTATTCGCTTTAGTGATTGTGGCCACCCGGCCAATCGTGGGCAGGCTGTTCGATCAATCCGGCGCCAATAGCGTAGTTTATCCAGGTTTTATCATATTCGCGCTGGGGTTAATCTATCTGAGCCAAATCCAGGGAATACCGGGTTTTTTGACATCGGCAGCGATTATTGGGCTTGGTTTCGGTGCGTTGAGCCCTGCTTTCCAAACACTGGCGATACAAAATTCACCGCGACAGCGGGCCGGCGTGGCTACGGCCACATATTTTCTGGCGTTGGATATTAGCGTGGGACTGGGTTCTTTTTTGCTTAGTCTGATTGCTTCTCATGCGGGATATCGCGCCATGTATCTGTCCACCGCAGTCATTGTGGGTATGGCCGGCGTTGTTTATTATGCCTTATGGCGGCAAAAAAACGGATCAAATTAGTGATGAAAGGATTTGAAAAAAATGGAACTAGGGTTGGCGGAAAAAGTAGTTGTTATCACGGGTGGGTCGGATGGAATCGGCAAAGCTTGCGCACTGAAATTTCTGCAGGAAGGCTGCAAAGTAGCGATTTGCGCCAGAAATAAGGAGAAGCTGGCAGCCGCGGCTAAGGAGTGCAGTCAGCTTGGATTCTCGATCATTGCGGCGTCGGTGGATGTAGTAAATGGCCGGGACGTGGAAAACTTTGCCGCAACAGTGGCGGCAGAATACGGGCGAATTGATGTTTGGATCAATAATGCGGGATTTTATCCGCAAAAGCTAGTGATGGATATGGAAGAAAACGAGTGGGATGAAGTGATGGATACCAACCTCAAATCCATTTTTATCGGCGCGAAAACGGCGGCGAAATACATGAAAAAACAAAAAAGCGGCGTCATACTGAATGCGGCTTCCATTGCGGCGTTCTTCCCTTCCGTCGGCAGCGGGGCTTATGCCACGAGCAAGGCCGCTGTTTTGTGCTTTACCAAGGTCGTTGCGGGAGAACTGGCTCCCTGGAATATCCGCGTGGCATCGTATGTGCCGGGTTTGACCGAAACGGAAATGACCAAGCAGGTTATTCAGCAAAACCGGGCAAAACTTACCGAGCAAATTCCCTTAAACCGCGTGGGTACTGCCGATGAGATTGCTGAAGCTGTGGTTTTTCTGGCTTCCGACGCTGCCCGCTATATTACCGGTACGCATATTGAAGTCAGCGGAGGGAAACTGTGCGTGCAAAATTCGGCGGCTGCCTGGAAACAGGCGGATCTGTAAACAGGAACTTTTCGTTGCCGATACGAGACAAAATTGTTTTGAATTAGGCTTCCAGACAACGAATTTCTTTTCATTCAAACATAAACGCCAAAGAGCTCACGCAAATTTGCGAGCTCTCTGGCGTTTGTATTTGTAATCCAATGTACCTCTGTCAAACTAAACCCACCAGTATTATAAACACTCTGCCGCCTGACTGAGATCGCGCAAAAGATCCTGGCAGTCTTCGAGTCCGGCGTGGAAGCGCAAAACATAACCAGCCGGCAGGGGCGTAACTTCGCGTTTGCCATGCACCGGCAACACAAGCGACAAATGCCCGCCCCAGCTTTCGGCAACCCAGAACAGGTTTAACGCATCAACAAAAGTCTCAACGCGTTGTGCCGGGAGATCCGGGCGGAAAACGACGCTGAAAAGGCCATTTCCTTTGCCGAAATAGCGTTGGAAACGTTCGTGATAAAGGGAGGTTTTCAGCGTTGGCGACAGGACATCGGCGACGAACGGCTGCTTCAGGAACCAGTCGATCAGTTGGCGGGCGGTGTCGGCGTGACGGCTGAGTCTGTCTGCGGTGGTATCAATTCGGTGATAAAGCCGTGAGCAAGTTGTTGGCGCGACGGCGCCGTTGCCGGTTGCGCGCAATTCGTCGGCGATGATTTGCAGGTCTTGGGGGTGCTTGGCAATAACAACACCCGATGGCGTATCACCATAACCGCCTTCGTATTTCGTCGTCGCTTGTACAACGATATCGATACCGTGTTCAAGCGGTTTAAAACGGACGTGGCTGGCCCAGGTGTTGTCCATCACCGTACGCAGATTGGCATCCTGGGCTACAGCGACAATCCCCTCAATGTCGGGGATTTCGAAGGTGCCGCTGCCCGGAGCTTCGATATAGACAAGGAGGTCTTCGCGTTGCGAATATTCTATCCGTGCTTTTAATAAAGCCGAACGAAATTCTTCTGCCGAAGCGCCTGCGGGATAACGGATTTGCTTTAAGCGCCGCCGGTTCAGAAACCGGATCAGCGGCCCGTATACATTGTCAGGGATAAGGACCGCTTTAGGTGAAAATGCGTCTAACGTTGTTGCAATCGCCGATAATCCTGACGGGCAGATAACGGCCCCATGACCGTGGTGAAGCGCCGCAATTTTTCTGCACACGGCGTCGGCTTCGGGGGTCAGAGGAATGCCATATTCCGCCCCGCCATAAGGCGCTTGGCCGCATTGGTCCGCTGTGCGGTAGGTCTCAAGAGTAGGAAACAAAACAGAACTTTGTCCCCAGGAACCCGTTTGCGAAAAACGGGCGGCATCGCCGAGACCGGATGGGTTTGGATGCCCGGAAACCGCATAGGGATTGAAAACAGGGTCTTGTAACCGTCGTGTTTCAGGCGAGCAGAGAGTGAGAAACGAACGTCTTGTTTCGCATTTGACTGAAGGTTCCGGTGTTGTGTCATTCATAGGAAATTTTCCTCCCAATTTTTCTGTATTCATCCATAGCTCTTTGATGAGCCAACAAGTCGGTTTTTTAA
>DATMYQ010000196.1:0-2330 GCA_035560935.1 Patescibacteria group bacterium | reverse complement strand
AAGGTACTGTCAAATCCGTGACGAAAGGCACTGTAATGGCTAAAGTGGTTGTGGATTACAAAGGAACCGAACTGGTCGCCGCCATTACCGTCGATTCTGTCGATGATTTGGACCTCAAACCCGGCGACAAAGTTACTGCGCTGGTTAAAGCTACCGAGATGATGATTCTTAAATAAATTCGTGGAATGCTGCTGCGTAGTTTTACTTCTGGGCTACCGACAAAGTCATTGTCGGTAGCCCTTTCAATATTTTCATTCAACCGTTCCACTATTTATTGTAATACAAAGGTAATATAAGTATTAGACCCACAGTAGGCAAACCCCTGCCGGCCAAGTATTGTAATCGTATAAATTCACGCTTGACCTGTTTCAGTTATTTTGACGGTATCGTGCCGGAAATTGATTTGTCAGCGGTTTTATCCGGACTGTATCGCCGGTTATCCAACGCGCAGGTAATTCCCAGTCCCAGTAACAACAAAACCGCTGCCGAAACAAACGTATATTGGGCCGCCTGACTGGCAAAGTTGTCTTTCAAGAAGGCCACAATTTGAGGTCCGACAATCCCTCCACAACCCCAGGCGGTAAGAATGGCTCCATATACCGTAGGCATCAGCTTCGGCCCAAAAACATCCAGCACGAACGATGGCATGGAACCAAAACCGCCGCCATAGCAGAGAAGAATGTAACAGACCAGAACGCTGAACACGATCGGCTGCTCAACCATCATCAGCAGGACAAAGACGATGAGCTGCGTGCCGAGAATCAGCCGAAAAGCCTGCACCCGGCCTATTCTATCTGACAATCCCCCCCAGAAGAAGCGTCCAACGCCGTTAAAGATCGAGCTGACGGCGATCAGCGTCGCACCGGCGGCCGCCAATCCGGCAATCACCTGCGGATCTTTTATCATTGCCGGATTCATGCTTTTTTTCAGCATATCCTGCAGCAGTGGCGATTGAAAACCAATAAACATGATGCCAGCAATGATATTGAAGAAGAATACCGTCCACATCATCAGAAATTTTCCTGACAAAATACATTGTTTTGCCGTAACGGAGTCTTGATCTTCCTGGCTTCCTTTCACTATCTCCGGCGGTGTGTAACCCGGCGGCAGATAACCCGACGGCGGATTCACCAGACAATAACCGGCCGGCAGAGTAACCAGCAGCATAATGGCGCCGACGCAGGAAAATACCTGAACCAGATTCCCGCCGGTGATGTCCATGAAAACCGGTGCCAGAATCTTGGCCATTACCAGCGCTCCGAAACCAAAACCCATAACAACCATTCCCGTAATAAATCCTTTCTTATCCGGAAACCATTTCGCGGCAGTCGCCACCGGCGTGACATAGCCCAGTCCCAGTCCCATACCGCCGATGACACCATACCCAACATACAGCAGCGAGAGATTTTTAATCTGCAACGCATAGGCAGCGATAAAATAACCAGCACTGAACAACAGCCCGCCAGTCATGGCCAGCTTACGCGGCCCAAACCGGGGCAGGTTGACGCCCCCCCAGGCGGCTGCCAGTCCCAGAAAAAAAATGGCCAGACTGAAAGCCCAGGCCGCCTGGGAATTAGTCCATTGATTGGCCGCCATAACCGGTTGTTGGAAATAACTCCAGGCATACACTGTTCCCAGCGCCAGTTGCAACAATGTTCCCATGACAGCAATCAACCAACGGTTTGGTATATTTTTTGCTTCACTATTCATCTGAAAATCCTCCTCATCTTTACTCTCCAGGTCATGCTCTCTGCCTTTTCAGATATTTTTTTCCTGTCTAGCATGAAAATGCTTTCTTGTTACCATTATGGTATAATATAAATCGGACATAACAAACGAACCCGACCAGGGGCGGAGGTATTTGTCCCGGCTTCACAGGTATGCCAGTACCTGTGAAGCCTTTTTTTGCACAATCAAGAAAGCGTAAACTCATGACTGTGAAACACTCTGCACTTTTTCTTAATATCCCGGCAATAATGATTTTCTATTCCTCCTTTCTGACGCCAGTAGCTCTCCGCCCTTTTCCTCTGATCACCTCCCAACGACTCGTGCCCGCAAATACAAAAGCTGAGCTTTCTCCTTTTGTCAAAGAGGCGCTCAGCCATAAACATTCCAACGTCGGAAAAAATCTGTTTTCAAAGCCTATAGCAAACAAACCGGACAAGCATTAAAATACCGCTTGCTGGCGTTCATCGTGTCGGCCTCAATGACCTTCCGCGTCGAAATGCTCCTTTCCAAAAGGGAGGCCTGGCCGTTTCCCGCCAAACCCATCGGCTGACATTCCTGCCCGTAAGGGTTTAGACACGTCAACTCGGAGCAAAATATATAGT
>DATMYQ010000195.1:0-19034 GCA_035560935.1 Patescibacteria group bacterium | reverse complement strand
ATGTAAGAGAATGCGTAAAAAACACACCGGAGGAAATGGCTGACGCCAGTGTCTTGGTAGGATGTACGCTGGTTGTAAGTGAAAACGGCAGATGTCCTTTCGATAAAAACATGACGACAAATTTGATGCTGAATTCAAGCCGAAATATTGATTTTTGCTGGTATATGTACAGCACATTTTCAATAGATCGTTTTTGCGTTATAATGAACTTAGTTTAATCAGAGCAAAGCGGGGTGGGGCTTTCAGCGGCTCTGCCTCGATGTCTTTTAGGCAAAACAAAGAAAAATTAGATTATCGTTGGGGGGACCATAGTATGGAACAAAATCCTGCTGCGCTGGCGCAGCAATTACTGATTACGCTGGCGATCATTTTGGCGGCAGGTACGTTGGTTGGGAAAGTGGCGAACTGGCTGAACATACCGGACGTGGTGTTTTTTTTGCTGACGGGTCTGATGATCGGATCTTCCGGCCTCGGACTGGTGAATATTCCCGTTAATTCGGTATTCAATCAGGGGGTTCTGATTTTAGGGGCGTCGCTGCTTTTGTTTCATGGCGGTACCGGCGTCAGTTTCCGGGTGCTCCGTGATGTATGGCTGACGCTGTTTCTGTTATCGACACTGGCCGTTATCGTGATGACCATGATTGTCGGTTACGCGGCGCATCTGATTTTTGGTATCAGCCTAATGTATGCATTGCTGTTGGCTGCCATTATCGCGCCAACGGACCCGGCGACGCTGGTGCCTATTTTTTTGTCGGTGGGAGTCAAAGAACGCTTGTCACAAACGGTGATCAGCGAGTCCGCCTTCAATGATGCCACCGGGGCTATTGCCACCTTTACCATTTTGGGAATATTGACCACCGGTCAGTATTCGGCGTTTGCTTCGTTGGAGAAGTTTCTGGTAATGGCGGGCGGCGGCATTTTTGTCGGGGCCGTTTATGGATTGCTGGTCGGCTATCTGATCAGCATTAAATCCCGTCATGTTTTTAGCGAATATGCTCAGGTGTTGACGTTGCCGCTGATTATAGCCGCTTACATGACAGCGGAACATTTCGGTGCCAGTGGTTTTATGGCGGTATTTATTGCCGGGTTGGTCATTGGCAACCTTGAGGAATGCGCCTGGACCATGCCAGAGAAGCATCACGGGGAAATGCACGCTTTTATTGCCAATATGTCATTGCTGGTGCGGATGATAATTTTTATTTTGCTGGGCACGCAAGTGAACCTGAATGTGGTGGCTCAATACCTGCTGCCGGCTTCGGCGGTGGTGGCGGTGTTTATTTTTATTGCCCGGCCGCTGGCTGTGCTGCTGTGCGTTTTACCGGACCGGGCGGCAAAATGGGAGCGCAACGAAATCCTGTTTATGTTTTGGACCCGGGAAACCGGCGTAATTCCGGCAGCGCTGGTGGGAATTATCACGGGGATGGGAATTGAACATGGGGACATTATTTCCTCAGTAACGTTTCTGGCTATATTGGCCACATTGATTTTACAGGCTACATCTACGCCCTGGTTAGCGCAAAAATTGAATTTGCTGGTTTTACCAAAAGACGGTTGAGTCCGGATACACACCGGAAAAAATTGAGTTTGGACTAAAGCAAAATGACGGAATCAGCCATTATGGCTAATTCCGTCATTTTGCTTTTCAGTGAAGCTTACTTTGCCAACCGGTGGGCGGCATGGTAAGTAGGACCGACGTATTTGTTCAGCGGGAAAGAGTGACGAATGGCGGCGGCGGTAAAATCCTTTGCCAATTGGACGGCTTCCCGGGCGGACAGGCCTTTGGCCAAGCCGGCGGTGATGGCGGCAGCGCAGGTGCAGCCGGCGCCGTGGGTATATTGTGTGGTGATTTTCGGTGTGCTGAGCACCGTGAATTCCTTACCGTCGTACAACAGGTCAATGGCTTCCGGTGTGCTCAGTTTGGCGCCGCCTTTGATCAGTACGTTTTTGGGTCCCAACTTATGGATTTCCACTGCCGCTGCTTTTAAGTCTTCTAAGGAGCGGAGCTGGCGAATGCCACTCAATTGGCTGGCTTCGAATAAATTCGGGGTGATCACGGTGGCCCGGGGAGCGAGAAGTTCGCGGATACTGACCGTAGTTTCCGGATGCAACACTTCATCGGTGCCTTTGCAGGCCATGACCGGATCGATCACGATATTTTTCACGTGATACTGGTCGATTTTGCGGGCGACCAGTTCAATGACTTCGGTGGTGGCCAGCATACCGGTTTTTAAGGCATCGACGCCGATGCCGGCCAGAACGGTTTCCAGCTGGGCTTCCAGCGCCGCCAGCGGCAGCGGGAAAATATCATGGGACCAGTTGTTGGCGGGGTTTTGGGCCACCACCACGGTCAGGGCGGTCATGCCGTAGACGCCCAACTCCTGAAACGTTTTTAAGTCGGCTTGCAATCCGGCGCCGCCGCTGGTATCAGAGCCGGCCACTGTTAATGCTTTGAAAATAGTCAACAAAATTCCTCCTTGTGAATAAGCGGTACATAGTCTAGGAGTAGTATAAACGCTGGCGTGTAATATTGAAATATACAAAAACGATATTTTACATAGGTACAGTTATAAATTTTAGTAAAGGCGGGCTGGAATGAAAAACAGAGCGGGAATATAACGAAAGTAAAACGATTTAAAAGGCTGAGCGCATTGCGCTCTGTTCCGCCAAATAAGAAGGTATTTTCGGAAAATTCGCGAAGGGGAAAATAAAAGGACTCTGGTTACTCTGACAGCAGGAGGGATTGGAGTGAATAATGAACAACAAGAAACATTTGTCGCAACTTGTGGGGGCTTTTCTGTCCATGAAATCTGGATTTTTGTTGTAATCATGGTGCTGGCCGGATTGTTCGGAGGTTATGTGCAGCATTTAAGCGAGCATAAAGTGGGCCGGTTCAACGCCGCCGTCGTGGCCGGACGGGGAAAAACACTGTCGAGCCGCATCGGATTTTTGCATAGTCTCATGAGTGGCGTCGCTGCGGCCGTGATGGTGCCATTATTTTTGCAAACGATATCCAGCAATTTATTGAAAGGGAATGATCCGGGGAAATTTTTGATCTTCGCCGGGGTTTGTCTGGCTGCCTCAATTTGTTCGTCGAAATTCATCCAGGGGATGTCGGAAAAAATACTTCAGGATATTCAGGATGTTCAAAAAGATGTGGCGGTAAAACTAAAAAAAATGGACGCCAATACGGCTGCCACCAGGATGGCGGAGAAACAATGGGAATATAACTCTGTTTCCGTAGAAGACTTGAAGAACGTGTTCGCGGCGGCGTCGCCGGAATCGCGCCGGCGAATTTACCGCGAATATTCACGGCAGCGGGAACAACACTGGCAGGCAGAAAAATATCGACTGGACCGTGTTATTCGGATCTTTGAAGCTTTGATTGAAGCCGGTAAAACGGAAACCGGCGAGGAGGACGGTTATCTGTATCAGTGTTACTTCGATCTGGGACTTTCTTTCAAAGACCGACCCAAAGGCAGCGTGATAAAAACAATCGATGACTATCATGAAGCGATTAAAAATTTCAGCCAGGCGATTAAATACAGAAAAGAAGCCAATCCCTATCATGAAATGCAACGGGCCTTGACCAATGTACTTTTATATCAGCTTTTGCAGGAGGAAGCAGTGCAGAGAGGCCTGCCGGTGAAGGAAAGTGAGCGCAAGCAGCGGGAAGAAAGTATTCTTGCCGATTTGACAGCGGCTGGTGACGCGCGGGATCTTCTTTCCCAGGACGACAAGACACTCCTGGCCAATTGGCAATCGGCGCTGAAAAAGTGAGAAAATTGCCCAAATACCGGCAACAAAAATTTCATACAAAAACTTCCCGGCTGAGCAATTTTTGTCCGACCCGGGATGTACCGCAACGGCGAAAGCGCGATGACCGTAAAACCGTCATGGGAAAAATGTCACATTTTGTTGGGACCTCTGATTTATTCGAAAGTGATAAAAAGCAAATACTACGAGGACCATGTCGTTATGGCATGGTCCTTGCATTATTTATGGATTCGTCTGCACGATGTGTGAAGAGTACATGCTTTTTATACTGAAACGTGATGGATGGAAAAATATGGCAATGAAATTAGGGGGAGACACGAATGAAGAAACGGATACCACTGAGGGCGCAATTAAGTGTGATGATGGGGACAGCGCTGGTGTTGATGGGCATTTTACTGGGGGTAACGGTTTATGAATTCCGGCAAAGCAGCGCGGCATACCAGCAGATGCTGTCGGGCCCGGTGGCCAGAACGCAGATGGTGCAGCGGGCGCAAGATAATTTTCATGAGGGATTGGGTAATGTGCGCGGGTTTATCGCCTATGGTGAGGGAAAATACGCCGCGGATACTTTGGACATGCTGGGTAAGGGGCAGGAGCTGATCAAAACTTTCGGTCAGGAGGTGACGGTGGAGGAGAGCCGGCAACTGGCGGAAAAATTGCAGACAAAGTTGACTGCATACATAACGGATATTAAGAAAGTGATCGCGCTGAAGCAGGCGAATGATCCCGCATACGCGAACTCTTTACGGGAACTTCGTGCGGAAACGGAAACTGTCGACAATGTGTTTGACGAAATCGTGCTGGCCCAAAACAAAGGGATGCAACAGCGCACCGAGCAGTTAAATCAAAAACAGGCCAATGTGTTTTTACTGGTCGCCGGGGCCAGCACGGTGGGGATTACCGGAATGATTGCCTTTTTGATCTGGTATAGCCGCTACCTGGTTCGTCGCATTAACCATTTGCGGGATGAGATCGTAGCGGTGAGTGAATTGGACCTGTCCCGGCAAGATGTACATAGCGATCGCAACGATGAAATAGGCGACATGCTGGAAGCGATGATCGCAACGAAAATCGTATTAAGAGACGTTGTCAGTTCACTCATCTACAACGCTGACACGTTGGCGGCTTCCAGCGAGGAATTGTCATCCTCCGTGGCGGAACAACTGCAGGTATCGGAAACCATTGCCAAGACGATCAGCGATGTGGCCGCCGGTGTGGATCAGAATACCAGCCACATTAACGAAATTTCCGCGGTGATCGAGGAAGTGGGTGCGGGTGCGGAAGAAATCAGTGCGAATGCTGCCCGCGTCAATGATATTGCCCAGGACGCCGTCAGTGACGCCGATCAGGGGATGGAACGCATGCGGCAACTGGTTCTCCAGAATGTTGCCATTGGCGAGTCGATGGAGGATATTACCCGGGCATCGGAGTCGTTGGTCAAAGGATCGGGAGACATTCAGGAAATTGTTATTACGATCCGCAGTATTGCCGGACAAACCAACCTGTTGGCACTGAATGCCGCGATTGAGGCGGCCAGGGCCGGTGAAGCCGGGCGAGGATTTGCGGTCGTGGCGGAGGAAGTGCGGAAGCTGGCGGAACAAAGCGCTGCCGCTACCAATCACATTGAAGAAATTATTGCCAAAATGACGGCCGATATTCAGCTTTCCGTAGACGCCGTACACAAAGCCAACGGGGAAGTCGTGACGGGAAAAACAGCGACAGACGCGACCGAACAAGGTTTCCAGGCAATTATTACCAAGCTGGCCCAGGTCAAATCAGGCATTGAGCAAATTAATCTGGCGGTGGAAGAAAGCGCTCATGGCATGCAGTCGATGGTGGGTAACGTGCAGAACATTGGCACGGTGGCGGAGGAAACGGGTGCCGGCGCGCAGACGGTGGCAGCCTCGGCGGAAGAACAAAGTGCCAGCCTGCATGAAGTGAACTCCGCTTCGGAAGCATTGGCGCGCATGGCCACCGATTTGAATCAAACCACAGCGAAATTTACACTGTGAAACGTGACGGGAGCGGGGTTTGTGAATTAATCATCACAAACCCCGTTCTTAATGAAATACAAATTTCTTTTGTAGTGATATAATAGACTGTGTTCGCTAGTAATGGTTACATAAAAGGTGAGGGAGGACAAGCAAAAATTGGCAGAGGAAGTATTGCGCAGCGATGCTGTGCTTAGTCAGATCGACAGCCAGAACCAGGGAGGGAAAATCAGGGAAGTCGACGAAGCGAAGCTCAGTATGCTGATTTTTCAGTTTGGAGAGGAGCTGTTTGCTTTTCACGGCAATCAGGCGCGGGAGATCCTACCGTTTCACGGAGTAACCTGGATTCCCGGCGCCACAGCCAACATTCCCGGCGTGGTAAACCTGCGTGGTGATGTTGTCGCCGTGCTGGATTTGCGGCATTTGCTTGGCCTTGGTAAAACTGACGGCGCTGCTTTTCTGGTGATGTTGCGTCTGGGGGATGGCCGTGCCGGCGTGATTGTCGACCGGATTGTGGATGTGGCGGAGATCCCGGTTTCACTGAATGGACCGGCACTGTCGACGCTGGACGAGCGCCTGCGGCGGTTTGCCGTCAGTCAGTTTGTTTATGGAGAACGAATGGTGACGGTTTTGGATGCCCGGGGCTTGCTCGAAACTGTGAATGCGTAACGGGGTTAGTGCCATGAAACCAATAGAACTACAGATACTGATTTTTTCAAGCGAAGGCGGAAAATACGGCGTCGACGCCGAACAAATTGCCGGATTAGCCGATGGTGATAGCGGCGAAGCCGGCGTGCATTTCAGTCAACTGATGGGGGTGGCGGAAGGCAATGACTACTCCCGTTGGGCGAAACGGCTCTGGATCAAAAATATAGCCGGTATGGCGGTGCTGGTTCCGGAACCCGATGAGGTGGCAGTATGTTCCACCGCAGACATCCGCTGTCTGCCGACGGTGTTGAAAGCAGCGGTTCGGCATGGCGTATGGGGATTCTGGATCCGGGAGGAAGAGATCATTATACTGGTTGATTTTCATAAAAATGAACAGCTGCGGCGGTTGACCGGTGGTGAGGAAATTGCCGGTAACAGAACCGACATTGCTGGGGGGAGAAAAGATGAACAGCAGTCTTAAGGTGAAAATTATTGGACTTATGGCGCTTTTTATGTGCTGTCTGGTGGCTGTGCTGACGTATGTGTCGGTTGCCGGTACGCTGGAGCGCGGCGAAGTCCGGATTCAGGAATACAAAACAGCGTTGTACAAACAAAAAGTGGACAGTATGAGAAATTTGATTGAAGCGGTAACCAGCACGGCGGCGTCGTTGCCGGAGGAAGAGGCCAAGCAATTTTTCCGTAATGCCCGTTATGGCGCGGACGGTTATTTTCTTGTGCTTAATACCGCCGGCAATATGGTGGTTCACATTGACCGGACCCTGGAAGGACGGACTCTGGGCACGATCAAGGATGCCAACAATAATGCGTTTATGGTGAAAATGCTGGAACAGTGTATTGAGAAGGGGGAAGGGTCGGTTCAGTACACTTGGCTGAAACCCGGTTCCGCGAAGGCGGAATCCAAATTGTCTTACGGCAAGCGAATTGACAAGTGGGACTGGATCGTGATGACCGGAGTCTATCTGGACGACGTGGAAGCGGCTATTGCCACTGAAGAAAATCATATCCAGCAGGAAGCCGGAAACATGATGAAACGTTATCTGGTGATTGCCGTGTTGGCATTGGTGCTGATTATCGCCACGGCGGTTTTTTTCCTCAATCGCTATATTACCCGACCCTTAGCCGGTGCCATCGTCAAGGTCAATACGTATGCGGCCAAAATGGAGGAAACAGTAAGCAATCAGGCGGAATTTTCCATAGAACTGTCCTCTTCGGTGACGGAAATCTCCGCGACGATGGAAGAGTTTTCTTCCACCGGTGTGCTGATTACCAACCACAGCCAGGGCGTAGCCGACAGCGCGGCCCAGACGCTGCAGCGGACCCGCCAGGGAGTGGGGGAAGTGGAAGCGCTTATGGAAAAAATGAAAGATATTTATCAGGATAACCAGGTAAATATTCAGGAAATTGTTGCGTTGGGCCACCGGTCCAAGGAAATCAATAAAATCATGGAATTTATCAATAATATCGCCAGCCAGACCCGGTTGATCGCGTTTAACGCCGCTCTGGAGGCGGCCAGTGCCGGCGAAGCCGGTAAGCGGTTTGGCGTAGTGGCGCAGGAAATTCGCCGCTTAGCGGACGGGGTCATGGAGTCGACCCAGGAAATCGAAACGAAAATCAATGAAATTGTGGCCGCGGTGAGCCGCCAGGTGGTGGCTTCGGAAAAGAACACTAAAGGGATTGAAGAAGGGCTGGCCTATTCGGAGAGCACCGTTTCCATCATTCATGACATCGAAAATGCCGCGGATCAGACTACCGACGCGGTACAGCAAATCGTTCTGTCCATTCAGCAACAGCAGACGGCCGGTGAACAGGTACTGACGGCCCTGCGCCAAATCAAGCAGGGAACCAGCGACAACACTGCGATGATTCAGCAGACGAAGCACATCAGTGCGGAATTGGCCAAACTGGCAGCGGAACTGGAACTGGTTGTGGACAGCGGCAAGCAAACGGCAAGCGCCGGTAAAGCCGGTTATCCGGCAGGATTATGATCACGGCAGGGAAAACCGGCATCCGGGTGCTCGTGGCGGATGATTGCCCGCTGGCGCGGGATTTGCTGCGGGAACTATTGGGTGATGACGATGAGGTGCGGATTGTCGGTGAGGCCGCCAATGGAGAAGAAGCAGTTCAACTGGTGTTGAAGCTGCGGCCGGATCTGGTGATTATGGACATTGAAATGCCCGTGATGAGTGGCTTGGAAGCGATTGAGGTTATCATGCGCGAACAACCGACGCCGATTATGGTCATTACCTCGCATGCGGATGCACGTTTGGCGTATGAGGCGGTGGGCCGCGGCGCGCTGGAGGTCGTCCCCAAGCCCGTCATTGACATCACCCAGCGCCGGCACTGGCTGCACCGGATCAAACTGCTGGCGGGTGTCGCCGTGATCCGGCATATCACCGGGCACCGTTTGCACAAATCCTATTCCACTGAATTGAGTCCGCCGCCGGAACATTGCCGGCAAGCGGTGGCGATTGCCGCATCCCTGGGGGGAGCCCGGGTGCTGGAAACAATTTTGAGTCAGCTGCCGGCGGACTTTCCGGCTCCCATCGTGGTGGCTCAGCACATTGCCAACGGTTTTGCCGAAGCATTGGCGGAATGGCTTGATCAGAAGACAGCACTGACCGTACGCCTGGCAACTCAGCGGGAACCGCTGCTGCCGGGCCGGGTGCTGATCGCGCCGCCGGAATATACGCTGAAAGTGGATAGTGAAGGGCGGATTGAAATATCACCGATTATTTCCGGTGATATTTACCATCCTTCTGCGGATGCGCTGCTGATGTCGGTGGCGCGGGTTTACCGCCAGGGATCCGTGGGTGTGATTTTGACCGGAATGGGGCAGGACGGGGTGAAAGGCATGCAGCAAATCAAAGAAGCGGGCGGCGTAACGATCGCCCAAAATGAAGAAACTTCGCTGATCTACAATATGCCCCGATTGGTGGTTGAACAGGGGTGGGCTGATTTTGTCGTGGCCGCCGGTGAGATTGCCACTACTTTGGCGCGGGTGGCGTTACGATGAACCGGATGACCCACGGTGAACAGGAAGCGCTGAGCCGGCTGATTCACCAGCAATATGGTTTGGATTTTCGCCAGCAACGCCAGGACCGGCTGGAAGCGGCGGTGGAAAAACGGATGGCCGCCTGTCAGGAAACAAGGGTAGAATCCTACCTGCAACGGGTGCGGCAGTGTGAAGAAGAGACGCTGCGCCTGGTGCAATTGCTGACGGTGCACGAGACGTATTTTTTCCGGGAACCGGCGCAACTGGCCGTACTGGAAGAAGAAGTCCTGTCCCGGTTGACCGGAACCGACCAGCGGGGTTCCGGGCTGCGATTGTTGAGCGCTGGCTGCTCCACCGGCGAAGAGGCCTATTCATTGGCCATCGCGATGCTAAACGTGCCGGGCACGGAAATCAACTGGGATTTTGAGGTCATTGGCGTTGATGTGAATCCGGCGGCGATAAAAAAAGCGCGAGCCGGGTTATATGGTGAGTATTCGTTTCGCTCCTGCCCCGAGCTGCGCCGTGCCGATTATTTTGAACCGTTAAAGTCCGGACGCTGGGCTGTTCGGGATATCGTGAAAAAAAAGGTGCGTTTTGAAACGCTAAATTTGTTTGACCCGGCGGTTCCCGAGCGCTTGAACGGTATGGATATTATTTTTTACCGGAATGTGTCAATTTATTTTTCCCGGGAACAGCGCAACAAACTGTTGTGCCGGCTGGCCAATCTGCTGAACCCGGGCGGTTGCTTGTTTCTCAGCTGTACCGAGACGCTGGATCATCGCACCGCATTGTTGAAGTTGGTGCAAAGCGGCGAAATCTTTTATTACCGGAAACCGGTTGCCGCGCGGGCGCCCGTACCGGGATCGGCCAGCGGTGATCCGCGACTCAGCGGCTCGCCGGCATTACGGCCGGTAATGGCGAAACCGGTGCGCCCGCCGGCGCTGAAACCGGCGCGACCCATGGGGAAATACCGGGACGACAAAGGTGTGCCGCCAAGCAGACTGGGAGGCGGTCAGCGCATGGCGCTGGCGGAGGCGTTGGAATTAGCACGACAGAAACACTACGATGCCGCGTTGGCCCGGCTGGAGACCGTTATTGCCGTGGATGCGTTTTGCGCCAAGGCTTATACGCTAAAGGCCAATATTTTACTGAATCGGAAACGGACTGCCATTGCCCGGGAAGCCTGTCTGACAGCTCTGGCGCTGGATGTTTTTTGCCTGGAGGCCTACCTTTTACTGGGAATGGCCGCCAAAGACCACGGCGAAGCGGAAGAGGCCCTGCGGCGGTTCAAGGAAGCGGTATACGTCCACCCGGAGTGCTGGCTGGCTCATTTCCATCTGGCGGAAGTGTATCAACAGCGGGGTGAAAATGCATATGCCTGCCGGGAATATGAAGTGACAATGGGGATATTGCAGCGGGGAAACATGGAACAACATGGCCTGAGCTTATTTTCAACGCCGTTTCAACCGGAAGATTTTATCCGCGTTTGCCAGCACCATATCGAAAAACTAAGGACTTGAAGCCAAGAGGTATAGCGCTTATGACATTAGATATGAAGGTGTTTTTAGCGAGATTTGCCGAAGAAGCTGCCAAACATTGCCTGCAGTTGGAAAAGAATTTTCTGGCTCTGGAAGCAGAAGGACTTTCGGCGGAACGCCTGGATGCCGTGTTTCGGACCGCTCATACGCTGAAAGGGGCGGCCCGCATGATGAAATTGCCGCCGATTGCCGAAGCGGCGCATGGTGTGGAAGATGTGCTGGAACGTTTGCGCAGCGGGGAGGAACGCTTATCGCAGGCGCTTGTTGACGGACTGCTGACAACGGTGGACCGTGTGCGGCACATGGTGGCGCTCGTTGCCGCCGGAACGCCGTTGCCGGCGACAATGACGGCGGCAGTGGCGCCCGATACCCAGCGGGAAGTATTGCCTTCTGCCTCCGGGGAGACGGACCGTGCCGCCGTGGTGGGAGCGGAGGGCGGTTCAGCGACGGAATTTGTTCAAATTCGTGCGGACCGCTTGGATGAATTGATTCGGCTTATGGGAGAAATGGTTTCTTTGCAACATCGAAAAAAACAGCAGGCGGCGTTTGTCCGTGACCTGCGGCGACTGGCGGCGAATTGTCAGGAATTGGCCTGCGGACAGACAGCGGCTGTCGAAACGCCAGCAATGGAACCCGGTCCGTTGGTGAACACTTTGACTTTGCTGCAAAGTCAATTGCGGGCGTTCCAGGATGGCTTGCGCGATGATGCGGTGCTGGAAACCATGCTGGCTGCGGAGTTGCAGGAACGGTCACTGCAAATTCGGATGCTGCCGCTGTCAACGGTTTTTGATAAATTGAACCGGGCGGTGCGGGATTTAGCCCGGACAACGGGTAAGGATATCGAGTTTCAGATTGAAGGCGGTGACACGGAGCTTGACCGCAAAATCATTGAACGCTTGGGCGACAGTTTGCTCCATATGATTCGCAACGCTGTGGATCACGGCATGGAATATCCGGAAGAAAGGATTAAGGCGGGGAAACCCTCCCGGGGTCTGATTTGTCTGAAAGCCGCGTATGACACCGGGGGAGTTAGCCTGGTTCTGCGGGACGATGGCATCGGGATATTGCCGGAAAAAATCAAACAGGAAGCGATTAAACGGCAACTGCTGGATGAAGCGGCGGCAGAGCAACTGACGACGATGGAATTGCAGGAGCTGATTTTCTTGCCGGGTTTTAGCACCAGCCCTTTAATCACCGATTTGTCGGGACGGGGGGTGGGTATGAATGCCGTCCGGCAAACGATTGTGGAGGAATTGAAAGGAACGGTGAGCATCCGTTCGCGGGCCGGGGAAGGAACCTCCTTTGTGCTGAATGTGCCGATTACGCTGGCGTTGTCACGTATGCTGATGGTTGTGGCCGCACAACAGACCTTTGCTTTGCCGGCTTACCCGGTTGAGGAAATCATTGCCGTGCCGGCGGATCAGACGATTTTGGTCGTCGGTAAGCGGGCGTTGCGTGTGCGGGAGCATTTGGTGCCACTGGAAGAACTGGCGCAATTGTTGTGTTGCCCGCAGGCGCAGCAGTGGGAACGCCGGGAAATGTTGGTGGTTGTGCTGGCGATAGGAACGGAACGTCTGGGTCTGATTGTTGATGCCGTGCTCAGTGAAGCCGATATGGTAGTCCGGGCCTTACCGGCGGCGGTGAGACACCTGCCGGTGCTTTCCGGGTTTACCGTGGGCACCCGTGACGAAATCATCAGCGTGCTGGGAGTGGCGGCGCTGCTCCGGCAAGCGCGGGAAGGCAAGCCGGTGGTGAGCGCTGCTGCGGCGACGGTCCCGGCGGAACAGAAAAAATCCATTTTGGTGGTGGATGATTCGGCCAATACCCGGGACATTGTCCAAAGCATTCTGGAGGCCTATGGCTACCGGGTGGATCTGGCTGAGGACGGTATGGTGGCGATCACCAAAACAGATCGAACGGTCTATGATGCGGTGATCACCGATGTGGAAATGCCGTATCTGGATGGTTTTAGCCTGACGGCGCATTTGCGCCAGGATGAGCGTTACCGGCAAATTCCCGTCATTATTGTCACCTCCCGGGAAAAGGATGAAGACAAGCGACGGGGGATTCAGGTGGGTGCCAACGCCTATATCGTGAAAGGTGCGTTTGACCAGAACAATTTATTGGAAACCGTGCGAAGCCTGATTGGCTGATCCCGGTCACGGCGAAAAGCGTGAGCGGCGGCTGCGGCGTGGATGGCGTGGTGACGGACATGGGGAAGGGGGGAGAATGTAAAAATGAAGGTGCTATTGGTGGAAGATGACGATTTTATGCGGGACATGATTGGCATGGTGTTGACGGCGGAGCAGTATCAGGTCTGCGGTGCGGCCAACGGGGCGGAAGCGTTACAGCAACTGCAGGAGAACGGCGATTGTGCGGCGGTTGTTTGCGATATGTATTTACCGGATACCGATGGCCTGACATTGTCGGCGCAACTGAAGGCGCGTTGCCCCGGCCTGCTGTTTTTACTGTTAACCGGCGAAAGTGACGAAACCATACGGCAGCGGGCGGCAACACTGGGAATTCAGTATATGATGAAAGATGAAAACTTTGCCGAGTCTATTTTGACGGGACTGCAGGCGGGATGGCCCGCGACGGTTAAATAGCAGCGGCAGATAGGAAGTGGCCAATGTGGATATAGGGTATGCTTGGGCAGCCATTGCGCTGTTGTTGTTACAGAACGGGTTGATACTCCTGTTATGGCGGCGTCATCACAGTGGTCAATACCGGGAAAAATCCCAACTGGCCGGGGCAATCACCGTTACACCGATGATAGACAACACGGGCCGGGCCACTTGCATCCTGACGGTGGACCGCCGGGATGGTTTTACCATCAGGGAAACGACGCCAACGGAGGAAAAAGACGCGGGTCCGGCCGGGGAAAAACCGGCAATGCCATCCCGAATGTCGCATGATTTGAATCAACCGCTGAACTCCATTAAAATGACGGCAGGCGGAATCCTGTTTTTACTAAAGCAGGGGAATCAAATCCCGGAGGAAGAATTACGGCAATGCCTGCAGGAAATATCCTGTCAGGCGGACCGAATGGCGGCACTGATTAAAACTTTGAAGTCGGGATGAATTGAAGGGAGAACCGTTTGTGAGGATATTGCTTGTTGATGACGAGCCACACAGCCGTCAGGCGATGCTGTGGTTTCTGAAACGCCAGCATCATGAGGTAACTGAATGCGCCAGCGGTGAGGAAGCACTGGAAAAATATTCGCCGGAGGAATTTCCGTTGGTTTTGTCTGATATTCAGATGCCGGGAATCTCCGGCAATGAGTTGGCGGTGGCGATTAAACAGCGTCCGGATAGCTGGCAGACAGACATTGTGATGTTCACTGGTCACGCCGACCTCCAGTCCGCGGTAGCCGCGCTACGGGCCGGCGTTTATGATTATCTGGAAAAACCGGTCAATCCGGAAGAACTGAGCTCTGTCATTGAACGGGTAGCGGAACACCAGGCGCTGCTGCGGGAAAATAAGGTATTGACGGAGCGATTTCGGGATGAAGTTCATGCTGCCACGGAAGAAACCCGGCGTGAACTGGTGCACATGCAGCAAATAGTGGCGGAATCCGTTGTCGGATCGATCGGGATTTTTTCCCCGGGCATGCAGGCTATCGTGCAACAGGCACAGCAATTGCACACCGACCGGGCGATACCGGTACTGATTGAAGGAGAAACCGGTACGGGCAAGGAAGTGGTTGCCAAACTGATTCATTATGGCTGTGCGTTTGATCCGCTGAGCGCCGCGGCGTTTGTCGATATCAACTGTGCCGCATTGGCGCCGACCCTTTTTGAAAGTGAATTGTTCGGTTATGAGGCCGGTTCGTTTACCGGCAGTCTGGCCCGGGGGGCCAAAGGGAAATTTGATCTGGCCCGGGGCGGTACGCTGTTGTTGGATGAAATCGGCGAAATTCCGCTTGATTTGCAGGGAAAATTATTACGAGTGCTGCAGGAAAAAGAGTTTTATCGTGTAGGTGGTTTGAAAAAAATCAAAACCGATGTCCGGGTGGTTTGCGCAACCAATGTTTCGTTGGAGCAACGTGTGGAGCAGGGGGCGTTTCGCAAAGATCTGTACTTTCGCCTCAAAGTGGCGCATATTGTAGTGCCGCCGCTGCGGGAGCGGAAACAGGAAATTATGCCCATGGCCAACCTCTTTTTGCGTAAATTTACCCAACAAAAGAAAAAGCGGTTCGCGGCCATTGATCCGGTGGCGGGCCGGATGCTGGAAAACTACCCCTGGCCGGGCAATATCAGGGAGTTGCAAAATGTCATCGAGTATGCCGTTTTTGCTCACAATGACAGTGAGCTAAAAGCGGAGCATATTCATGGCCTGCTGTGTCAGACGCCGGGCCCGCAGCCGGAGCCCCGAGGGAATATACTGGAACTGCCGTTCCCACCCGAGGGTTATTCACTGAAAAATTATACTGATGACGTGATTGTCAAAGTGTTGGAAGCACATCAAAATAATCAATCGGCCACCGCCAATTATTTGGGGATTTCCCGGCGGGCATTGTCGTATCGTCTGGAGGAAATGCACAAACGGCGAGAAGAAAGCCAGAAGTAGACTGCAAAAACTTCCCCCAAAGTCTTCTCACCTGGGAAGTTTTTGGGGGAAGTTTTCCTGTGTCACAAGAACTGTTTGGCGAAAGAGAAACTTGCTTTTCTGGCCGGACCACATCGCTGCAAAGCCGGCAGCTTCAGGCGAATCAAGAAATAACGGATACGATATTTGCGATTTTTGCGCGTAACCCGCATGAATGGCACGGGTTTTGCAGTTATAACGGCAGAACGGCAGGACACGGGAAAACGATACCGCCATCCATGCCGGTAATTGTAGCGAATTGTGAGTGAAGAGGCGGTGGTACGTTTGGCGTTGCAGGATCAAACTTTGGCTGCAGACCTGAAGGTTTTGGCAAAATACTATGATATCGCCCGAATTGTTGATTTGCCGGTGACGGTATCCGATACCGGCTGTTTCACGGATGAGAAAGGTCATTTTGGTGAACTGGGCGAGCGCTGCCCGCAATGCATTTGCCGGCAGGCTTTGCATTGTAAGGAAACAGTGATGAAAATGGTGACGTTGGGCGACAGTAAGTATATGATTACCGCTATGCCGCTGGCCGTAAAAGGGAATACGGTGGTTTTGGAACTGATTAAACAGGTGGCGGAATGCACATGGAGCCAATCGTTGGCATTGTCCGGAGAAAACGTTTTTACGCAGGATTGCTCGATAGCAAAAATGACAGATTTGGCCTTTCACGACGCATTGACCAATCTGTACAACCGCCGCTATATTGACAAGCAGCTGCTGGCGGAAATATACCGTTCCCGGCAACTGCAGCAGCCGTTTTCAGTGATTATGACCGATATCGATAATTTTAAGCAGATCAACGACCAATACGGCCATTCCGTGGGTGATGAAGTCCTGAAGGATTTTGCCGCCAAAATCCAAAGCAATATCCGTCAAAACAGCAGTGACTGGAGTGCACGCTATGGCGGTGAGGAATTTTTGATCGTTTTGGAGAATTGCCCGGCGGATTTGGCCTTTAAAATTTCCGAGAAATTGCGCACGCTGATTGAAAAAACAATATTTTTCACTACGGCCGGCGACTTGCGTTTGACCGCCAGTTTTGGGATCTATACTTCTTATGGGCAGGAAACGAAACTGGAACAATTAATCGACCGGGTTGACGCTTACCTGTACCGGGCAAAACGTGCCGGACGCAACCGCACGGTAACGTCCAGAACGGAAAGTTTTTATCCTCTCGTGAATGAGGAGCCCGCCGTCTTCACAACCGGGCGAGATTAGACCGGACAGCTACGCCGGCTTTTCCCGCCGTAAAGCCGGGGGAGGATAGCGTCTTGACAGTACGCTGCGGCCGGTGATATTATTGGCAATAATGAATACGGGACCGATTAGAGCAAGCAGGCTACGTGGCCCGTTGAACGGACGGCTTCTTAGCCTTTTTACATTCTGCTCCCCGATAAACATTTGTCGAGAATTCATGGAAACGGAAGGAGACACAGTGCGATGAAAAAACCGGATTACAAAGCGGATGGCTTTATACCTCAACGCCAAAAAGGTTGCCTGATCATGCGGATGCGCAGCCGGGCCGGCAACCTGACGGCAGAGAACTTACAGGCGGTAGCCCGGCTGGCGTCGCGTTTCGGCAACGGCTGCGTGCATGTGACAACCCGCCAGGCAATTGAGATTCATGGCGTGAAAACCGAATTGTACGAACAGGCGAAGCAGGCGATTACGGCGGAAGGACTGCTGCCGGCGGTTTGCGGACCCCGGATACGGCCGATTACCGCCTGCCCGGGGACCGATACCTGTCCCTACGGTCTGCAAAATACCCGGGATTTGGCGGAAACTCTCGATGCAAGCTATGTGGGCCGGGAGATGCCGGCAAAAACCAAAATTGCAATTTCCGGCTGTCCCAACTCCTGTACCGATCCCCAGGGGAATGATATCGGTTTTAAAGGAGTGGCGGAGCCGGTGATGGTGCCGGAGAATTGTGTACAGTGCGGTCTTTGCGTAAAAATTTGTCCGGTGCAGGCGATGACGCTGGCCGATGATATGGTGACGATTGACCGGCAAGCATGCCTGTCCTGTGGCCGGTGTATCAGTCAGTGCCCCAAAGACGCGTTGATTCGCGGGCGTGAAGGCTATCATATCTATATCGGCGGCAAAGGCGGCCGCTTTTCGGCGGCGGGGATTCTGCTGGGCAATTTTGTGCCGGCAGGTCAAGTCGTGTCGCACCTGGAGGCAATTTTGGCCAGTTATCAGAAATTGGCGGAAAAAGGGGAGCGGCTGCAGGCGGTTTTAGCCAGAGTGGGCAGCGATGCGGTTTGGCAGCAAATATAGGAACAGTTGAACCGCCTTCCTGAGTAATTGCCGTGGAGGGATTGCAGCCGGAAATCAACGCCACTACCGTGGAATCATCATGGAAAATGACAGTTGACGATCCGGGGCGGGCGGTGTAAAATACCATCATAACAGGGAAAAGCCGATCAGACAGCTGAAGGCGGGAAGTCGATACAGGACTTTTCGGCTTCAGCTTTGTTTTTATTTCTGCAGAAAGGTGTGATATTGATGAAAGAGCATGTATGGATTCCCAGCCGGGGAAAGAACATTTCGGCCATGGTGCATTTGCCGGAGGGGTTCGGGCCGCAGCGGCCGCTGGTGATTTGCTGCCACGGTTTTACCGGGGATAAAGTCGGCAACAGCCAATTAACCCGGAATCTGGCGTTGGCACTGGCGGATAGCGGCTTTGGCGTTTTGCGGTTTGATTATCTGGGGTCGGGGGAAAGTGACGGCGATTTTGCCGTGGAAACCTCCGTAGCCCATTGGCAGGAAGATTTGCGCAACGTGCTGAACTGGGCGGCTGGCCAGCCACAACTGGCATCGTCGCCGTGGGTACTGTACGGACACAGCCTGGGCGGGCTGATTGCCTTGTCACATCCGGACGATGCGGACCGCATTACCGCACGAATAGTGTTTGCGCCGGTCATTCACGCCACGGCCAACTTCCGGGACATTATTTTCGGACCGGATTTGTGGCAGCGTTCCCGGAGCGGAGAAACGCTCGCCAATTTCTTTGACAAGGGCTTCCGCCTGGAGAGCCAGTTTGTCCAGGATCTGGAACGCAACGATTATCACGGGACAGCGGCGGCTGCCGCTTACCGGACGCCGCTGCTGATTGTGCATGGTACGAAAGATGTGGTGGTGCCGCCGGCCGGTTCGCAGGAATTATATACAGCGTATGCCGGCGAAAAGGAATTAGTGGAACTGGAGATGGACCACGTGGCCAGCGGCAGCCAGGAGTTGCTGTACGATGTGATTGCCAAGTGGCTGCAACGTCGCGCGTGAGTGGTAACGATTTTTCTCTTAACTTCAAATGGCGGATCTGAACCTTGCAATTTTGTCCGCAACTTTAGAAAAACACTCAGCATTTTGGATTTGCTGAGTGTTTTTCTTTATTTTGCTTTCGTGGATAATGAAGCGAGACGTTGTTATTTCAAAAGACATTTTATCACGTTGGCTTTCAATCTCTCTTGGGG
>DATMYQ010000194.1:0-4321 GCA_035560935.1 Patescibacteria group bacterium | reverse complement strand
CATTAAATAATATAAACCCAACGTAAGAGACGGTATGCTTGCTATTGTAGTAAGGGATACCGCAAACCTTTTCCAGGGTTATTACATCTATCCCATAGGCTGCAACCGATGAAATCGCCTCGTCCGGGAATTTACAGGATTCCTGATCTAATTCGGGTCTGCCAACCAGACCCGAATTAGCTATGCCAGTCAGAGCTGTAAATATAGACTAAAATAAGAAGTGATATTGCTATCGCAGCACGAAACCCAATTCGTTCAATAATCATTGCACCCGGAATTTTAAAAATGAAATAACCATAGATATTGACACCCAATCCAATTCGCGAAATCTGGAGAGAAATAAAATGAACGATAATGAAAAAAAGCCGTCGACCCTGACCTATGGCCTTAATGATAAGCTTCCCATCAAGGTAGCTATTCCGTTAATTATTCAACAAATTGTAGCTTTGTCGATGGATTTAGTGCTGCCGGTATTGATCATCAGTATGATCGGCGGAGCACGGGACGTGGTTCAAAACTTTGTCAGCCTAATGATGATCGGCATTGGTGTCGGAACTCTTTTGCAGGTTTCGAAAAAAGGCCCCTCGGGATCGGGTTATTTGTGTGCCGAAGAAACCGGTTTCTTATATTTTCAGGCCTCATCCCTGGCAGTTCAAGCTGGCGGTCTGCCTTTATTATGTGGCATGACCGTCCTTTCCGGCCTGTTTCAACTGCTGCTCAGTAAAATCATTCAACGCATCCGTTTTTTATTTCCCACTGAAGTGGCTGGATTAATGGTGGCAATGACCGGTATTGCCGGTATAGCCCCCGGGGTTTCCGCGATTTTTGGCACCAGTGCCCAACACCCCTCACTGGATATAACCTCCACCGGGATCGGACTGATCACATTGTCGATCATGGTTTCCCTAAACGTATGGGGCAGCGCCATCCTAAAGCAGTATTCCATTTTTGTGGGTATCGTACTGGGATATATCTTGTCCTACACCGGCGGAATCCTAACCGCAAGCGATATGAACCAGTTGCGTGAAGCTCCGTTGCTGGCACTTCCCTGGTTACCGCTTTCCTGGTCTTTTGATGCCAGGCTATTGCCGGTTTTTCTGATCGCGGTTGTTTGTTCTTCATTGAAAACGATGGGAAATTTGGCTATCTGCCAAAAAGCCAATAATGCTCACTGGAAGCGTGTGGATATCCGTAACGTAGGAAACGGAGTTTTTGCCGAAGGTATCGGAACCTCCTTTTGTGGAATCATTGGCTGTATGGGGCTAAACAGTAGCTCCAGCAGTGTGGGATTATCGATTGCCACCGGAGTAACCAGTCGTCATCTGGCGTATCTGCTCGGCAGCGTGTTTATAGTTATGGCGTTTTTTCCGAAAACGGCGGCGTTACTGTCCATTATGCCGCCACCCGTCATGGGTGCAGTACTGCTGGTCAACCTTGGCTATTTTATCATTCAGGGCTTTCAAATTATCACCTCGCGCATGTTGGATGACCGCAAAATCTTCGTCGTCGGCTTATCGTTGATTTTCGGTTTAAGTGTGGATTCACTACCACAGCTTTATCTGCAATTTCCTGAAATATTGCGGCCTTTTCTCAGCTCATCCCTAACGGTAGTGTCTCTTAGCGCTATTTTGTTGAACTTATTATTTCGTATCGGAATCAAACAAACGCGAACTTTAGAGCTGACCCTGGGAAGCGATGCCACCGACAAAGTCATCCAATTCATGGAAAGCAACGGCGCTGCCTGGGGCGCCCGGGGCGAAGTAATTCATCGGGCCTCCTCAGCAATTATTGAATTTGTGGAAACTGCCGCAGAGCTGGATTTGGTTTCCGCCGGACCGATAAGTTTGGATATTCGGTTCGACGAATACCAGCTGGAGGTCAAAATTATTTACTCCGGTACCTTGATGGAGTGTCCGAAAAAAAGGCCTACTGAAGAAGAATTGCTGCGCGATGAAAACACGCTGATTCATTTATCCGGGTTTATGATGCGCAAATACGCAGATAAATTGGAAACCTCTGCGCAAAACGGCACCTGCGTTTTGCAGCTTCGTTTCGATTCCTGACTATACAAAACAAAGTCACCTGCCGCTAACGCCAGGTGACTTTGTTTCACGAATGCGCCTTCATATTCTCAAAGAGTCCGTCGCTTGCTCCTCCGGAGAATAGGCGGGTGTTACTATCCGGGAAAAAATATAGGAAAATACAAGAGCGGCGATCAGACGGGAGCCGGCTACCAGAAAAAGATTAACCTCCAGCCCGACAAAAAGGATGGTTTCCTCCAGCAGGGAATGACAGATACCCACCATTACAAAAAGGATGGTGAGCGTCGATCGGGCATAGCGTTCCTCCTTGGCGATCTGCAGGATGATGCCACTTCCGGACACAATGCCGATAAACAAACCTGCAAAGGCGGGCAATGCAGCGGATGGCGGCAAGTGAAACGCGCGGGTGAACCAAACGGAACGCCGGGACAGGATCTCCAGCCAGCCAAATTCCTTGGCAAATTCAATCCCCACCATGAGGGGCAAAATAATCATTGCCAGCTTACCCACCGTGATGATCCCGACAATTAACCCCTGGGCCATGGCTTCCATCAGCATCATTCGCGCCACCTCCTATATCCAACAGACATGAATCAGCCATGCTGACAAAAAAGCGCCGAAAAGTCGCAGAGAAAAGATCAGCAGACCACTGGCGCCGGCTTCCACCACCACGGCCGATTCCATAAAGCCGGCATGACAAAATACAATCATCGTGCTTAAAATGGTTAGTTCTTTGTAGGAAAGCGGCAACAGCAGCATCGCGCCAACTCCGCCGTAAATACTGCTGAAAATTCCGACAATGAAGGCAACCGCTGCTTCGCCCGGCAACCCTACCTGTTGCATCAGCGGCGCACAAAGATGGTCGATGATGTTCAGAAGCGTCGTGACTTGCAGCAATGACACAAAGACAATCGCGGGCAGGATGGTTTTTGCCAGGCGCAAGACAACGACAATCCCGTTCGATAATCCCGTTTTAAAAAGATCCGCCGCCGGGATCGCCAACCTGGCCTGCCGTTGCCGTTCATCCATGTTTTCTCCGCCGCAACTGGTACCGCCGCCAACGCTCCGAATCCGTCCAGACAGCGACGGCGACAATGCCGCCGATAATCAGTTGCGCCCAGTCCACGCCCCGGTAAAATTGGTTGATGAGTAAACATACAATACCAATGGTACAAACCCAGCTACATGCCCGCATCCCACACGCCTCCCTGACAGTTGTTAAGAAGAGTATAGCGCGTAATGACAGATGGCGTGAAATCACGACTGCTTATGAACAATATAAAAATACATTATGATCCGGCATGCAGATAGTCGGTAAATTCCCGCTGGCTTACGGCGTTTCCGGCAAAAATGGACAAAAGTGACCGCAACGCCGGCGTAATCACTTTACCCTTACGCCACGCGATAGACATGGTGAAAGTAAGCCGCGGCACATGAGTAAGCTCAACAAAAGTACCGTCGGCTAAAAGCGATTCCACCAATACATAGGGCAATATGCTGGCACCCATACCCTCAAGAACCGCCTGTTTTATTGCTTCCGCATCATTATATTCAATCACCGGATGAATGTCTTTTTCATCGATGCCTTCCTCAATAATGGTCCGGTACACGCAGCCGGTGCGAAAATTAATAAACGGATAACGCCGTATATCCCGGCTGTTCCCGTTCGCCGCAACCAGATCCGCACTGGCAACCCACACCAGATTTTCATGGGACAGATCAAATTGAATCACTTGATTGCTTTTAATTTTATGATGTACAACCGCCATGTCATACGTATTATCGAGAAGACCCTGCGCAGTGACAGGCAAATTACTGCAGATGTCCACAATTACCGAGCCGGTTCCGCATTTTTGGAATTCCAGCAATACCGGCGAGAGAATATAGCTGACCGCCGAAGTGGACGCGCCAATCTTTATGGGAATATTTTTATCGGAAAACTGCATCACGGCAGCATGGCTATCATTGTATACCCCTAATAACTTCTCCGCATATGTGATCAGTTCGCGGCCAGCCTCCGTAATATAGATTTTCTTGCCTATGCGCTCAAACAAAAGAACGCCATAGTGTTCTTCCAGCATCCGAATCTGCGCGGTAATAGCCGGTTGTGTGAAATTCAGTTGTTCGGCGGCCTGAGTGATATTGCTCAATCTCGCCACTTCCAGAAAAGTTTCATATACTCGTATGTCCATTTTTTATATCCTCCACAGTTGGGGGCTTTTGATATCCCGCTCGTTTGATGAAGAAAACTCTTGTGATCTATAATATCATTATTGAAC
>DATMYQ010000193.1:0-29851 GCA_035560935.1 Patescibacteria group bacterium | reverse complement strand
CGTATTAATATAATTGGTGGTACAATATATAGATGAAAGCGTTTCGCTATCATTATTATATCAATACTTCGTATTGAATGCAACAAGGAGTGAGAGAACCGCTATGCGCTGTCCTTTTTGTGGGTTTGCCGAAACTAAGGTGATTGATTCCCGGGCTGCTGACGAAGGTTCATCCATTCGCCGGCGCCGGGAATGTTCTTCCTGTGCCAAACGCTTCACCACGTATGAGATGGTGGAGGAAATTCCGTTGATGGTTGTGAAAAAGGACGGACGGAGGGAAATGTTCGACCGGTCAAAAATCATCAATGGTTTATTGCGGGCTTGCGAAAAACGTCCGGTATCTCTTGGTATGGTGGAAGCGCTGGCAGAAAAAGTGGAAAAGGAAATCCGCAACGGCCTGGAACGGGAAGTTCAGACGGTGCATATTGGAGAAATGATTATGCGAAATCTAAAAGAGATTGACCAGGTGGCATACGTCCGCTTTGCGTCGGTTTATCGCCAGTTTGCTGATATTCAGAACTTTATGCAGGAACTGGAGCATTTGATGAAGGCCCAAAACAGGGTCAATTGAAGTGGGGGAAAAGAATGTTCACGAAGATAAAAAAGCGGGATGGACGGGAAGTCTCTTTTGATGAGGCCAAAATCACGGAGGCCATTTACAAAGCCGCCAAAGCGGTCGGCGGCGCGGATAAGCAACTGGCGATGGAATTGACGCTGGATGTTTTGCGTTATTTAAAACAAAAATTTAACGGCGGCTTGTTCAGCGTTGAAGATATTCAGGACGCGGTGGAGAAGATTTTGATTGAAAAAGGTCACGCCAAGACCGCCAAAGCTTATATTTTGTATCGGGACAAACGAACGCGTATGCGGGATGCCAAATCGGAGCTGATGGATGCGGTCGCGGAAATTCTGGTGGAAACCAATCGGGAGAACGCCAATGTCTCCAATTCGCCCTCGGCCAAGATGCTGCAGATTGCCAGTTCAGCCAGTAAGGCGTACTATCTGACCCGCCTGATTCCGGAACATATCTCCCAGGCTCATTTGCGCGGGGATTTTCATATTCATGACTTGGATTTCTATGGCAAGACATTGACCTGTGTGCAAATCCCATTGGGGAAATTGTTGAAGAACGGTTTTAACAATGGACATGGATTCATTCGACCGCCCAAGCGGCCGGGTTCGGCGACGGCGCTGGCAGCCATTATCCTGCAAAGCTCACAAAACGATATGCATGGCGGTCAATCCTTTGCCTTTTTTGATAGAGATATGGCCGGTTTTATGGGCGAAGCTGGCGAAGAAGAGATATATCAGGCCATGGAGGCGCTGATTTATAACCTGAACAGTATGCATTCGCGGGCCGGAGCACAAGTGCCGTTTTCCAGCCTCAATGTAGGTACCGATACCAGCCCGGCCGGCCGGATGGTTATCAAGAATATTTTACTGGCTTACGAAAAAGGGTTGGGCCGTGGTGAAAATCCGATTTTCCCCAATATCATATTCCGCCTTCAACAGGGAGTGAATTTGTATCCCGGAGATCCAAATTACGATTTGTTCCAGCTGGCTATCCGGGTGGCGGCGCAGCGGCTGAATCCCACCTTCAGCTTCATGGATTCTTCTTTTAATAAGGAATATGGTGATCAGGTAGGCTACATGGGTTGCAGAACGAGGGTTATGGCCAATCGTTGCGGACCGGCGGTGACCGATGGCCGGGGGAATTTGAGTTTTACAACCATTAATCTTCCGCGGCTGGCGATTAAAGCGGAACGGAACTTTATGAAGTTTTATCAAAGTCTGGCCGACATGATTGACTTGGCCTGTGAGCAACTGTATCATCGTTACCAGGTTCAGGCGCACCTGAAAGTGCGCGATATGCCTTTTTTGATGGGGCAGGGCTTGTATCTGGATTCGGAACGACTAAAACCGACCGATGAAATCGCTCCGGTGATCCGGCATGGTACGTTGTCAGTGGGCTTTATCGGCCTGGCGGAAACGTTGGTGGCGTTGATTGGTTGTCATCATGGCGAGAATGAGGACGCCCAGATTCTCGGTGAAGAGATTGTGGCGTTTATGCGTAATAAACTGGATCGGGCTGCGGAACATTACGATTTGAACTACACATTACTGGCGACGCCGGCGGAAGGATTGTCCGGGCGGTTTGTCAAAATGGATTACAAGGAATACGGAATTATTCCGGGTGTGACCGATAAAGAGTATTATACAAATTCCTTCCATGTTCCGGTAAACTATCCGATTGATATTTACAATAAAGTCCGCATTGAGGGCGTGTACCACAAATATACCAATGCCGGCCATATCAGCTATGTTGAATTTTCTTCGCCGCCGGTGAATAATCTGGAGGCGCTGGAAGACATTATCCATCATATGCATAAATGTGACTTCGGTTACGCCGGTTTCAACTTCCCGGTAGACTTTTGTGAAAGCTGTGGTTTCCTTGGGGTTATTGACAGCAATAACTGTCCTTCCTGCGGTAAAGTGGGAGTCCGGCGAATACGGCGTGGAACTGGTTACGTAAATTCGGTGAACCGGATGGACGAGAACCGGGATGATACATGAGAGCACGGAATTAGTTAAAGGATATTTTTAAAGCATGGAGGCGAATTTGGGTGAGAGCGGGGAATTTGCGTCTGGCGGGAATCGTTCGGGAAAGTTTAGTGGATGGACCGGGCATGCGGTTTGTGATTTTTACCCAGGGATGTCCCCATCATTGTGTCGGCTGCCATAATCCGGCAACGCACGATCCCTCGGGGGGGTATTCGGTTGATACGGAAAGTGTGTTTCAACAAATTCTTCAGACCCGTTTGATCCGGGGTGTGACATTCTCCGGCGGCGAACCTTTTTTGCAGGCGGAGGCGCTGGCTCCATTAGCGGAGCGGATTCGTAGCGTGGGACTGAATATCGTGGCCTATTCGGGGTTCCTCTATGAAGAACTGCGGGAAAAAGCCCGGAAGCAACCGGCTATTGGACGCTTGCTGAATTCGGTGGATCTGTTGGTGGATGGACCTTATCGGCACGAAGAACGGGATTTGCAGTTGGCTTTCCGGGGTTCACGCAACCAGCGTCTGATTGATGTGCAACAGTCGTTAGCAGCGGGTAAGGTGGTTCTCTGGTCGGATATGAGCGGCCGTCTGGGCGCATAAAAAGGAGTGCAGCCTGCTATTGCGCAGGCTGCTTCCTTATTTGGAGGAGAGGTAATATGTCCTGGGAGCTGAAGGAACAATTAAAGCAAATCCGTCGCCAGGAAACGGGCGAACCCATTTTTTTCACCCGTGGGCGCAGTCCAATGGCGCTGGCCTATCCCAACAGCTATCACGTGGGAATGTCCAATCTGGGATTGCATATTATTTATCAACAGGTTAATCGGCGGGGGGATACGGCGTGCGAACGCTTTTTCTTGCCGGATTCCCGAACGCGGGCTGAACACCGGCGTACCAATACGCCGCTGCTCAGCGTGGAAACGCAGCAGCCACTGCATCAATTTCCGTTAATTGCGTTTGCCGTTTCCTTTGAGATGGATTACTTTAACTTGTTGGAAATGCTGGAATTAGGGCGGGTTCCATTATTGGCGGCAGAGCGGGATGAACGGCATCCGCTGGTGATCATCGGCGGTCCCTGTGCCACTTTTAACCCGGAGCCTTTGGCTGATTTCGTCGACCTTTGCGTGGTGGGTGAAGGCGAAGAAGTGATTCACGAATTACTGGATACGTATTACCAGGGGCGGGAACAGAACCTTTCACGCCGGGAGTTGCTGTTGCGGCTGGCGGCACTGAAGGGAATCTATGTTCCATCCTTCTACCAGCCAGTGTACTCGGCGGAAAAACGGTTCAGCGGTATGGAAACCCTGGCAGCGGTACCGGCGAAGATCGAACGGCGATGGATCCGGGATTTGGACCGATATCCGGCGGAAGCCGTGATTTTTACTGAGAATACGGAATTTAAAGATATGTTTTTGATGGAGGTGGCCCGGGGCTGTGGCCGACATTGTCGCTTTTGCATGGCTGGCTATTGTTTCCGGCGGCCACGCAACCGTTCCCTTGATGTTTTACAACAAGCGGTGAAACGGGCTGGGGAATTTCGGAAAAAAGTGGGGCTGGTGGGAGCGGCCATTTCTGATTATCCGGAAATCAATGAACTTTGCGGTTGGATACGGCGGCAGGACATGGGGTTGTCCGTGGCTTCACTGCGGGCTGACAGTTTAACGCCGGAATTGGTGGCGGCGCTGAAAGACAGCGGGCATCGGACGCTGACCCTAGCGCCGGAGGCGGGCAGTGAGCGAATGCGGCGGGTGATCAATAAAGGACTGGATGAACAAACATTGCTGCGGGCGGTGGATATGGCGATGGCAGCCGGTATTCCCCACATTCGGTTGTATATTATGATCGGGCTGCCGGAAGAGCGGGATGAAGATCTGGCGGCCATCGTCCGGTTGGCGCTGACAGTAAAGAACCGGATGCGGGGAAGTGGCGGTCACGGCCGTTTGACGCTGAGTGTCAATCCGTTTATTCCGAAACCGTTTACGCCGTTTCAGTGGTCGCCGATGGCTCTGCAACAGGAAGTGACGGCAAAAATCAAACAATTGCAGCATGAATTTAAACAGGTAAAAGGAATTGAACTGCTGGTGGAATCGCCACGGGAAGCCTATGTCCAAGCAGTGCTGGCCCGGGGAGATCGGCGACTGGGAGCTGTGCTGAAGGATGCAGTTGCCGCCGGTGGCGTGAAAGGCTGGAAGTCAGCAATGAAGCAGCAGGGACTGGAGGCAGCGGACTACTTATACCGGTTTAGGACGCCAGATGAAATGTTTCCCTGGGAAGTTTTGCAGCCGGGAGTGGACAGGGCTTATTTATGGCAGGAATATCAGCGGGCTGGCGAAGAACTATTCACCGAACCCTGCCATTCCGCTTGTCACCGTTGTGGTGTGTGTCACTAAAAAAAGAGAACGTTTGTTCGAAAAAACTCTTGCGCAGAACATATGTACGTGTTATTATAATGACACCAGAACAAATGTTCGCAAGGAGTGAGACGAATGATGAGATTCTTTTGCGGGTTATTACTAGGTTTGTTACTTTGTCTGGGTACCGTTTACGCCGCATCACGGGATAATGCACCGGCACGCTATGAAATTTGTCAGGTAGCGCCGGGTGACTCCGTCTGGAGTATTGCGGCCCGACTCGCCGCTCCCCGGGAAGATGTACGGGAATTGGTGTTCGCTATCCGGGAGATTAACCAGTTGGATAAAAATGCCCGGATTCAGCCGGGCCAGGTTCTGAAAATTCCGGTGCGTGAGTTTGCCGGGAAACCGTAATGTAGAGAAACGTTGGAATGCATATTATTTGCATTTTCAGCAGGGATATCAACTAAAGGGGAAGCACCCGGCACATATAATGCTGGGTGCTTCCCCTTTAGTTTTCACGGAAGGCGGTATATCGCTAAGGCCCCGGGCTTAGTCGCCTATACTTTATTCCAAATAAATTTGACGCTTGTGTTTATCATAGTCAATTAACTCCGCGTAACGCCCCCAGCTGATCAGGGTTTCAATCTGTGTTTTTGCCATTTCCTCGCCAAGCTGACGGCTCAATATGTCTTCAAAGAATTCAATATTCATATGTTTGTTGGATTTGGATTGCAGCACATTGAGTATTTGTTTGACAAAAGGAAGATGCAGCAACAACTGCCGGGCAAACAGTTCCTTGCGGCCCAGGACCGTCGCCTGTGCGAATTCCACGCCGTCGGCGGTCAGCTCGATATCGCCGTCGGTGACTTTGGTAAAGCCCAGAAGACTGGTCGAGTCGACAATAGGGAAGAAATCTTCAATATCCATCAGTAGATCGGTAGCCAGCTTATAAAGGTCTGTTTTTTCATTACGGTCTTCCAGCAGTTCTAAGAAACCGGTCAACGCACCGGCAGAAACCTGAGGAAGAACAGTGATTTTTTTGATTTCGGCCACGGTGGGTTCGGCAGGAGAAATTGGCTTTTTCGTCATCAGGGAGTAGATGTGATCGACCAAGGAGATGAAGTCCGGCGCTTTCTTTTCCCGCCAGCGGGGAATGGTAATCGGCAGCTCTTCGATAATAGTGGCTGGTCCGGTGGAGAGAATAATGGCGCGGTCCGCCATGTAGACGGCTTCTTCAATCCCGTGGGTAACCAGGATAATGGATTTGGTCGGTATTTTATGATCCAGCCAAAGTTCTAACAAATCGCGGCGTAAGTTCTCCGCTGTCAAAACATCAAGAGCCGAAAATGCTTCATCCATCAGTAATACACCAGGGTCGCTGACCAAGGCCCGGCCAATGCCGACCCGCTGCCGCATTCCGCCCGACAATTCCTTGGGAAAAGCATTTTCAAAACCATCGAGGCCCAGCATATCAATAACGGTGAGGGACTTGTCTCTTTTTTCAGCGGGCGAAAGATTCTGCAGTTCCAGTCCCAGCATGACATTGTCAATGACGGTCAGCCAGGGAAAGAGGGCGAAGGATTGAAACACCATGGCGACTCCCGGATTGACGCCGCTAATTGGCCGACCCAGATAAGACACCGTTCCCTGCGAAGCCGGCACCAGTCCGGCAATGATGCGGAGTAAAGTCGATTTTCCGGATCCGGAGGGACCCAGTATGGCTAAAAATTCACCTTCGTTTACCTGCAGATTAATATTTTCCAGTACCGGGGCGTGATCTTCGCCGTTTTTGGCAAAGGTTTTGCCGACGTTACAGATTTCGATGAGAGATTTCATATCCAGCCTCCTCGTGTAATGGTGATCAGAGTTTTTACCGTTCGGGATTCTGCCAAGCACATTTAGCTGTGGGTTAATCAAGATGATATTTTACTTCGGCGAGCCGATACAGGCGCCGCCAGACAAAACGGTTAATGGTGACTACGAATAAACACATTACGGTAATTCCCCAAATAATTCCCGCCCAGTCGCCCTGTTCGGTTACTTTGCTGATATACGCACCCAATCCGGTTGCGGCCAGTTTGTCGTTGTGCCAACTGACCAGTTCGGAGACGATGCTGGCGTTCCAGGCACCGCCGGAAGCGGTGATAGCGCCGGTAATCAGAAAAGGAAAGATGCTGGGCAGGATTAGTGTGCGCCATTTTCGCCAACCGCGCAGTTTGAAAATGGCGCCGGCTTCGTGCAAATCGTTGGGAATCGACATTGTTCCGGCAATGACGTTAAACAGGATGTACCACTGAGTACCCAACATCATCAGGGCAACGGAACCGCACTCGAAATTGATCTGGTATTTTATAAATAAAATAGTGGCAAAAGGGAACAGCATATTCGCCGGAAAAGAAGCACAGATTTGAATTAGCGGCTGTAAAAATTTTGCCCATTTTGGATTCAGACCGATCCAGACGCCAACCGGAATGGTCCACAGAGCGCCCAGCAAAACGGCCAGCAAAACTCTTAGCAGCGTTAACGCCCCCAAAATAATAACCTGCCAAAAAGAGTTGCTGTCGAGAGTGGATATCAGTTGGACCGCTTCCCAGGCCGGGTTTTTAATGAACCAGAGAAAGCAGATGGCAAACAGCAATTTGACAAAACGGGCAGTAAAAGGAGTGGAAATTGATTGGATATTTTTAGCGGTATTTCCGGAAAAATTGGCTAAATGGTTGAAGAGCCAATTTAACAATTTTCCGGACGGTAATAATAGCAGTTTGGTAAAAATGGCAGCGACTGAGGATTTATGTAAAATAGTATAAACGAACGAGGTCGGTGCGTCCGTCGATTCCGTCAGTTCCATTTTGAACCGTTGGCTCCAAACCACGATTGGTCGCCAAAAAAACTGATCCACTGCGATAATCATCACAATCATGGTAATGATGGACGCAATGATCGCGGTCATGTCACCTGCCTCGATCGCGGCGGCCAGATAGGAGCCCACTCCCGGCAGGCGGATGTTTTCTCCCAGGACGCTGATGGCTTCACTGGCCGCCAGAAAAAACCAGCCGCCGCCGAATGACATCATGCTGTTCCAGACCAGTCCGATCATGGAAAAAGGAACTTCCAGCCGGATAAACCGCTGCCACCAGTTCATGCGCAGGACATCGGCAGCTTCCTGCAAATCTTTGGGGATGGTAGTGAGAGAATTATAAAAACTAAACGCCATATTCCAGGCCTGGCCGGTAAAAATGGCAAAGATGGATGCGCACTCCACTCCCAGCAGCTTGCCGGGGAACAAAGCCATAAAGCCTACGATGGTAACAGACAGGAAACCCAGGACCGGGACCGACTGCAGCATGTCCAACAGGGGAATCATTACTTTTCCTGCCGTCCGATTTTTTGCGGCAACATAACCGTAGACCAGTGTGAAGATTAAAGAAGCGCCAAAGGCAATGAACATTCGTAGCAGAGATCGCCCGGCATAATAAGGCAACATGGAAGGATCAAGAGAAATCTCCGGTTGGTCATTCGGAGAAAAATCCACATCCATTCCGGCGCCCAGACTGATCACTGAACATAGTAAAGTGAACAGGAAAAGTAAGATGATCACTTCTGTCAGCCGAAACCGAGTGCGGGGCATTGCAGGTGCAAATAGAGCCATAGTTGACGGTTGCCTCCTTGATATAAAAAATAGGGAAACGCAAAGTTTTTAACCCAGGACAATCTTACCATCCTCAAAAGCTGATTTCAACGCGCCCAACCGGCGAAACGCTATTTGTGTGACAAAATTAACAAAGTTAACAAAAAGAAAACAAAACGGGGGAAAATAAAAATAAAGGCTATTGCGGCGTCCTTGTTGCAAAAAATGACCAAAAATCGCAAAACGATTAACGGAAGATTAAGAAAAATGAAGACCGTGTTAACAATGCGTTAACTGTGCGATAGAGAGCAGGAAATACATTACTTTGACAGAAAGGTTTTACACTGTGGCAGTGCGTCGGCAAGCTTAATTTGATGCAATGCCGGATGAAGTATTATTTTATGAGGGGATTGAAGGAAATGTTATTTGCCTTTAAATCGTTGACGCCTAAAGACAATGAAATGCTGATTTTTTTGCAGGAGAACATGCATGCATTGGAAGAAAGTGCTATTTTGCTGGTTGACGGAATTAATCAACCGCTCGATGCAGCGGTGAAACTGAAACAAAACGAGAAACTGGAGAGCATAGTGCGTGATGGCGGGGAAAAAATTCTGGCTGAATTACGCAACACTTTTATTGCACCGCTTGATCGGGAAGATATTTACAGGATTTCCTGTAAGCTGTGCGATATTGCTGAGAGCCAACGAGGTGTTTTGGAAAGAATCGTGACATCATCGATTCAGACGGTTGAAGCGGAGGATAAAATACTGGCGGGGCATATTCTGCAAAGTACTCAAATTTTCTGCCGGGTAATCAGCGAACTCCCCAAACTGAAAAAGCACGCGGATAAAATTGATGATATGTGTCTTAAAATCGTTGCGGTTGCTAAAAATGCCCAAACGTTGTACCGCCAGAGTATCGGAAATATTTTATGCCAGGATTTGTCGGGCGAAAGCTTGAAACGCCAGGATTTGCTGATGCAAATGGAGAAGGTACAGGGCTTATATGCTAACGTGGCTATTTTATTGAGGGGGGTTGTTATGAAATATGTTTGATATGTTGCCGGGATATTGGTTTGAAAGCCATTTTGTCGTCGTTGTTGTGATTTTTGCATTGCTTTTTGATTTTATCAACGGCTTTCATGATACGGCCAATGCGATTGCTACGTCGGTAACGACGCAAGCGCTCAAACCGTATCAGGCCATTATCATGGCTGCCGTGCTCAACTTCACCGGCGCGCTGATCAGCACCGGGGTGGCGAAAACCATCGGCGGCGACATCGTAACCAACGCCTCAATGATTAATCAATCTGTCATTATTGCCGCGTTGACGGGGGCTATACTGTGGAATTTGCTTACGTGGTGGTTTGGTATTCCCAGTAGTTCCTCACATGCCCTGATTGGCGGGATTTTGGGGGCGCTTATTGTGGGTGTGGGCCTTCAGGCCATTAATTTTCCCGAAGTGCAAATCATTATTTTGTCGTTGGTGCTTTCACCGTTGTTTGCGCTTGCGACAGGTTATCTGGTCATGGGAACGATTAATTTTTTCTTTGGGAGAATGAAACCGGAAAAAATGAATGGACGATTTAAAAGTCTGCAGATCCTATCGGCAGCGGCGGCGTCTTTTTCGCACGGAGCCAACGATGCCCAGAAATCTATGGGGATTATTACCCTGGCTTTGTTAAGCGCGGGAACCATCTCTACGTTTTCTGTACCCACCTGGGTCAAAATTTGCTGTGCGCTGGCCATGGCCTTGGGAACGTCGGTGGGCGGCTGGAAAATAATCAAAACCATGGGCGGTAAAATTACAAAACTCAATCCGATGAGTGGATTTTCCGCCGACCTGAATACTTCCGTGGTCATTATGGTGGCTACCGTACTGCATTTGCCGGTCAGCACCACCCATGTGGTCTCCGGTTCCATTATGGGAGTGGGAGCCAATAAGCGCATTAAGGCGGTCAACTGGACTACGGCCCAGCAGATGCTGATGGCCTGGTGTATTACGATTCCCTTTAGCGCCATTGCCAGCGGTGTGACGTACAAAGTCCTGAGCTTTTTATTCTATGGAGTGTAAATCTAGCTGGATTGTGGCCGACCGAAGTTTGAATAGGTCCGGTAGCGGATGAAAATCCGGAACGACCTGGTTATTGTGGCTGCAGACCAATACTTTTAAATTGTTATTTTGATCAGGTTTATTGCAGGAATTAAGAAGAACAGAGAGAAGAGTTAGCGTTAATAACGTTTATCTTCTAGCGGCAAGGATATATTAGTTCTTCTGTAAAAGAGAAGCTGATCCAAGGACATAGTGTGAAATTCTGGATTGGAAACTTTTAGTCAGATGAATAACCGCCAGGTTGCAGATAAACTTTTTAAATGCAGTCGGGTGGTTATTCTTTTTTTTTGCCGCTGTTGAAGGTACGGGGATGCAATAGAATGGCGGTAACTGATTTCGTGATGGTGAAAATAAAACGAAAGCAGGTGAACACTATGTAAAACTTCATATAGACTTAATCTCCCGATAGACAGCGGGGCAGGCAAGGTGACGACATAAACCATCGCCATGAGTTTTTGCAGTGATAAATAAACAGGATAAGGAGAGTTTATTTTGAAAAGTATCCAAGCGAAACTAACCGTAATTATTTTGATCATTTTTCTTGCGGCTTTGGGAACTTTGGGTGGACTGAATTATTGGAAAGCCCGTGAACTTATCTATAAGAGTACTATCAATGAAATCAGGACTTTGGCTACCAATTCAGCCGGGGATATCAATGACTGGCTTGAGATGTACAAACGTGAAGTGGCGGCATTGGCTTTGACACCGGTTCTTCAAACGGGGAATCAGGAACAGATTCTGCCGTTTTTGTCCTACGCAGTCAAAAGCAATGGAAAATATGCGGCTTTGGGGTATGTAAATACAACCGGGGATGGATTTGATTCCAACGCGGTGGCCGTTAAACTTGGTGCAAGAGAATACATTCAAAAAGCGCTGCGAGGCGAACCGGCGATGTCGGATCCCGTGATTTCTCCCGCCACTGGTGGATTGGTAGCCGTTTTCGCATCGCCGGTTAAGACGGCGGACGGTAAAGTGGCGGGAGCATTTTTCGGCAGCATCGATCTGAGTGAGGTTTCTAAAAAAGTTAGCGAGGTAAAAATCGGCAAAACAGGTTATGCCTACATGTTGAAAAGTGATGGACTGACAGTGGCTAATCCTGATAAAGAACTGGTCATGAAGGACAATCCTCTGAAAAATGAAAAACTGCCGCCGACGTTACGGCAGACAGTGGAGCGTATGGTCAAAGGCGAAACAGATGTCTGCGTTTATGAATACAACGGCGTGGAAAAAATGGTGGCGTTTGCCCCGGTCAAAAATGCCGGCTGGTCGTTAGCGGTCAGTTTGCCGGTTACAGAAGCCATGGAAGGTATGACGGCGTTGTCATGGATTTCTTTTATCACGGTCGTGGTTGTCATGATTCTTGCCGCCGCTGTTATTGCCTGGTTTGTGAGACGAATTGTGGCCCCTATTCAGATTTTGGACCAGGCCGCCAACAAGATTGCGGGTGGTGACCTGTCATTAACCAGCCTGGAGATCAACTCCAATGACGAAATCGGTCGTCTGGGCAAGAGCTTCGAAAAAATGGTTCGTAACGTCCATGTCCTGATCAAACAGATATCTATCAACGCTCAACACCTGGCCGCTTCCAGCGAAGAACTTACCGCCAGCGCCGAGCAGTCCTCTCAGGCAACCAACCAGATCGCTATCTCCATCCAGGAAGTTGCGGAAGGCGCGACGGAACAAATGGTCGCTGCCAATGATACTGCCGCCGTTGTCACCGAGATGTCGGCCGGAATCCAACAGATCGCCGCCAGTGTATCCGCAGTGGCCGGGGAGTCTGAAACCGCAGCAGACAGCGCCGTTAAGGGCGGCGCGGCCATCGATAAGGCCGTCTGCCAGATGGGTCAAATAGAACAGACCGTCAATACTTCAGCCCAAGTTGTCGCTAAGCTGGGTGAGCGATCCAAAGAAATCGGCCAGATTATCGATACAATTTCCGGCATTGCCGGTCAGACGAACCTGTTGGCTCTTAATGCTGCGATTGAAGCGGCACGGGCCGGCGAGCAGGGGCGCGGGTTTGCGGTGGTGGCTGACGAAGTGAGGAAACTGGCCGAACAATCCGAAGAGGCGGCGAAAAAAATTGCCGGGTTGATCGGTGAAATCCAGGCGGATACTGACACAGCTGTTCTGGCGATGCAACAAGGTACCCAGGAAGTGAAAACCGGTGCAGATGTAGTGAACTTGGCCGGCATATCTTTCCGTGAAATAGCGACGCTGGTGACCAATGTTTCGGAACAGGTGCGGCAAATATCTCAAGCAGTCCATGAAATGGCTACCGGCAGCGAAAAAATTGTGGCCTCGGTGAATAAGATTGACGGACTGAGTAAAAAATCGACTAGTGAGGCACAAAACGTCTCCGCAGCGACTGAGGAACAGCTGGCGTCGATGGAAGAAATCGCCAGTTCGAGCCAGGCATTGGCGACGTTGGCTCAGGAACTGCAGACGGCAGTGGCGCAGTTTAGGGTGTAACGCATATATAAACAAAAAGGCACAGAAAAACCATCGGTAACTCTCTTCAAACCCGAGTAGGGGAAAAGAGTTGAGAACCGATGGTTTTTCTTTACATTCCTCTTTCGCCAACAAGTTGTGCCCGGCTGTTGAAAAAACTGCGGTAAGCCCAATAACTGGCGACGAAGGCGGAAATCGTCACGGCTCCTGTAAGCATGAACGCCACCATGATTTGATACTTAATAGCCACTTCGGGAGCCGTGCCGGCTAAAATCAGACCGGTCATCATACCGGGAAGCTGGACAATTCCCAGCGTTTTCATGGAATCGATGGTCGGCACCATCGCCGTTTTGATGCTGTTGCGGATTAAATTTCTGGCAGCTTCCCGCGGAGCGGCTCCCAAGCACAATTTCACCTCTACTTCATCGTGGCGATCCGTAAAGCTGCTCAACAGATTTCGGTATAAGAGCCCCAGTGCCACCATCGAATTGCCAACGACCATTCCGCTGACAGGAATCACTTCGCTGGGTTGGTAGGTCACCGCATGAAAGGAAAGAAGTCCCCCTAATGTGATGAGGAGACCAACAAAAATAGCCGTGAATGAAATGAGCCTTACGTGGACGATGCCGGCCCCACGTTTGGCCGCTACCGTTGAAGCATTATAAACCATAATAAGCAAAATCACGCTGGTCCAAAGGTCATTGTTTAAATTAAAGATAAATTTAAGGAAAGGACGAGTCCAATGATGGAAAGTTGAACCACAGCCCGGAGACTGCCCACAAGCATGTCTTTTTCCAGGCCGATTTTTTCCTTATAGGAAATGGCCAATGCCACGAGTACCAGGCTAAACGTCAACGGTAACGTCATATCACTCATTTTTCAAACCTCCCCGGGTTAAGAAGAATTCCGGTGCGGGACCTTTGAAACGCAATTGTCCCTGTTCGAGATAAAACACCTTTTCCGCCAGGCGGCGCAATTGCTCCGTATTATGAGAAATAAAAAGCACGGTTGTATTTTTGGCTTGGCGTTCCGTTTGGATCAGCCGCTCTATAATCAACGTATTTTCTTCGTCCAGCGCTGCCGATATTTCATCAAGCAGCAACACTTCCGGTTTGGCTAACAGGGACCGGACCAAGGCGATCCGCTGCTGTTCCCCGCCCGACATCTCGCTGCCATGCTTTTCCAATATCGTCGTTGGCAGGTTGACCTGAGTCAGGTAGGCGGTGATTTCCGTTTCATTCGGTGTTTGTTGCCGGATGAAATAAGGATAGGCAAGATTGTCGCGAACTGTGCCTTCGAACAGGTATGGTTTTTGCAGTAGATATCCGACTTCACGGCGCAGTTGCATGGGGTCGTAGTCCATAATATCCTTACCCTTGTACCGAATCGTTCCGGCCGTAGGGCTATGTAAAAGATTGATCATGCGCAGGAGCGATGTTTTACCAGAACCAGAAGGACCGGTAATCCCAACCAGTTCTCCCTGTCGCACCTCGAAGGAAATATGCTGTAAAAGGGATTGACCGTTTTTGCTTAAATTTACGTTATCACACTGAATGATTTCCAAACTTCATCCTTCTTTCTCTTTCCGCCAAGCATCCCTATTATAGATTATTGAAACGTAGAAACAGAAAATATAAGTTATAATAGAAAGGAAAAGATTGATTTGTGTTGGTGACTTATGTCCGTATTAAACCAAATAAACGGGTCTCCGGTCAATAACAATTGTGAATTTCGACAAACAAAAAATGTTGCGGTACTCCAAATCTGATTTGGTGTCCGCAAGCGTACTAAAACAGGAGGGGGAATTAGAATGCCGCAACGAATAGACCTCGTCAGTGGTATCAAAATCAGATGGATAACGACCAATTGTTTTGAAATCGTGTTGCCAAATGGCAAGGTGATTCTGACTGATCCGTATATTACCGGCTCACCTAATAAAAATTTTTCAGTAAGTGAAGTCATGGGTGCGGATTATATGCTCATATCCCATATCCACTTTGATCATGTCAATGACGTTAAAGAGATTGCCAAAAAGTTTAAGTCCCAGGTATTTGTGGGTGATTTGTCCGCGGTTGAGTTATGTAAATTATGCGATCTTCCGGCGGAAAGAATTTGTCTCATGCGTGGCGGAGAAAAATTCGAGTTTGAAGATTGTACACTGGAAGCCATTTCCACCAGACATGTGGTGCTGCCACCGGATGGCACACGTTTTGCCAATCATCCGGAACTGGCGTTACTGAACAAAAAACTGAAGCGGCCACCGGCAGAAGAAATACCATACTGGTATGGTTGTCTGGAGCAGCTAAACTATTTGGTAACGGCTAAGGACGGCACAACCATTTTGCTTTGGGGCGGACAGGCAACGGAGGATCAATGCAATAAATTGCGTGGATTAAAACCCACAATCGCGATCATTCAGGCGACCGGAAACTTGCCGGCAAAGATTTCGAAGCTTGTTGGCGCCATCGGGCCGCAGATTGCGATCCCTCATCACCATGATTTTTTAGAAATTCTTGTCGAATTTGGTTTGGACATACCCGGGGGACTGAATGCCGCTGTGCTTATTAATGAACTTGCCGCATGCATTGCTGCGGATGCACCTGATACAAAGTTTTTAGAACTGAAAAGGAATTCTTGGTATGAAATTGGCACAGCGGTTAAAACGATGGATTAGAATTGTATCTTTAACCGGTGCGGGTAGGTTGCCAATACCCGGTTAATCCCCGGTGATTACGTCCGGCCAAGGCAAGCCGACAATGCGGCTCCAGTTGGCATTTATGGCCATGGCAATTTTCTTTTTCCCCTCAATATCCAGATGGAGTCCGTCAATTGCCAATTTTGCCGGCAGGATTCCATTGGGAGATTCCATTTCCCGGGCTACATCAATATGCACCTGGGTTCGGATAAAAGCGTTGACCCGCCGCATTTGCTCCTGCCAGTCCGGGACGGTGGATTCACCAAAGATTTTTTGAATGTTGCCCGGGTTAATGGGCGGCAGTGTCAAAAATACCGGACGGATATTATTGCTGAGACACTTTTCTTTTAATTCTTGCAAATTATCTATGATCTCAGCTGCGGTGGTTCCGCCACGCAGACTGTTGGTGCCGGTCAAAATGATCAGGTATTGCGGCTGAAAAGGCAAAACATCCTGTTCAAATCTCTCGACAGTGCTTTGACTGGTATCACCGCTCTTACCCAGGTTTATGCTGGGGAAATTAAGATAATACTGGTAGCTGTATTCCCAGTCCGCCGGTGAATAGGAAACGCTACCGCCGCCATGAGTGATGCTGTCACCAAATGTCGCCACCGTAAAATGCATAAGAGGACTGACGCCCAAGGACCCGGCATCGGAATATACGCCCACCGGATTTCCGTCCTGGTCGAGACCCCGGACCCGCCAATAGCGGAGGTGTTCGGCAAGGCGGGGATTCTTATCGTAGTAGTCAAAACCCGTGGCGATGGCGTCGTCGATCCGATGACGTGACGGTTCCGTCCCATTGGGATTCTCCGGCGAAGCATCCAAAATCTCGACTTCGTATTTGTCGGCGCCGGCGACCGGAATCCAGGAATAAACCGGATACAGTAACGCGGTATTGGCGCTTTGATTAAAAATGGATGTGGGGACGGGTTTCTGAACGGAAGTCTGCAGCCGGTCCATATACGCTTTTTCCGCATCAGAGAATGATGATACGGGATTCCCCTCAATATCAAGGCCGCGAACACGCCAATAGAAAAAAATGTCCGTAAAATACTCCGGCAGATTGGCGTTAAAACCGTTGACATAGATAGCGGTTGTTGAGAACAAACAGTCGGGCGGAGAAGCCGGTTTTGCCGGATTTTCCGGCGGTTGCGCCAGGAGCTCCAGTTCATACGCCACAGCCCCTTCGACCTTGGTCCAGGTCAGGAACGGTTTTGACGAAGCCTGATTTTGTGGAGAAAAATGTATGGTAGGCAGCGGTTTTACCACCGGGGATTCTATATTGTCGGCTGCACAGGCGGCTTCTTCCCGGGTTGTTTCCAAAATAAAATAGCCGGCAATAAAAATGGCGAAATTTAATGCAAAACTGATTAAAAAAATACATTTAAAACGGGCGTTTTTCACAAATTGCCCCCTTTCATGGATGACAAATTTAACTATGCTGCTCAACGGCACGAACAAAATCCAGCACTACTCCTCCATAACGGTCCTGGTCATCGAAAATGGCGGCCACGTGTTCCGCGTGCGGGAACATATACAGCTGACGGGGGCCTTTGGTGGCGGAGTAGAGTTCCTGGGCCATGGTGGCCGGAACCAGATGATCGGCCTCGCCGTGGATATACAGAATCGGCGTGGTGACGTTGCGTACGGAACGGACGGGTGACGCCTGATAAAAAGTAAAGCGGGAGTTGAAATAGGCGGCCGCATTGGCGTATTGCAGTAAAATTTTTGGCAGCGCTGTGCCTGAGAGCGAGAAGCGCTGCTTCATTTGTATGAGTAATAATGTTTCGAAATCGGAATAAGAACTGTCGGCGATATAAAAAGCGACCCGTTTGCCGGTTTCGTTGAGTTCTGCGTGCATAAGCGCCGTCGCCGCACCCATCGAGATTCCGTGCACTCCGATTACACCATGGGGGAAACGCTGGCTTACCCAATCCACCCATTGATCCAGGTCATATTTCTCATAATTTCCCCAGGTGACCGAATCACCGCCGCTATCGCCGTGAGCCCGCGAATCCACAAGCAAAATATTATAGCCGGAATTTAGATAAATGTCCATATAATACAGACCGGCGGCGCGGCTCTCCGTAAAGCCGTGCAAAAAGATCAGCGTTTTATCAGTGCTTTGGGGATTGGGAATATATGTTCCGTGCAAAGAATAGCCAAAGCGGGATTCGATGGAAAGTTCCTCCCAGTGCCTATCTGTTCCTTTATTGCTTATAACGGTTTTGAACCGATCCATGTTTTGCCGGTGTAAATGGGAATGTAAGACACTTGTTTCTTCATAGATCATGTTTCCGGCCCAAAGACCGGCTCCGTTTATGGCCAGCATCAGAAGGAATGCGCCGGCCAGCAGCCAGCGCAGCCAGAGGCGTTTCTTCGGTGTGTAGGATTTACTGTTGTACTGCATAGTATACCTCATATGAGTTTATTCGTGATGGACAATTGCACGGGTCACTGCCGGCTGCATTTCGCGTGCCGGACATTATCATATATTACATCCTTGAGTCCGCTCCAAGTCAATAGGGTGCATAAATTTTTTTGCTTAAGTCAGACCGGACAGGGAAATTTTGATGGATATGCTCTTTATTATACCTTTAATGCAGGCCCTTCGTATTAAAGAACTTGACATGGAGCTAAGTGCAGGATGTAAACTAGGGTTCAGGGGATACATTGACGTTTGTGGAAATACATAAAAAACGCACAAAAATGCATTGGCTGCGGCGCCTGTGAAAATGCCTGCCCGGTGAATGATCCAGCAGTAAAAATGGTATCCTGTCAAAATGAATAAAAAAACAGGGGGATGGATTATGAAAATATTATATTATGATTGCTTTTGCGGTATCAGCGGCGATATGAATCTGGGGGCTCTGCTGGATTTGGGCGTTGATGAGGACTATTTGAGGCGGGAATTGTCCAAGCTCAAACTGGATTCCGAATATGAGCTGCAGGTAAAAAAAGACGATAAAAAAGGAATCAGTGGCACCCGGGTGGATGTAGTCCTAAAAGAGACGGCGCATGCTCATAAACATAAACATGACCATGGTCACTCGCATCACCAACATCACCAAGATCACCACCATCATCCGGAAGCACCGGCGGACGCCGGTGCCGGGAACGCTCATGACCACCATGTGCACAGAAATCTGCAGGATATTGAAGACATTATTCGGAACAGCGGCACGACGGATCGGGTAAAAAAAATCAGTCTGGCGATTTTCATGAAAGTGGCTGAGGCGGAGGCCAAGGTTCATGGGAAGCCGTTGTATGAAGTGCACTTCCATGAAGTGGGGGCCGTCGATTCAATCGTTGATATTGTGGGAGCGGCGGTGTGTCTGGATTATTTAGAAGTGGATAAAATTATGGCTTCAACGGTTCAGGTGGGGGGCGGGTTTGTGAAATGCGCCCATGGCATCATTCCTGTTCCGGCGCCGGCAACGGTTGAAATCCTGAAAAATATCCCGGTGAAATCAGGGATCGTGGCTTTTGAAACCACCACGCCCACCGGAGCGGCGATCTTGGCGGCGAATGTGGACGTATTTACCGATCAGATGGATTTTTCCATAGAAAAAATTGGTTATGGTATCGGCCACCGAGATCTGGAAATCCCTAACGTTTTGCGGGTGTACCTTGGTGGTGGGGATAGCAACGCAACAAAATAACGGTGATATATGGGGAGATCCGCAGCATATCTTAGTGATATACGCGGATCTCCCCGTTTTTTCAACATGGTTTGCTGTGTGGTCGTTTCCTTGCCTCTATCGCTCCAGTCCATGAGGCGTTCGCTGAACTTTGTGTTGCAACATGAGGTGAACTCCAAGTCAATAGGCCGGGCCAATGTTTTTCGATCCCAACGGCACTGTTCTAGTGCAGGCGGCGCTGTAATTTTAAATTTATTCTTAAAAAAACCTTGACTTAGAGTTCAGTCCAGGTGATAGAGTTAAGTTGGTAATACACCAAATAAAAAGGGAAACCAAGTAAGTAAAAATGAAGGAGAATCTAGCGATATGGACCAGAAAAAATTAGGATTTGGCTGTATGCGTTTGCCGGTGAAGAATCAGAATGATCCGGCCAGCGTGGATCTGGATACGTTAAACCAAATGGTGGATACTTTTCTGGAAAAAGGATTTACTTATTTTGACACTGCGTATATGTATCACATGAACCAAAGTGAAATCGCCGTCCGGGAAGCGTTGGTAAAACGCCATAAAAGGGATAGTTTCACTTTGGCAACCAAGCTGCCGACCATGTTTTTGAAGACGCGGGAAGATCAGGAACGGATTTTCAACGAACAGTTGGAAAAATGCGGCGTGGATTACTTTGATTATTATCTGATTCATAATTTGGGCGTATCGCATTATGAGATTGCGCAGAAGTTTGACAGTTTCGCCTTTATTCAGCAGAAGAAAAAAGAAGGCAAGATTCGCCAGGCAGGATTTTCTTACCATGACAACGCCGAATTGCTGAACCAAATCCTGACAGAACATCCGGAAGTGGACTTTGTTCAACTGCAGATTAACTATCTGGATTGGGACAATGAAAGTATCCAGTCGCGAAAATGTTACGAAGTGGCGAGAAAACACAATAAGCCGGTGATTGTCATGGAGCCGGTTAAAGGCGGTACGCTGGCCAAAGTACCCATAAAAACGGAACAGATGTTCAAAGACTATCATCCGGATATGTCCGTACCTTCCTGGGCGATCCGTTTCGCCGCCAGCCATGAGGGGGTTTTCATGGTGCTGAGCGGGATGTCGGATATGGAGCAACTGCTGGATAATACCGGTTATATGCAGGAATTTAAACCGTTGTTACCGGACGAATACGACGTTGTCCAAAAGGCCGTTGGCATGATTAACGAAGCGATTGCTATTCCCTGTACGGCTTGCCAGTATTGTGTGGAAGAATGCCCGCAAAACATAGCCATTCCCAATTATTTCGCGCTGTTCAACGCGGAAAAGCAAGCGCTGAACGCCATGTTTTCCACCCAGCGGGTATACTATGACAATTATACAAAAACCTATGGCAAGGCATCAGACTGTATCGAATGCAAACAGTGCGAGCAAAACTGCCCGCAGCATATTGAAATCACTAAATGCTTGAAAGATGTGGCGGCTGTTTTTGAAACATCGAATCCTTTCGGTAGATAGATGGACTGAAAAGCTGTCCGATATAAAGTGAAGCCAATTTCACGCCAGGCCATAGCGCCATGGGTGTGGATTAAATTAAATACTGATGAAAGACGGGACTACGATGAATAAAATAATGATACTGGTGCTGTACCTGCTGCTGACGCTTAGCCTCACCGCTTGCGGTACAGCAAATAATGCGGCGAATAACGACGGCGAAAAGAACAGCAACGCCAACGCTTCTCAGGAACAAAAAAACGCTGTTGCCGGGCAAAATGCATCGAATAGTGTTATCAGCAAAGCGCAAGCACAACCTCTTTCCTCCTCGAAAAAAATACTGGTGGCGTATTTTTCTCATTCCGGCAATACGCGGGAATTGGCTAACCAAATTCAGGCGAACATTGGCGGCGAGCTCTTTGAAATTGTGACGGTGGATCCGTATCCTGAGGATTATGAAGCGGTTAAGGACCGGGCGCAGCAGGAACTGTCGGGAAAAATCCAGCCTCGACTGAAAACAAAAGTCGCCAACATGGAATCCTATGATGTGGTTTTTGTCGGTTATCCGATCTGGTGGGGAACGATGCCCATGCCGGTGTCGAAATTTTTATCGGAATATAATCTGGCCGGAAAAACCGTTATACCGTTTTGTACCCACGAGGGGAGCCAATTCGGACGAAGTATTGCGGACGTCACGAAACTGTGTCCCCAGTCCACTATCCTGAACGGTGTGGCCATTCGGGGCCGGGACGTGAAAAATTCGCAGAGCGAAGTAGCCGAGTGGCTGAGCAAACTGAATTTGTAAAGTGGAGGTGAAATCCTATGACCATCACAGAAGTCAGTGAAAAATTTGATCTTTCTCCGGATACGCTCCGCTATTATGAACGCATCGGATTGCTTCCGCGTGTGAACCGCAATAAAAGCGGAATCAGGGATTTTACAGAAGAAGACTGCCGGTGGGTCGAATTTGCCAAATGTATGCGAGGCGCGGGCCTGCCGATTGAAGTGTTGATTGAGTATGTCGCTCTGTTTCAACAGGGCGAGATCACAGCGGCCGCACGAAAAGAACTGTTAATCGAGCAGCGGCGGCAGCTGGCGATACGAATGGAAGAAATGCAAAAAACGATGGAACGTCTGGATTATAAAATTGCCAGGTATGATCAGGCCGTCGTTGAAGCGGAAAAAAATCTAAAAAAATCAAAGGAATAATTTCACGGGTAAAGTGGTAATGGTGTTTGCGCCAGGCTAAGGGAAACCTTTGTCTGGCGTTATCTTATTTGGTAAGGCCAGAATAACACTACCAGTAAATGATCCTTTTCCTGAACTTCCATTCAGACAAAGGGTAGGAGGAAGGGTGATTTCTTTAGGGTAAATGCATTAATGGTCCGAAAACTGGAGAAAAAAGATTGACGCAGCAGGAAGAGAACCTTTATAATCAAAACACTAAAATGTGCATATACACTTATAGAAGCATGACTTTGCTGAAAGTCAGAATCTGATGATTGATCATGAGGGAAATGGGTATGCGTCGCACGCGGAGTACTTAGCAATATAACATTAGTGTTGTGATGGCATGCAATATTATCCGGCTGGGTGATGGCCATTTGTTGCGTTGAAAGGAGAAGGGGATGCCAAATCATTCAAATCGTACCGCTTGGGCAATTATGCTGAGCTCTGCAGCCATTTTGGCGATCACGATGGGAGCCCGGCAATCGTTGGGATTATTTGTTTTGCCGTTGGATGAATCGACAGGACTGGGCATCGTGTCCATCAGCTTTGCCCTTGCGGTAGGGCAATTTATGTGGGGGCTGGCACAGCCGATATTTGGCGCCGTTGCCGATAAACGGGGCTCCTACGGCGTACTTGTCTTTGGCACCGTCTTGCTTGCCGCGGGTCTGGCCTTAACTTCGTTGGTGCAGTCCAACTGGTCATTGATTATGACTGTTGGTGTTTTGAGCGCCGCAGGCGCAGGCGCGGGAAGTTTCTCGATATTAATTGGCGCTACGGCTCAGCGGCTTGAACCGGAGCGGAGAGCTTTTGCCGGTGGTTTTATTAACGCCGGCGGTTCTTTTGGACAATTTCTTTTTGCTCCCTTGTTACAGGCGATTATTAGCGGCTTTAGCTGGATTGCCGCCATGCTAACGATGGCGCTCACTACGCTCCTGACGATCCCGTTGGCGTCCATATTATGCGGTGAGCGGTCTCCTGTGGTTCCGACCGTGCCGAAAACAGAGACCGGTAGTTTGTTGCGCCAACTGCGCATTGCGTTGCGCGATAGGAGTTATCTCTGCCTGCATGCGGGATTTTTTACCTGTGGTTTTCATGTGGCGTTTCTTGTCACGCATCTGCCGGGTGAAGTTGCTCTTTGCGGCCACGCTGCCTCAGTGTCCGCCGCATCGCTGGCGCTCATTGGTTTGTTTAACATTGGAGGCAGCCTGTTTGCCGGTTCTCTGGGGTCACGTTACCGGATGAAGCATATTCTTGCGGTGATGTACGCCAGTCGTGTCGTTATGATCGGAATCTATCTGCTGGCGCCAAAAACGGTGCTGACCTTCTATATCTTTGCCGCATCTCTCGGATTTACCTGGCTTGCGACCGTGCCTCCCACCGCTGGCCTGGTAGGAAAACTTTTTGGTACTCAATACCTAGCCACTCTGTTTGGCTTAACTTTGTTTACGCACCAAATTGGGGGATTTCTCGGCGCCTGGCTGGGTGGCTTGGTTATGGATCATCACGGACAGTATCTCTGGATGTGGTATGCCGATATGGTGTTGGCTTCATTGGCCGCGATTGTCAACCTTCCGATTCGGGAAGAAAAAGTCTGTGTGGATATTGCTAAGCTGGAAACGACATGATTTTATGGAAATACGCTTGAAAAAATATAGCAAGAAAAGAGCTTTTTAAAAATCAATCAAAACAACTTGTCAAATGACGGATTGGCCGCGTGAATCATTACGCGGTTTGTTTTGTATCAGGCCTAAAGTAGGGTAAAATAAACAAAAAAGGCTTTGCAGTAAATCTGCAAAACCTCTAATATACTGGTCGGGGCGACAGGATTCGAACCTGCGGCCTCTTAGTCCCGAACCAAGCGCGCTACCAAACTGCGCTACGCCCCGTCACCACATTTGTTAATTATAATGAGTTTATTAGCTGGTGTCAATAGATTTTGCGATGTGTCAACCATCTTTTTTAATCTTTTGTTTGAAAGGGAAATTGTCGTTCAAACACGCAGCGGTAAACTATTTCTTTTTTTACCGTAACTATTAAGGATTGATCTCCGCCAGACTCAGCGTGGTACGAAGCCGGATTTCAAACAGTCGTCGCCAAGGCAGGGTGGTGTCGGTCTGCAGTGAGGTGATGAGCAACTGGCGGGGACCGTCGGCAGTCATGACGGAAACGATTTGATTGTGTAGCCCGCGGCGGAAGAGATAGTCAGCGTCAACGCTGGTCAGGCGGCGGATCACTTCGTCAGTGCTCCGGTCGTCGCCCAACTGCAGCGGATTATTGCCGGCCTGACGCAGTGCTTGGTTAACAAAAGGGAAGGTTTCCAATTGGAAGCTGCCATCTTCCAGGAAACGCCGGACCAGAAAATTCAGGTTGGTTTCGTACAGTTCTAAAATTCGGCTTGGCGCGTCGGGACGATGAAGTGCGTTGAGAAATAATGTGCTCTGGGCCAGGGCGGTGCCGATGGAATTGCTGCTGGTGTTCCAGCCGGCATATGCGGTCAGGCGGGCAATATTGGCCTTATCCTGGATCAGTGTCGGCAGCAACGTGTTTTCCAGGGTAAAGTTTTCTGAAAGGTCCACCAGCGCCAGTGGGCGGCCACTGGCGAGCAGCTGTTGCACCTGAAGCGAGGTCTGGTGCAGCGTGGCGGCCAGATCCGGGGTATCGGGACGGCCAATATGAATGTAAAGTATGAAATCGGCGTCCCAAAGACTGTTGGCCGGTTCGCAGCGCAGCAGTTTCAGTTTTTCTTCAACGGTGCGGGCCACGGAATGAGGCATATAGGGCATGATAAGGTCCGGAATGGAAGGATCGGAATAGATCACGTGTACCCGGAGCTTGCGTGGCGCCTGCTGGTTGGCTAGGCGGGCCATCTGGGTCAGCGCCACTTCGTCGGTGCCCCGGGTGCTAATCACCCGGTCAGCCAGTTGGGGGCGGGCGGCTAGAATTTTTTCGATGCTGAGTTTGTTGCCATTGGGAAGACCAAACGGCTGGCCGTCATCCTGGCCGATGATCAAACCCTGCAGTACACCTGCTTCGGTCAGTTTGATCAGATCGGAGTTAAAGATATCATTTTGCTGATAAAGGTTCAAATAACGCTGAATGACCTCCGGCGGCAGTGTAGTTTCCAGGACTTTCAATTGTTCAAGCTCTTCCGGAAGGGGAGTGCGACTGGCTTTGTCTTTGAGAATAGAGAAGGCCAGAATGTTTTCCCGGATGGTTTGGTCGTAAAGCTGGTCCGGTACTAGCAGGCGAGGGATGATGTTAAAAACATGCAGTTGCAAAGAAGGATTTTCTGCATGGATTTCACGCAGCAACTGGAGTGTGTTTTGGTAATCTTCGGCATTGCCGATGGGCAGGCGGGATGCCATCAGACCGCCGTGCACCAAGCTGTCGGTGGAAATAATGGCATAGTCCGCAGCGCGGCAGGCGTCTTTTAACCAGGCGCGCAATTCCGGACGATTGGCGGGAGTCAGGTAATTATCCATCAATTCAACTGGTGGCTGAATAATTTCCATATCGGCCATACCGGACAGACTGGTTACGTAGTCGATGCACGCCGGCCGGGTATCCAGCGGGACCAGAACGACCCGATGTTTTGCGGGTGGCGGTGATTGCAGCGCCAGGGGCTCTGCATAACGGAGAAAATCGGTCCTGATCAGAACGGCGGCCGTCACTGCTAATATCATGAGGATAAGAAAAAAATATCGAAAAAAATGCGTTGGCATAAGCGGCTCCTGTAGTATGATGATTTGCCTGAAAATAACGGTTGGGCAGGGTAAGAGCGGAATCCGGAAAAAACAAGGGAGGGGAATTTCCTGGATAAGTTTTGCGTCCGGGTAGGTACTGTGTTAAAATATGTTAATGTACAGGCTTAAAGATTTGTTGTGATTGAGGTACTTTAATGAGAATTATAACAGGCAGCGCGAAAGGGTGCAAATTATATGCGCCCCGGGGGTTGGACGTGCGGCCGACTTCGGATCGGGTGAAGGAATCGGTTTTTAATATACTGGGGACGCGGGTTTTTGACGCACAGGTGCTGGATTTGTTTGCCGGTACCGGCAATTTGAGTCTGGAAGCGTTAAGCCGGGGCGCTGCTGCCGCGTTGTTAGTGGAGGAAAGCCCGGTCAGCGTAGCTGCTATAGAACGCAATCTGGCGCACACCAGGCTGGCATCCTTGGCTTGTATATGGCGGATGGACGTTTTCAAGGCATTGAACCGATTAACGAGGGAAGACCGGAAATTTCAGCTGGCTTTTGCCGATCCGCCGTATAACAAGGGCTATGCCGCAAGAATATTGTCCTGGTTTGATGAAGTCGGTCCGCTGGAAGACGGCGGCATTCTGGTTATAGAGCATTCCGGGCATGAGCCGCTGGAAAATAGTCTGTGCCGAAAACAGATGGAAATAAAACGGGTGGAACGTTATGGTGAAACGGTAATTACTTTCGCGATGGCAGCCATCAGAGGAAATCAGGAGGACAGCAGTATATGAGAATTGCGGTTTGTCCCGGCAGTTTTGACCCGGTGACTAACGGCCATGTAGATATTTTTGCACGGGCAGCTACGATGTTTGACCTGCTGATTGTGGCGGTTTTTCATAATCCCGGCAAGAAGCCCCTCTTTACTATGGAGGAACGAGTGGAAATGTTGAATTTGGCAACGAAAGATATTCCAAACATCAGGGTGGATTCTTTTTCGGGGTTGTTGAACGACTATGTGCACCGGCAGAACTCGCAGATTATTGTTCGGGGATTGCGGGCGTTCAGTGATTTTGAATATGAATTCCAGCGGGCGTTACTGATAAAAAAAATTGATCCGTTGATGGAAACGGTATTTATGATGACCAATAGCGAATATTCTTTTGTCAGTTCCAGTGGGATCAAGGAATTGGCGAAGTTTGGCGGCGACATTTCCAAGTTGGTGCCGGAATGTGTGCAAAAACGGGTTGTTGAAAAGATGGCCGTGGAAGAATAGTTGATTTCGGTGGAAAACAGCGTAGAACGATGGGGATAAGGGAGTGAGGCAAAATGATGTTTGAGAAGCTTTTGGACGAACTGGAAAATGTGTTAGTGGATGCGGCCCGGGTGCCTTTTACCAACAAACGGGTGATTGAAGAAGACGATTTGGCGAGATTTATTGATGAACTGCGTGAAAATCTGCCGCGGGAAATAGTCGAAGCCAAACGCGTGGCCAGTGACCGCCAGCGCATTTTGGACGAGGCACAAAAAGAAGCCCAGAGCATTGTCGATCAGGCTAAAAATTACATCGTAAAGCTGACGGATGAACACGTTATTACTAAACATGCCCAAGAACGGGCTCAGGAAATTGTCGACCAGGCGCATAAAACGGCCCGGAATTTGGAAGCCGATGCGGTAAATTACGCGGATCAGGTGTTTGGTTATCTGGAAGGGAACGTGGAAAAAACTCTGGACGCCGTCCGCGGTGGCCGCCGCAACCTTCAGCAGTCTCAGCGTTCCACCGGTCCCGGTGCACCGGGGGAAAGCCGGGAAGAGTAACTGACAGGCGGACTGGATGGTGAGGGTGCTGACAACCGGTACGTAGTTCCGGTGACGGTACTGCAGGTAAAGTTAGAGAAAGAGGGATGCCGGTGAGACCCAGGGTAGGTTTGGCATTGGGATCGGGAGGAATGCGCGGTCTGGCTCACGTTGGCGTGTTGAAAGTGTTGCAACGGGAGAAGATTCCGGTCGATTTCGTAGCGGGTTGCAGCATCGGCAGCCTAATTGGCGCGTTGTATTGCGCCGGTCTGGGACCGGAACATATTCTGCGGGTGGCAAAAACGCTACGAAAACGGCATTGGCTGGATTTTATCGTGCCGCAAATGGGCGTGATTTCCGGCGACCGGGCCTATGAAACCATCCGGTTACTGACACGGCGACGGACCTTTGAACAATTGGAAATTCCGCTGGCGGTGGTGGCTACGGCACTGGAGGAAGGGCGGGAACATGTTTTTACGGAAGGGGAAGTGGCGGAAGCGGTGCGAGCCAGCATTTCGGTTCCGGGTATTTTTGTTCCGTGCGTTTTAGATGGAAAAATGTATGTGGACGGGGCTGTGGTTAACCCTACACCCATCGACGTCGCCCGCAATATGGGAAGCGACATCGTGATTGGCGTCGATCTGGCTCACGCCGGTACGGTAACACACGTCAACAATATGTTCGATGTAGTGATTCAGGCCATTGATATCATGGAACGGGAATTGTTCAAATACCGCCGCCATTGTTGCGATGTGTTGATCCAACCGGATGTGGCGGGGCTTTCTCCCAGCTCTTTTGATGAAATGGACCGGGCTGCCGCTGCGGGAGAGGCCGCTGCTGCCGCTGCGGTTCAGGAAATAAAATCTTTACTGGGTGACCCGTCCTAGTCCTCTACGTAGACCGGGGAACGTAAGAAGTCCTGACCACCGGAGCGTTGTGACGGTTTCGGCAGGCCCAGCGCATAAATATCGCTGGCCAGCGTATCCAGCGACAGCATGCGTTGCCAGGCGGGGGCGGACGCAAGAAAACGATCGCTGCTTTTTAAGTAATGGGCGGTTTTGGTAATAATGGGGATGTTCGATTCCTGCCGCAGGCGATGCAATAGCCGGCGGCCGTTTTTGTTAAAAGCCAGAACCCGGGCATAAGGCGGCGCAATGAAATCGAACGAGGACAGGTCCTGCCGGCTGCTGCCCAACAATGCGTGAACGAAGATTCGTTGCAGACGGGTCGATACATAGCGTTTGCTTTTGAGCCGGAAAAGTAGATCCATCACGTCAGTTGCCTGCAATGCGGTGCGGCCGAGCCGATGGTGCAACCCTTCCGAAACTTCCGGCAGTTGGGACAGCTGTTCCGGCGACAGGGTGCGCAGGCGGTGAAGCAGCGGGGGGGAAAAATCACTCCAGGTAACCGGTCCTATCCCTTGCTCCAACCAGGAGGTGATGAGGCGGGCGGTGGCGGCAGGCAAAGCTGCGGTTGCCTGAGGTGACAGCTGATGATCGTTCAATATAGCGCGGCGGATAGCGGTGGCACTGGCGAAAGGGGAAGTGATTTCCGGGTCGTGATGTTCAGAATGACGGCGGGAAATGAGTGTGGGTGTCAAATGGGGTGCATAGCGGCGAATGGCGCGAAGATACTCGATGGCTAAAATGTTGTTGGGCTGGGTTAGGATAATGGCGGCGTCGCCGAGGCGGGACGAAACCTCGGGATGATTCACAGTGGCGCGGGTCAGGGCGGCGGCATAGGTCAGACCACTTTTTAAATAAAGCTTCAGTTGCTGTTGCGTGGCGGCGTCCTCCATAGCTTCGGCCAAATGGCTTAAATCTTCCAGAACCGGATGCTCCGCACCAAACCCCAGATGGGTTACAATGCCTAATTCCTGGAACAGGCGAACTCCGGCGGTGGCGAAATATTGTGCGCTGCGGACCGCGTAAACTGCCGGCAGTTCAAGGATCAAATCGACGCCGCCACGAACAGCGGCTTCGGCCCGTGCCCATTTATCGAACAATGCCGGTTCGCCCCGTTGTACGAAATGGCCGCTCATCAAAGCGATCGCAAAGTCAGCTTCGGCCAGTCGACGGGATTCGGACAGATGCCAGAGGTGGCCATTATGAAAGGGATTGTATTCAACGATCATGCCCACAATGTTCATACGGACGGATACTCCTTAGTGCAATTTTTCCTGACAGCAGGGAATAAAATTATCCTACTATAATC
>DATMYQ010000192.1:0-7728 GCA_035560935.1 Patescibacteria group bacterium | reverse complement strand
AAGAATATCTATTCAACATTTTGCGAAAAAATCCTGCCACATTTTCTATTCATTTTTCTTCTTTCCGCAGCGTTTCCAACCGGAACGGCGGCTCAATCTTTCTTTTTTTCTTTATTCCATCACTGTGGAAACAAAAATTTGACGGTCAACATCCACCAGCCCCAGATCCGTCAATTTCAATTCCGGTATCACCGGGAGGCTGACAAACGCCAGCGTCATAAATGGATCATGTCCCTGATCTACTCCCAGTTCACGCGCCTGGTGATGTAATATTTCCAGCTCCTTTTGCACCACTTCCAAGGTCCGGTCAGCCATCAGACCGGCCAGTGGCAAAGGCAGTTCTCCCAACACCTTCCCATCCTTGACAACCACAATACCCCCGCCCATCTGCCGAACCGCTGTTGCCGCCACAACCATATCCTCGTCACAACAACCAGCCGCGACTAAATGATGCGAGTCATGCGCAATGCTAGAGGCAATGGCACCACTTTTCAATCCCAGTCCTTCCAGAAAACTTACGCCAACACGGCCTGTACCATGGTGCCGCTCCCATACAGCCACCTTCACAACGTCCTGGATCACATCCGCCTGGAGCCCGCCATCCCTTACCGGCAAATCCCGGATTAGTTCCCGGGTAACCAACTGGCCGGGTACCAATCCCATCACCCGGGCTCTTCCCCGCTTCACCGTAGTATTTATCGACACTCTTAGCGCCATTGCCGCCGGTTCCGGCAACCGCATCGTCTGTCGCACCGTTTCATCCGCAACCGGAGACATAGCAAATAATGCCTGGCCATTTTTTGCGGCCAAGCGTCCGTTGCAAAAAACCATCCGGGGACGAAATTCGCTTAGTTCATCAAACACCAGCAAGTTCGCCAGATACCCCGGCGCTACCGCCCCCAGCCGTTCCAAACCAAAATATCGCGCTGCATTCAGCGTCGCCAAACGCAAGACCCTGGCCGGCTCCACTCCGGCCGCGACTGCCAGTCGGACCAGATGGTTGATGTGACCCTGCTGCAATAAATCTTTCGGCTGGCGGTCATCGGTAACCAGCATGCAGCGTTCCATCGTAACCGGTGTCACCGCCGGCAACAACTCCAATAGATTATGAGCTGCCGAGCCTTCCCTCAACATCAGCCACATTCCCTGCCGCAAACGCTCCCAGGCTTCCTGAACAGTAACACATTCATGATCTGAACGGGCACCGGCGGCAATATACGCGGTCAGCTCCTTGCCTTTCAAACCCGGTCCATGCCCGTCAATTCGTTTATCCTGCGCCAATAGAATTTTTTGCAGCACGTCGGTTCGTCCGTTGATCACCCCGGGATAATCCATCAATTCACCCAAACCCAGTACACGGGGATGGCCGACAAATTCCTGCAAAGCCGCAGCATTTAGTACAGCACCGGCAGTCTCCATTTCTGTGGCCGGAACGCAAGATGGCAGCATAAAATATACTGTTAACGGCAAAGCTTCGGTCGCTGCCAGCATGTAGCGAATACCGCCCGCACCACAGACATTGGCAATTTCATGCGGATCAGCAACCACTGTGGTGGTGCCGGCTGGCACGACTCCCCGGGCAAATTCCGACGGTGAGACCATAGCGCTCTCCAGATGAACATGTCCATCAATAAAGCCTGGCGTGATATAAGCTCCCGCCAAATCAATCTCTTCCTGCCCCTGGTAATCACCGACACCGGCAATAACACCGCCGACCACCGCCACGTCACCAGTTTCAAATTCACCAGTAAATACATTGAATATCCGGCCATTTTTCAGGACCAGATCCGCCGGCCGGCGCCCCAGTGCTGTATTAATCCGAGCTCTTAAACGCCTTTCGTCATCAGCATCCACTAACATACTATCGTCTGATCCTTTCTGGCACCCGGAAATCATTATTTGCCTGTCCAAAGAGTTTATAATACACCCTTCAGATATGCTCCCGCCCGATCCCGGAGTGCTGCGCCTTCTACTAGCATCGTATCAGCCCGCTGGCGGGCTTCGTCGGCAAACTCCCGGTCTTTTAGATCGATGATATTGATTTTGACATTCAAGACAGCGCCTTCCATTCCCGCATAAGCCATTTGCACCGCAGAACCGGCATCAGATAAAGCTCCGGGGTTGCAATTCTCCAATATCGGCTGCACCAGGCGCAGCACTTCCAGACAAAGTCCCGCCACCTGCAGCGGCACTTCCGCCGAGTGGCGGTAAGCAGCCTGAATGCTTGCTGTCCGGGAGGCCTTTTCTTCTTCTGTTTCTTTCGGCAGCTTAAATGCGGCCATCACGGAATTGAACGCGGCAGTATCGGTATCCACCAGTTCGATCAGACGTTGATGCAGCGCGGTAGTTTGGGACAACAGCGGCGCCAGCAACTCCTGTACCGAGGCATACTTTTCCTTGCCTAAAGTCAGGTTCAGCGCCATATTTAGCAGTCCGGCCCCTAACGATCCCGCTAAGGCGGATACGCTGCCGCCGCCCGGCGCGGGCGATGAGGACGCAGTTTCCTCCACAAACTCTTTCAGCGTATAATCAATCAGGCTCATCATCGTACCTCCTGTCATAATTTTGTTATAACTACTCAAACGTTCTATTCCACGGCATTCCACGGGTTGCATATTTGCTTTTCATCTTTATTCACCCCAGCGTGACACCAAATCGTGCTCTATATCCAGTGTATCCAGAATTTTCCCGGTCATAAACGCAACAATATCCTTCAGCGAGCGAGGCCGGTGATAAAAAGCCGGCGATGCCGGCAACAACATCGCTCCGGCCCGGGATAATTTCAGCATATTTTCCAGATGAATTGCAGTGACAGGGGTTTCCCGCGGTACAACCACCAAACGACGCCCCTCCTTTAACGTCACATCGGCGGCTCGTGTCAATAAATCCCGACCGCCGCCGTTAGCCAAAGCTCCCAACGTGTTCATGGAGCAAGGCACAACGACCATTCCGGCGGTCTTATAGGACCCACTCGCCAGCGGAGCAAACAAATCCTGATTGGAATGCATTTTTGCAAACCGGCTGATGTCTGCAATATTTACGCCACACTCGTATTCCAGTACTTTGGCCCCCATATCCGTGTATACGGCGTGTGCCTCCACCCCCAGACCGGCTAAAGCCTGAATCAAAGCATATCCATATATGGCGCCACTGGCACCGGTCACACCCACAACTACCCGCATGCTAATCCCCTTTCCATACCGAGTGTTACTTTGGCACGTCAGACCCAAATAGCCATTTTCTGAACTTTATGATAATCTTCGTGAATTTTTCTTGCTTTCCTTCCATTTTGTCTGGTACCGTTAAGTTATTTTTAGTTTCGCACAAGTTATATTTGTCGCCAAATCCTCTTATGCGCAGAATTTATTGTATGGGATGCGGATAAAAAAACCGGAGGATACACCTCCGGGTTTTTTATTGTTTCAGTTACTGCGGTTTTTCTATGGTAACTTTTTTTATGACCACGTCAGTTACAGGCCGGTCCATAGATGCAGTTTTCACTTTACCGATAGCCTGCACCACATCCAGTCCGGACACCACTTTCCCAAACACGGCATGTTTACCGTCCAGCCAAGCCGTCGGCGCCAGCGTAATGAAAAATTGGGAACCGCCGGTATTCGGTCCAGCGTTAGCCATGGATAACATGCCCGGGCCACTGTGCTTCAGATCAGGATGAAATTCATCTTTGATCGTATAGCCGGGACCACCGGTTCCATTGCCTTTGGGATCACCGCCCTGAATCATAAAACCGTCAATCACCCGGTGAAAAATCAATCCGTCATAAAATCCTTTATTCACCAGTTCAATGAAGTTCCTGGCAGTGGTCGGCGCTTTGTCTTCAAACAGTTCTACTTTAAATGTTCCCATCGAAGTCTCAAATACAGCGATACTGTTTTTAACGTTCGCAGCCGGAGGCGGTGTAGCGGCCGCCGGGGTCGCCGAATTTTGTCCGGCGCTGGCAACCGGTTGACCAGTTCCGGAACAACCCGCCATTGCCAGTAATCCCAGACACAGCATTAGCACCAACAAGATTTTTACCTTGCTATTAAGCACGTTCATTTCATTCATCCTCTAAGTTCATTTTAATCATTTTTTCTAGCGTGTGCCAATCACTTCGCCGTCGCTGACAGCAGCCTGCGCTGCGGCCAAGCGGGCCAACGGCACCCGGTAAGGCGAGCAGCTGACAAAATCGAGACCGATTTGATGGCAAAACTCGACGGAACTGGGATCACCGCCATGTTCACCACAAATCCCGATCAATAAATCCGGTTTGACTTTCCGACCGCCGGCCACAGCCATTTTCATCAGTTTACCCACGCCATTGCGATCGATGCTAATAAACGGATTTTCTGTCAATATCTTTCTCTCCAGGTAATGGGGCAGGAATTTGCCTTCCGCATCATCACGGCTAAAGCCTAAAGTCGTCTGCGTCAAATCATTGGTGCCAAAACTGAAAAACTCACTATACGCAGCCAGTTCATCCGCCAACAGCGCCGCCCGAGGTATTTCAATCATCGTACCAACGGTATAGTGGAACTTGACGCCGGCGGTCTCCATAATATCCGCAGCCAGCTCATCAATCATTTCTTTGAAGAATTTCATTTCCCTGGCATCAATGGTCAGCGGAATTTCCACTTCCGGCAACACCTTGACGCCTTCTTTCGTCAATTGAGCCGTAGCATTGAAAATGGCACGAATTTGCATAGCGTACACTTCCGGGAAGGTGATGCCCAGACGACAACCCCGGTGACCCAGCATCGGGTTAAATTCGTGCAGTCCCCGCACTTTACGCAGCAAATGCTGTTTCTTGGCCAACAGCGCCGGATCTTTGCCCGTCACTTTCAGTTCCGTGGTTTCCACCAATAATTCTTCCAGACTGGGCAGGAATTCATGCAGCGGCGGATCCAACAAACGAATACAGACCGGATAGCCAGCCATTGCTTTTAAAATTCCGTAGAAATCCTCCTGCTGGAACGGCAATAGTTTATCCAGCGCTTCCAGCCGCTCGTCCAACGACTCGGCCAGAATCATCTGCTGCACGAAGGGCAGGCGATCCTGTCCCATAAACATATGCTCCGTCCGGGTCAGACCAATTCCCTGAGCCCCAAACTCCCTTGCTTTGATCGCATCCTCCGGCGTATCGGCGTTCGCCCGCACACCCAGACGTTTAAACTCATCCGCCCAGGCCAAAATAGTAATATATTCAGGTGAAATCTCCGGGTCTTTCAGGGTCACCACCCCGAGGATAACCCGTCCGGTGGCACCGTCGATGGAAACCGTATCGCCCTTTTTCAGCGTCTTGGCACCCACCGTGAATTCCTCTTTGGCGTAGTCAATCTTAATGGCTTCACAGCCGCAAACACAGGGTTTGCCCATTCCCCGGGCTACTACCGCCGCGTGGCTGGTCATACCACCCCGGCTGGTCAGAATTCCCTGGGCGGCCACGATGCCGTGGATATCATCGGGAGTGGTTTCTGTCCGCACCAGCAATACTTTTTGGCCTTCCCGGCCTAGTTTCTCCGCCTCATCGGAATCAAACACCACAACACCGGACGCAGCTCCCGGCGAAGCCGGCAAACCGGTGGCAATCACGTCAAGCTTTGCTGAGGAGTCAATCTGGCGATGCAGCAATTGATTCAGCTGGTTGGCTTCCACCAACAGCAGGGCTTCTTTCTTAGTAACCAAGCCTTCCTGCACCAGATCATGCGCAATCTTTACCGCCGCCTGCGCTGTCCGTTTGCCATTACGGGTCTGCAGGAAATACAGCCGCCCCTTCTCAATGGTGAACTCAATATCCTGCACGTTTTTGTAATGCCGTTCCAGCAAATCAGCGGTTTTATCAAACTGCGCATAGATTTCCGGCATTTCTTCCTTCAACTGGGCAATCGGGCGCGGTGTCCGGATACCGGCTACCACATCCTCGCCCTGGGCGTTAGTCAGAAATTCACCGTACAATACGTTTTCACCAGTGGATGGATTACGGGTAAACGCAACGCCGGTACCGGAATCATTGCCCATATTGCCGAATACCATGGATTGAACATTGACAGCCGTTCCCAAATCATGGGAAATTTTATTTAAATTCCGGTAAATAATCGCCCGGTCATTGTTCCAGGAGCGGAACACCGCGTCAATTGCCATTTCCAGCTGTACCAAAGGTTCTTCCGGAAAAGCTTGTCCGGTGCGTTTCTGAACCAATGCCTTATATTTATCAATGACCACCCGCAGGGATTCCGGGGTTAATTCCTGGTCATACTGCACTCCCTGCGCTTTTTTCTGGTCCTGCAGCAACATTTCGAAGTCATGCTTGCTGATTTCCAGCACCACATCACCGAACATCTGAATAAAACGCCGGTACGCATCATAGGCAAAGCGCAGATTGTCGGTATTTTTCGCCAGCGATTGCACCGTTTGTTCGTTCAAGCCCAGATTCAAAACCGTATCCATCATGCCCGGCATTGAGAACATCGCTCCTGACCGGACCGAAACCAGCAACGGATCACTCTGATCTCCCAGTTTTTTGCCGGCCTGTTCTTCCACCACGGCCAGACATTTTTTGACGTCGTCCATCAGCCCGGCCGGCATTTTGCCGCCTACCCGATAATATTCGGTACAAGCCTCTGTTGTAATCGTTAAGCCCGGAGGCACCGGTAAGCCAATGTTGGTCATTTCCGCCAAATTGGCACCTTTTCCTCCCAGCAGTGCTTTCATATCCGCCCGGCCCTCACGGAACAAATAGACAAATTTCTTGTTTTCAGACATCTTCATCGGCCCCTTTCCGGCATATATCAATCACGGTGGCGGCAGTCTCCTCCACCGCTTTGTTTGTCACATCAATAATGTTGCAACCCACTTTGCGCATCACGCTGACCGCATACTCATATTCTTCGTAAATCTTCTCCATATTAACATAATCAGTATTCGGCGGCAAACCCATCATCTTCAGCCGCTGGCGTCGGATCTCCTGCAATTGGTTTGGTTTTAGCGTCAGACCTACCACCTTATGTAGCGGCACCTGAAACAATTCTTCCGGCGGCGCTGTCCCCAACACCATGGGAACGTTCGCCGCTTTAATCCCCCGATGAGCCAAATACATACACAATGGCGTCTTAGAAGTCCGCGATACACCAATAACAACAATATCGGCCTTCAATAGTCCGCGCGGGTCTTTGCCATCGTCAAATTTCACGGCAAATTCAATCGCTTCCACCCTGGTAAAGTACGCCTTATCCACCTTACGGATCAATCCCGGCTCACACTTCGGCGTCAGCTTGGTCACCGTTTGCAGCGCCGTGATTACCGGACACATGACATCGACAGAAACCAGATCAAATTCCTTGCATAATTTTTTCAGAATTGCTTTGGAATCCGGACAAACAAGAGTATATACAATAACCGCCTTTTTTTGCGCCGCTTCTCGTACAGCGGCTTCCACTTCATCCGGAGTGTTTAAAAATGGTTTACGCCGGATGTCAATACGTGTCAAATCAAACTGACTGGCAGCAGCACGAACCACCAGCTCAGCCGTTTCACCAATAGAGTCCGATAACACGTATACAACTGGTGCCCGATCCTGGTTCTCTTGAATGGTCATACCCCCCTTTCTCCTTTGCGGCAGTTTCCCGTTAAAACAAAATGATTCCACATGGTGGATAGTTTATTAATACGGTATTCAATGCCAAAATCCCTTCCTTAAATTATTTTTTTCTCAATATACTGTATATATTG
>DATMYQ010000191.1:0-11306 GCA_035560935.1 Patescibacteria group bacterium | reverse complement strand
GTATTCAGTTATACATTTCAAATTATGTGACGCAAAACACTATTTCCCCATTGCCAGCTCATAATTGCAATAAAGAAAGGAGCCTTCTCATGGAAACGAATTCTCTCAAAATCCTTATTTGTGATGATTCTGCCTTAGTGCGAAAAAAACTGCGGGATATATTAGAAGAGATGGATTGCCAAGTATTTGAAGCACCCAACGGTATCACCGGCGTTGGGCAATATAAACAACACCAGCCAGATACCGTTTTTATGGATATTGTCATGCCGGAAATGGATGGACTCGCCGCATTAAAAGCCATTAGAGAATACGACAAGGACGCCCGCATTATTATGTTATCTTCTGCCGGGACATCCTCCAAACTCATTGAAGCGTTAAAATGGGGTGCTACCGACTTCATTCAAAAACCGTATACACGGGATCAAATTACAAAAGCAATCCAGTTAAAACAAAAATAATCCCTGCACAAAGGAGATTTAGTATGTTTAGTCAATACTTCGGTCAGTATCTGCTAAATAAAAAAATACTGACACCGCTTCAATTGGAGGAAGTACTCCGCACAGAGCATTCCGTTCGGGTAAAATTAGGCGTACTGGCTATCAACAACGGCCAGATGACCGCCGTGCAAGTGGAAGAAATTCATGAAGCTCAACGCTGTATGGATCGCAAGTTCGGTGAAATCGCGATTGAAAAAGGCTATTTAACCCAATCACAGTTGGATCAACTGTTAGAATCGCAAAAGCGTCGCCAAATCAGTCTCAGCCAAACCATTGTCGATCATGGTTTACTTTCTTTAGCGCAACTGGAAAATGCTCTGGCCAATTACAAAAAAGACAGTCAGTTGACAAATGAGCAACTTGCCGCGCTGCAATCCGCGGATATTGACTCCATTATTCCTATCTTCGCCGATTTTTCCGAATATGGTCCCGCAGCATCTTTTCACTCCGCCTATTTGTCACTGTTAGTCCGGAATATGGTACGCCTTTTAAACGAGGAAGTAGTTCTTTCTCATAAACAGCCGTTGCCAAATAAAATTCCCCACTGGCTGATTTCACAGAATATTATTGGTAGCGGCACCCTGTTTACCGGCTTAGCCATGGACAACGATGTCTTATTGGAAATTGCCCGTCGTTTCAGCGAAGAAGAGATTCCGCAGCTTGATGATTTTGCTCAGGATAGTGTTGCAGAATTTCTTAATGTCAACAATGGTATTTTTATTGTAAACATGTCTGATCAAGGTACTGAGCTGGATCTAACTCCCCTGACCGTTCAGGAAGGAACTACTTTAACCCCCAAAAGCGGATGTTGTATTCCCTTAACGTTATCTTTTGGCAAAGTTGATCTGTTACTGGCCTGGAGTTAATTCAGTTTTCCCTGAAACTCCAAGGGATTTATTTACATAAAACAGAAACCACAACATCGCTGATGATATGCTCGATGTTGTGGTTTCTGTTTTTACTTTCGGCGTTTCTGCAATTCACTCATTAACTCTTCCGGTTCAATACCGTGATAAGCCAATAATACTAAACAATGATACCATAAATCCGCCATTTCGTAGAGAATCTCTTCTTTACTATTGTTCTTTGAACCAATAATCGTCTCGGCGCACTCTTCGCCCACTTTTTTTAATATTTTGTCCTGACCCTTGTCAAACAGATAATTCGTGTAGGAACCTTCCTTTGGGTTCGCCTTCCGATCCAAAATCACATCATACAACTCCTGTAACACAGCTGCATTTCCTGGTATGCGGGGCAGGGAATCCCGTTCCTGTTTGATTGGTGGCTCCGCATCCAATCTCCGGGTGAAACAGGAAAACGACCCTTCATGACATGCGGCTCCCGTTTGTTCCACTTTGATCAATAATGTATCCGCGTCACAATCATAGTAAATTTCTTTTACTTTTTGTACATGACCGGAAGTTTCCCCTTTGTTCCACAAACGGCCTCGGCTGCGGCTGAAAAACCAGGTATACCCTGTTTCCAGCGTTTTTGCCAGCGATTCTTTGTTCATATAAGCCAGCATCAGCACCTGGTTCGTTTTCTCATCCTGAACCACTGCCGGCACTAATTGCTGCTCGTTGTATTTGATATTATCCAATGAAATCATAACCGTACCTCCACCCCTCGCGACCGCAAATATTCTTTCACCTGGCGCACCGAGAATTGTCCATAATGGAATACCGATGCCGCCAATACCGCATCCGCCTTGCCCGCGGTCAGTACATCATAAAAATGTTCCATTTCACCGGCGCCGCCGGAAGCAATAACAGGTACGTTCACCGCCTCGGAAACCGCCCGGGTCAAGGGAATGTCGTAGCCGTCCTTGGTACCGTCCTTATCCATACTGGTCAGCAAAATCTCTCCCGCACCCAGCTCCACACCCCGGCGCACCCATTCCAGTACGTCCAGACCCGTCGGAGTTCGTCCGCCGTTAATGTAAACTTCCCAGCTGGCATCGCCGCTGCGCCGGGCATCCACCGCCAATACCACGCACTGACTGCCGAAACGCCGCGCCCCTTCACTGATCAAATCCGGTTCCTTCACTGCCGCGGTATTTAACGACACCTTGTCCGCTCCGGCCTTCAGCATTCTCCGGATATCCTCCGGGGTGCGGATGCCGCCGCCCACGGTAAACGGAATAAACACCTGCGACGCGGTGCTTTCCACTACTTTGACGATCGTATCCCGCTGTTCGTGAGATGCGGTAATATCCAAAAAAACCAGTTCATCGGCCAATTCCCGGTCATATACGGAAGCCAGTTCCACCGGATCGCCGGCATCGCGCAGTTCCACGAAATTGGTCCCTTTCACCACACGGCCGTCTTTCACATCCAGGCAGGGAATCATTCGCTTTGTATACACGTCAATTCACCTCCCGGGAAATTTGCAGCGCCTCGGGTAATAACAGACTGCCGGTATAAATCGCCTTGCCGACGATAACACCTTCCACACCATCGGCTTCCGCCGCTTTCACCGCCCGGATATCCTCCGGGCCGCTGACGCCGCCGGATGCAATCACCGGAATCCCCGCCGTTCTGGCCAAAGCCGCCGTTGCCGGCACATTCACGCCGTTCAGCATGCCATCCCGGGAAATATCGGTATACACAATCCGGGCCACCCCCGCGTCGGCCATGCGAATCGCCAACTGGTCGGCAGCAATGCCGCCGCTAACTCCCCAGCCTTCCACCGCCACCTGGCCGTCACGGGCGTCAATGCCCACCACAATGCGGTCGCCGTACTGCCGGCACGCTTCCCGGACCAGTTCCGGCTGCCGGACCGCGATCGAACCCAAAATCACGCGCTGTACGCCGGCCTGTAAAATCCGTTCTATGTGTTCCAGCGTCCGGATGCCGCCGCCCAACTGCACCGGGATATCGATCGCCTGCACGATGGCCCTGACCACATCCAGGTTCACCGACTGTCCCGCCAGCGCGCCGTCCAAATCCACCACATGCAGGTATTCTGCACCTTCGGCCCGCCAGCGCAAAGCCATATCCACCGGGTTATCGGCAAAAACCGTCTCCCGGTCAAAACGTCCTTCTGTTAGCCGGACGCATTTGCCGCCCCGGATGTCAATCGCCGGAAATATGATCATACCTTCATCTCCTTGACAAAATTGGTCAAAATCTTCAAACCGGTACTGCTGGATTTTTCCGGATGAAACTGCACCGCCTGAACATTGCCCCGTCCGATCGCCGCGGTGACGGAACCGCCATATTCCGTCACCGCGGTAATCAGCGTCGTATCCGCCGGCACCGCATGATAGCTGTGGACGAAATAGACGTAAGGGGCTTCTTCCAGTCCCTGAAACAGCGGCGAGGGTGTTTTATAGCCCAGACTATTCCATCCCATATGCGGAATTTTTAAATCCGGTGCAATGATTTTACGAACCATCCCGGGAAAAATACCTACTCCCGGCTCATCCGGATCTTCTTCACTGCCGTCAAACAGCATTTGCAAACCCAGGCATATGCCTAAAAAAGGACGACCTTCAGCAATTACCTGACGGATCACTTCCACCAGGCCATACTGCTTTAAATTGCGCATACAGTCGCCAAAGGCTCCTACTCCTGGCAGTATGACCTTTTGCGCCGCCAAAATTTCTTCCGGACGGCTGGTGACAATCACTTCATATGTAGACGCCAACGCGTCATCCTGCTGAATAATACGTTGCAGCGCCTTGGCTACGCTGTGCAGATTGCCCATGCCATAATCAATCACGGCGATGGTTTGCGGCAGTTTGTTCCCATTTGTCATATACTTCTTGCTCTCCTCTCGCCACACCGGCCTATAGTGTACCTTTTGTGGACATCACGCCGGCAATCCGCTCATCCTGCCGGGTTGCCTCATCCAGCGCCCGACCCAGCGCTTTAAAAATCGCTTCAATAATATGATGGGCATTCTTACCCGCCAGCAATCGGACGTGCATCGTAACGCCGGCGTGCTGACAGAAAGCCCGCAAAAATTCCTCCGTCATTTCGGTGTCAAACTGGCCCACTTGACGGGAGGGCAAAGCTACATCCCAGGCTAAATAAGCGCGTCCGCTTAAATCCAGTGAAACCATCGCCAGCGCTTCATCCATCGGCACAAATGCCGTGCCGTAACGTTTAATCCCGGCTTTATCGCCCATTGCCTGCAACAGCGCCTGCCCCAGCACAATTCCGGTATCTTCCACCGTGTGGTGGCAATCCACCTCCAGATCGCCTTTGACAGTAAGCTTCACGTCGAATAAGCCATGACGGGTCCAAAGATTTAACATATGATCAAAAAAGCCAATACCCGTCTCAATCGTTGCCTGACCGGAACCATCCAGATTCAGGGTCAGACTGATCTGGGTTTCCGTAGTATTACGCTGCACAGAAGCAGTACGGCTCATCGTCCCGTCACCACCTTTAAAAACGCGTCATTTTCCGCCGGCGTCCCGACGCTGACCCGGATGCAATTCTCCAAACCCGGCGCCCCGCCAAAATTGCGGACACCAATATTCTGTGCTTCCAGTGCTTTTGTCAAAGCATTGCTGTCCGCCAGCTGGAACAGAATAAAATTGGTGGCGGAAGTAAAAACGGTGACTCCCGGCACTGCCGCCAGCGCCGCGGCCATTCGTTCCCTCTCCTGCTTTGTCCGTTCAATCCCGGGAACAAACTCCGCCCGGGCTTCAAAGACCGCCTCCGCTGTCAGCAGCGACAAGTTATTCACGCTGTAAGGCAGCAACACTTTACCGATAACCGCCGCCATTTCCGGCGATGTGATCACATAGCCTACCCGGGCCGCCGCCAGACTGTAGGCTTTGGAAAAAGTCCGGGCCACAATCAGCTGGGGATATTTTTTTACCAGCCCCACTGCGGATTGGCCGTAGAACTCATAATACGCTTCATCCAAAACTACCGGACAGGTCGCTTTCGCCAACACTTTTTCCACTTCTTTCAAGGGAATCGGCCTGCCGGTCGGATTGTTGGGGTTGCAGATAATCATCAGAGCTGCCTTCGCATCGGCAGCGGTCGCCAAATAATTTCCCGAGCAGAACCGGAAGCCCGGCTCCAAGTCCACCGGCACAGCCGGACTGTCCGCCATTTTCGCATAAATTCCATACATGGAGAACGACGGACGGGAAAATACAATACTGCGACCCGCGCCGCCAAATACCTGACAGATAGCGGTAAGCAAACCATTGGAACCATTGCCTATCAGCACATTGTCCATACCATAACCCAGGCTTTCACCGATCATCGTCCGCAAACGCTTCATCGTAATTTCCGGGTATCGGTTAAACGACACTGCCGCCAGCTTCTCCATTACTTTTGCTTTCACTGCCGGCGGCAAATCATCGCCGCATTCATTGGCGTCCAGTTTAATTTCCCATTGAATATCATCCACTGTATAAGGTTGTAATGTTTCCAATCCGGGTCGTACTGACAACATCATCCATTCCTCCTCATTCGGACGGCATTGGCGTGGGCGTCCAGACCTTCGGCCTCCGCCAGACGTATCACCGTATCACCGACAGCGTTCAGTGCCGCTTTGGTATAGGCAATGATACTGGTTTTTTTCATGAAAGTATCTACATTCAGCACCGAATAAAACCGCGCGGTTCCTCCCGTGGGTAAAACGTGGTTGGGTCCGGCCAGATAATCTCCCAGCGGTTCCGGCGAATAGGGCCCCAGAAACACCGCGCCGGCGTTGCGAACATACGGCAGCAGTGCAAAAGGCTCCGCCGTCAAAATCTCCAAATGCTCCGGCGCCGACCAGTTAGCCAGTTCCATCGCCTGCTGCAAATCTTTAACGACAATAATTAACGCATTTCTTTCCAATGCCGCGACGGCAATTTCACGGCGGCTCAGCAATTGCAGCTGCCGTTCCGCTTCCGCGGCCGTGGCCTGCGCCACTCCCGCGTCATCTGTTATCACAATACTGGAAGCCAGTACATCATGCTCGGCCTGGCTTAACATATCCGCCGCCACATAGCGTGGATCAGCCGTTTTGTCGGCCACAATCAGTATTTCACTCGGGCCCGCCAGCATATCAATGTCGCAGTGGCCGTAAACCGCCTTTTTGGCCAAGGTGACAAATAAATTGCCCGGACCGGTAATTTTATCCACTTTGGGGATGGTCGCCGTACCAAAGGCCAGCGCCGCCACAGCCTGCGCGCCGCCGATCCGGAAAATCCGGGTCACACCGGACAAATGCGCGGCGGCTAGTACCGTGGGGTTTACACTGCCATCTCTCGCTGGCGGCACCGCCATGATAATTTCCTGTACGCCGGCTACCTTGGCGGGTACAGCGTTCATGACCACCGACGAAGGATATACCGCCGTACCGCCGGGGACGTAAATCCCCACCCGTTCCAATGGCAGGCATTTTTGCCCCAGCATAGCCCCGTAAGGCCGGTCGCTTAACCAGGATTTGGGCAATTGTTCCTCATGAAAGCGCCGCACGTTGGCTACAGCCAGTTCCAATGCCGCCAATATCTCTTTATCGGTGTTCGCCAGTGCTTCCTTGATTTCCTCCGCCGTTACCTCCAGACGCTCCGCCGTCAACGCCACACCGTCAAACGCTTCTGTGTAACGCAAAACTGCAGCGTCACCTTGCCGCCGGACATCGTCAACCACCCGGTCCACCACTTGTGCGGCCGTCAGGGCTTCGCCGAAAACTTCCCGAGTCCGCGCCTGGGCCTTCTCACCCAGTACCACATCATCAAAAGAAGGTTTTGTCAGCAGCTCCTGCAATTGTTCCTTTGTGTGCTCCGCAGCCTGTATAATCTTCATATGCTGTCCTCCTGAGCCGTCAGTTCCCTCAGCGTTTCCGTCAGCGAATTGATCCGGTCAAACTTCATTTTAAAGCTGACACGGTTGGCGATAAAACGTGCCGTGGACGGATGAATCTGGGCCACTTCCACCAGGTTATTTTCCTTTAGTGTCCGACCTGTTTCCACCAAATCCACAATCATTTCCGCCAAGCCGACAATCGGCGCCAATTCAATCGAACCATTCAGTTTAATGATTTCCGTCTGAATACCAATGCCATGAAAATACTTGTTCGCCACGTGAGGGAATTTGGTCGCCACACGCAAATGCGCATAATCGCTCATCTGTGGTTGAACCAGGTCTTTGGGTACCGCCACCATCATCCGGCAATAACCAAATTTCAAATCTAGCAGTTCATACACGTTTTTATCTTCTTCCAGCAATACATCCTTGCCGATAATACCGATATCCGCCGCGCCATATTCCACATAGGTGGGTAAATCCGCCGTTTTCGTGATGATGAAACGGATTTTTTTCTCTTCGTTGGCAATCACCAGTTTCCGGGAATTTTCGCTCAGGCCTTCCGCGCTGTAACCTGCCCGGGCCAATAATTCCGCCGCCGGTTTAAAAAGTTTTCCCTTGGGCAGGGCAATCGTTAAATATTCCATATCACTTGACGTCACATCGCTCACCATTCCTTTAGTTATTTAAAGCGTTAATTTAACGCTATGTTATCATTCCCGCTCCCTCCCGTCAAGCCTGGAAGAAGATGTTTCTATTTTCAGTCTATAGTATAAACTTTCCACGAAGCTATTGTAGGAATTTTTACCCACTGCGTAGAATATCACACAGACAACATTAATAGCAGCACTACAGGAGGTTCTTCATGTCTACTATCAACATTGTTGTTCTCAATCAGTTAGGTGAACGGCATAAAGCCGCCATATTAAAAGAAATGCCTGACGCCGCCATTCAGGTCGCCACATTGGAACAAGCGCCAACCTACATGCCCGACTGTAATATTCTGGCGGTTTGGGGCTGGATGAATGCAGCGCCGCTCTGTCAGGCCGCCCCTCATTTGCGCTGGGTTCATGCGCTAACTGCCGGAGTGGAAGGCCTAATGGTCCCTGAGTTCCAACAATCTCCGGTTTTATTGACTAATTCCCGCGGAATTCATGGTATTCCCGTTTCGGAACACGTCCTGGCCTTGATGCTGACGTTTTCCCGCGGGATTCATCACGCATTGCGCCAGCAGGCCGAAAGCCGCTGGCAACGTTTCGACACGGGAGAAATTTATGAAAAAACCCTGGCCATCGTCGGTTTGGGTTCCATCGGCCGCGAAATCGCTAAAAAGGCAAAAGCGATGGGTATGCGGGTGTTAGCTTCCAAACAAACGGTTACACAGGAACTGTTTGTTGATAAACTCTACCCCGCCGATAACGCCAGTCTGTGTGAAATGCTATCACAGGCCGACTTTGTCATCGTGGCCTTACCATTAATGGATGAAACGAAAGAAATGTTCCGTCTGGAGCATTTTACCGCCATGAAACAGCATGCATGCTTTATCAATATTGCCCGCGGAGGAGTCGTCCGCGAAACCGACCTCGTCACGGCTCTGGAACAGCGGTTGATCGGCTGCGCTGGCCTGGATGTATTCACTGTCGAACCGTTACCGTCAGACAGTCCGCTCTGGTCAATGCCCAACGTCATCATCACACCGCACGTTGCCGCACTCTCGCCAGCCTACCTTGACCGGGCGATTCAGTTGTTCACTGATAATCTGGCTCGGTTTGCCGCCGGCGGTGACATGCTGAATATCATCAACAAACAACGGGGCTATTAAAGCAATTAAGGAACCGCCGAGGCGGTTCCTTAATTCATATCATCCGCCCGGCGCAGCAACAGCAATTCCTCTGAGTCGTCAGACGCCGGAGTTTGGTGATGTTTGCGGACCAGCTCCACTACGCTGTCTTCGACGCCGCATTCCTCCAGCATCGCCGCGCCACGTTCCGCATGATGGTAGTAGATATAAAGCGCATGTTTCAGATTATCCCAAAAATATCCCTTTCCCGGGCGACACCACCGCCAGGCAGCCCGGGGGCAAAAACGGTCTGCCAGCACCGCAATGATTTTGTCCGCGGTGCTGACATCGCCTTTCACTTTTCCCACATCATGCAGCAAAGCGGCTTTCAACAGCAAACGACGATTTTCGGCAGTTAATACCGCCCCATCGTCGCCGGCTGTTTTATTTTTATGCGCTGCGGCCTGCCATTTTATCACGGTGCGGGCCACATTCAGCGCATGCCGCTGATCCGGTGTATTCATGCGCCAAAACAATCCCGTTTCACGAACATTTAAATGATAGGCGACAAACTGACGGTCCGCTGTTTCAATCCGGGCGGTCAGCGCGGCTACTACTTGCTTTATGCGCTGCCAGGCCGTACTCATTTGCGAAGATATTCCACAACTTCATAGCCTTGTTGTTTCGCAATTGCCGCCGCTTCTGCCTGAGTTTGCCCGCACAGAGCCACACCGACCCGCCGTCCCTGTTGCCGATACTGACGGGCGGCTCGAATAGCCTGCGGCAAGCAACCTTTTTCCCAACCGATGAACAATCCCGGCACTCCCGGATCCACGGCGATTCCCTGGCGTTCCAGCGCCAGCATCATCCGTTCAATTCCCAAAGCAAAGCCTGTGGCGGGACTTTCCATGCCCAGCGCCGCCAGCATCGTGTCATACCGTCCGCCGCCGCACAGAGGGAAGCCCAAGCCCGGCGTATAGGCTTCCATAACCATGCCGGTATAGTAATCCATATCGCGGATAATTCCCAAATCAAAGTTCACATACTTCTCCATGCCGTAATCACCCAACAGCTGATAAATCTCCCGCAAATTTTCCAACGCCCGGCGACTGATATCGTTTTGCACCAAACCATAGGCTTTATCCAACAGTTCTTCCCGGCCGTGCAGCATCGGAATCTGCCGCAGCAGCTTTTGTATTGCCGGACTTAATGAACTCTGCGCCAAAAATTCGTCTAACCCAACCAAGTCCCGCCGAATCATCGAATGCATCACCCGCTGTTGATCCCGGCGCGCCAGTTCGGTTTCCTGCAATATGCCGTTGATAAAATCTACCTGCCCCAGACTAATCTGAAAATTCGCCAGTCCGGCTTCCACCATGGCTTCAGCCGCCAGTGCGATCACCTCGGCGTCGGCAGCAGGACCCGCTTCGCCCAGCAATTCCACGCCTGCCTGATAAAACTCACATTGCCGACCGGCCTGCGCCTGCTCCTGACGAAAAACATTCGTCAGATAAAACAGACGCGCCGTGGTTCCCGTTCCCTTCAGCCGGGTTGCGGCCACTCGGGCAATGGGTGTGGTCATATCGGGCCGCAGCACAACAATCCGATTGTCTTTATCGACAAATTTGAACAGGCTTTGCAAAATATCACCACCGGCGCCGGCAGCAATCGTATCGGAGTATTCAAAGGTTGGGGTTACAACTTCATCATAGCCCCAACTGAAAAACAAATTCGCCAGCGCACCTTCAATCGCACGCTTTTGTTGTGCTTCTTTCGGCAGAAAATCTCTGGTTCCATAAGGGATTTGCGGTACATAATCCACCTGGTTCATTCGGTTTGCTCACTCCATTCTTAGTTTAAAACCGGCCAATCCCGGTTGCCTAATTACTATTGAGACACGATTATGCTTCTTCCAACTCTAACCGTTCCAATACCAGTTTATAGCCATCGGCGCCATAATACAGACACCGCTTTACACGGCTGATTGTCGCCGTACTGGCCCCTGTCTGCGCCACAATGTCATCATAAATATGCCCTTGTTGCAACATACGGGCCACTTCCAGCCGTTGTGCCAAAGAACGTAATTCGCTAATCGTACAGACATCTTCAAAAAAGCGGTAACATTCTTCTTCTGTCTTGAGCTCCAATACAGCTTTCACCAGTTGATCCGTCAATGCACTTTTGATTTTGGGATTCACCATCATTCTATCGCCCCCTTCCGCTATATTCGCCAAGATCATTTCTTTTCCTTCTTTACTCCTTTAC
>DATMYQ010000190.1:0-30023 GCA_035560935.1 Patescibacteria group bacterium | reverse complement strand
CTCAAATTTGATATTTTTAGAGTTCTGGCGAGAAGGAATTATAAAAGAATTGTAGAATCAGACTCTAAAGGAGGTTTTCCTTTTGGATGCAGGCAAGTATAAACGTGTCGTATTGAAGCTCAGTGGTGAAGCGCTGGCGGGGAATTTGGGATATGGTATCGATCCATTGGTGGTTGAAGCGATTGCCAAAGAGATCAAAGCGGTCCGGGCCACCGGCGTGGACGTCGCCATAGTGGTTGGCGGCGGCAATATCTGGCGGGGACTGGCCGGTAGCGCTAAGGGAATGGATCGAGCGACCGCCGACTATATGGGAATGTTGGCGACCGTTATGAACGCATTGGCGTTACAGGATTCGCTGGAACACTGTGAAGTCGATTCCCGCGTACAAAGCGCGATTAACATGCAACAGGTGGCTGAGCCGTATATCCGGCGCCGGGCCATTCGCCATATGGAGAAAGGCCGGGTGGTTATTTTTGCCGCAGGAACGGGAAATCCTTATTTTTCAACGGATACGACAGCGGCATTGCGCGCTGCGGAGATTGAAGCCGATGTGATCTTGATGGCCAAACGAAACACGGATGGCGTATATGATTCAGATCCGCGGCATAATCCTGATGCAAAGAAATTTAAAGAGTTGGACTATATTGAAGTTTTGAATCGTGGCTTGGGTGTAATGGATTCTACTGCAACCAGCTTATGCATGGATAATAAAATCCCTATTGTCGTTTTTAACATTGATGAACCGGGCAATATTTTCAAAGCGGCTACTGGTGTTGATATTGGTACAGTTGTCGGAGGGATGAAAGATGGCAATTAAAGAAGTGCATGCTTCCCATGAAGAACGAATGAAAAAAGCGATTGAAGCATTACGAAAAGAATATGCCACCTTGCGGGCGGGGCGTGCTACGCCGTCACTTTTGGACAAGGTCATGGTTGATTATTATGGGACACCTACGCCGGTTAATCAGGTGGCCAATATTTCGATTCCGGAACCACGGGCGATTGTGATTCAGCCCTGGGAAAAAAATATGTTGGCCGCGATTGATAAAGCCATTCAAAAATCTGATCTGGGACTGACTCCCAACAGTGATGGTTCAGTAATTCGCCTGAATATTCCACAGTTGAATCAGCAGCGTCGGACTGAATTGGTTAAAATGGTCCATAAAAAGGCGGAAGACAGTCGGGTTGCTGTTCGGAACCTGCGTCGTGACGCCAATGATGCTATTAAAAAAATTGAAAAAGATAAAACAGTGTCGGAAGATGAGGCGAAGAAAGCCCAGGATGATATGCAAAAATTGACCGACAAATATATTAAAGAAATCGATCAGATCATGAACGCCAAAGAAAAGGAAATTATGGAAGTTTGATGATAGATTTAGTAGGTCAGCCTTTGACCGATGCTCTGGAGCAAATTCATGCCGCCGGTATTCCCTACCGGGTGGAACTGACTTCGCCAACGCGTAGTATGTTCGTGCTTGACGATCAACTGCGTTATATTATTCGGCAACAGCTGGATGCAGAGGGTATATTGCATTTATCTGTTGCTGCAAAAATGGGAAAGGAGGTGTTTTAAACATGGCGTACAAAATTACTGAGGACTGCGTAGCGTGCGGTACGTGTGCAGCGCAATGTCCGGTTGAAGCGATTAAAGAAGGGGACCCGATCTTCGTCATTGATGCTGAAACTTGCACTGAGTGTGGTGCTTGTGCAGAAGTTTGTCCGACGGAAGCGATTAAAGCTCCCTAAGGTGCATTTTTAAACCCCCTCGTTCTTGAGGGGGTTTAAATTTTGTCAAGAAATCTATTGATTATAAAAACGCAAAGGGCGTTTTTCTTTTCTGTTTGATGATTCGTACGTCATTGCGGAAATGTGGTTTTTCTGTTACGATTAAATACGTTACCTGATATTGTCGTAAAACGAATAATTTTTGTGGCTGGAGGCCTTGCTGTGTGGAAAAAATGGTTTAGTAAAAAGAATGTATCGGTTTCCCAAAACAGTCAGGCGAATCAGGCATTAGCCGATGCCGGCCCCGTACCCCGGCATATCGCGGTGATTATGGATGGCAATGGGCGATGGGCGCGCCAAAAGGGTTGTCCCCGTACTTTTGGCCATCGGGCGGGTGCGGAAACGTTACGGGAAATTGTTAAGGCAGCTTCGGAAATCGGGGTGGAAGTGTTAAGCGCCTATGCCTTTTCAACCGAAAATTGGAAAAGACCGGCAGAAGAAGTCAGCTTTTTGATGCGCTTGTTCTCCGATTATCTAGATAACGAAATTAACGAGTTAGATGAGAATAACGTAAAAATCCGGTTTATCGGAAATATCGGCGGGCTGTCACTGGTTTTGCAGAATAAAATTGCCAAGGCACAGCAACAGACAGCGGGTAATACCGGGATGGTATTAAATCTGGCAGTGAACTATGGCGGCCGGGCAGAAATTACCCAGGCGGTCTGTCAATTGGCCGAAAAGGTACAAGCGGGCCAAATGCGTCCGGATGAAATTACCGAAGAATTAATCGGGAATCACTTATATACCAGTGGATTACCGGATCCGGACTTGCTGATTCGTCCCAGCGGTGATTGCCGGATTAGCAATTTTTTGTTGTGGCAGTTGGCATATACGGAGTTTTGGCTGACGGATATTCAATGGCCCGATTTCACGCCGGCTCATTTGCTGGAAGCCATCCAAGATTTTCAACGGCGTGACCGCCGGTTTGGCGGATTAAACAAGTCAAAGTAGGTGCTGGAGCATGCAAAAGCGAATTTTGACCGCGGTTGTTGGGATTCCGTTCGCTATTTTTGTTATTAATTATGGACAATGGCTTTACGACATCGTCATTGGCTTGCTGGCTTTATTGGCCTGGTTGGAGTTTCAGGGAATGATGCAGCAGGGAAAATCTATTCCTGTATGGCCCGGTCTGGGATTTGGCGGGACAGCCTTGTTACTGGTGATGGCGGCCATTGGCTGGTTCAATTTATTTGTTTTCGGTATTCTGATGATTGTTTTTATGGCGTTGACGAAACCGCTGTTCTACCAGGAAGAGTTTGCTATGGAAGCGGCTGCCTGGACCGTGTTAGGAGTTCTTTACGTAGGGCTCTCCTTTTCCCATCTGTTGCTCTTGCGGTTTTCCGCGGATGCAATGCTGCCGGTGGGCATGACGCAGGGAACTGTATATCTCTGGATGGCTTTTTTGGGTACTTGGGCCAGCGATACTTTTGCCTATTTAATTGGTTCAAAATGGGGGAAACATAAACTGTGTCCGCGGATCAGTCCGGGAAAAACGGTGGAGGGAGCTTTAGGCGGCTTGGCGGGCAGTTTGGCGGTGGTGGCCGGTTTTGGCTTCTATTTGATGATCCCGCTGATCCATGCGCTCAGTATCGGCTTGCTGGTGGGCATTGCGGCCCCGATCGGTGATTTGGTGGAATCTGCCTTAAAGCGGTTTGCCGGCGTAAAAGATTCCGGGAGCGTTTTACCGGGGCATGGGGGAATTTTGGATCGTTTTGATGGAATTATGTTTGCCGCGCCAGCGGTGTATTACTATGCCTTGATTTTTGTGTTCTCATAATTTGGGTAGAAACTGGAGAGGGGGAAAGATGTGCGGCATATTTCGATATTAGGCAGTACCGGGTCCGTTGGGACTCAAGCATTGGATGTGATTGCCGCCAATCCGGAACGGTTTTGTGTGGACGGTTTGGCAGCGTACCATAATGATGAGTTGCTGGAAAAACAAATGCGCTTGTTCCAACCGGCACAGGCCGTATTGGTGGATAAAGCTGCAGCGGAACGGCTGCGAAAACGGTATCAGGGGACTACGGAAATTCTTGACGGCGAAGACGCGCTGCTTACGGTGGCGACGTTACCGGCGACCGAGACTGTCCTAACGGCGATGGTGGGTTTTGTAGGATTAAAGCCTACATTGGCGGCCATTGATGCCGGTAAAACCATTGCGCTGGCCAATAAGGAAACCTTGGTGGCGGCCGGTGAGATCGTCATGCAGCGAGCCCGGGAAAAACAGGTGAAGATTTTGCCGGTAGACAGCGAGCACAGCGCTATTTATCAAGCGTTGAACGGTGAGAGCCGGCAAAGTGTCAGCCGGTTGATTCTGACGGCGTCGGGCGGTCCTTTCCGCGGTTTTAACCGGCAGCAATTGGCGTCAGTGACCATTGCGGATTGTTTGCGTCATCCCAATTGGTCAATGGGGAAAAAAATTACAGTGGATTCGGCGACATTGGTCAATAAAGGATTGGAAGTCATCGAGGCGCACTGGTTGTTTGACGTGGATTATGACAGTATTGTTGTCAGCGTTCATCCCCAGAGTATTGTCCATTCCATGGTGGAATATATTGACGGCAGTGTCATTGCGCAGTTGGGGCAGCCGGATATGCGGGTGCCTATTCAATATGCATTTTCTTACCCGGAGCGGCTGCGGTCAACCTTTCCGCGTCTGGATTTTCATGCGATGAAAGATTTGACCTTTGCGGCGCCGGACATGGACACCTTTCCCTCCCTGAGAATGGCCGTGGAGGCCGGACGTACCGGCGGTACATTGCCCTGCGTCTTTAATGCCGCCAATGAAGAAGCGGTGGCGGCGTTTTTAACGGGAAATATTGGGTTTTTAGCGATTTATCAGGTAATTGAACAGGTGATGGCGTCTCATCAGATCATGTCATCGCCGGTACTGGAAGAAATTTTTGCTGCGAATGATTGGGCGCGGGCACAGGCCCGCAAAATTATTGACGGTATGGCGGGTTAATTTGCGCAAATGCGCTGAAAAGGCTGGTGGATCTTTTTGTCGACGACATTGTTGGCGGCCATTTTTGTATTTGGCCTGTTGGTTTTGGTGCATGAATTAGGACATTTTATCACCGCAAAAATGGTGGGTATGCGGGTAGATGAGTTTGCGCTGGGATTTGGACCGAAGCTGCTCAGCCGTAAATATGGAGAAACGGTGTATTCGCTGCGGATTATTCCTCTGGGGGGATTTAACAAAATTGCCGGGATGGATCCGGATGAAGAACAGGATGAACGGTCTTTTTCCGCCAAATCGGTATGGGCGAGAATGTTGGTGATTATTGCCGGATCGGCGATGAATTTGCTCTTACCAATATTACTGTTTTTTATCGTGTTTGTCAGCGCCGGTGTCGACAAGGTGTCGGATCAGCCGGTGATTGGCAAGGTTTTTCCGGACAAACCGGCGGCGATAGCCGGGTTTATGCCGGGAGACAGGATTTTGTCGGTGAATGACGGGGCCATTGACTCCTGGCGTCAGTTTGTGGTGTTGATACAGGGAAATTCGGGAAAACCGGTAGCCATAACGATCGAACGAAACCAGGAAAAAATGCAGATAACCGTTCAGCCGGAATATGATGAGAAAGCCAAACGGGGCATTATCGGTGTGACGCCCAATATTGAAAATTACCAGCCGTCCGTGTTTGAGTCGGTGGGCTTGGCGGTGAAACAGAATATTACCGTGACGGCGGCGATGCTGGCGGGACTGGCGGATATGGTCACCGGCAAAGCGGCCGCTGACGTGGCCGGACCCATTGGCGTGGCTCAAATGGCGGGGCAGGTGGCACAGCAGGGCTTTATTCCGCTATTGCAATTTGCCGCGTTTCTCAGCATTAATTTGGGCATTATCAATCTTTTGCCGGTACCGGTGCTGGATGGCGGACATGTGGTTACGTTACTGATTGAGGCGATCCGGCGCAAGCCCTTGAACCGTAATGTGCTGCAGACGGTGCAGATGATTGGTTTTGCGCTGTTAATGCTGCTATTGCTGGTGGCGACGTTTATGGACTTTACCCGGGGAAAACCTTTTTAACCATTTACCGCAGGGAGGGACTTCATTATGGTACAGCGTAAACGTACCCGGCCATTGCGGATCGGACCGGTACTGATCGGCGATAATGCACCGGTTTCCGTGCAGTCGATGACCAATACCAAAACAGATCAGGTGATGGATACGGTGGCTCAGATTCAGCGTTTGCTGGCCGCCGGGTGTGACATTGTACGGGTGGCGGTTCCCGATATGGCAGCCGCGCAGGCCATCGGAGCCATAAAAAACGCCGTGGATGTACCGCTGGTGGCCGATATTCACTTTGATTACCGGCTGGCGATCGCCGCTCTGGATCAGGGGATTGACGCCTTGCGGATCAACCCCGGCAATATCGGCGGCAAAGATAACGTCCGGAAAGTAGTGAATGCGGCCCGAACCCGGCAGGTCCCCCTGCGTATCGGCGTGAATGCCGGTTCACTGGCGGCGGAAGTGCTGGCGGCTCATGGCGGGCACCCTACCGCGGAAGCCATGGTGGAAAGCGCGCTGGAACATATTCGAATATTGGAAGAGCTGGATTTTCACGATATTAAGATTTCCCTTAAAGCGCATGACGTGCCGTTGACCTTGGCCGCTTACCGGCTGATGGCGGAACGGGTGGATTATCCGCTGCATTTGGGCATTACCGAAGCAGGTACGGTGAAATCCGGTGTGATTAAGTCAGCGGTGGGGATTGGGGCGCTGCTGGCGGAAGGCATCGGCGATACCATCCGGGTTTCGTTGACCGGTGATCCGGTCAATGAGGTGCGGGTAGCCAACGAAATATTAAAATCACTGGGTTTGAAGCAGGGCGGGCCAATGCTGATTTCCTGCCCCACCTGCGGACGCTGCAATATTGACCTGCTGCGGATCGCCGAGGCGGTGGAGGAAAGGCTGGACACGATTAAGGCGCCGATAAAAGTCGCGGTGATGGGTTGTGTGGTGAACGGTCCCGGCGAGGCCAAGGAAGCGGATGTGGGGATTGCCGGCGGCCAGGGGCAAGGGTTGCTGTTTCGCCGGGGCGAAATATTGAGGAAAGTGCCCGAAGCCGAACTGGTGGATGCGTTGTTTGTGGAAATTGACAAATTGATTCAAGATGCTTGAAAGCTGGAGTTCACATGAAAAACTATTGTATTATCCCGGATGAGTCCAAAGTCTTTCTTTCCTTTGTGGAAGAATTGCCGATGAGTCCGGAACATAAAGAAATGCTGAAATTGTCCCAGGTTCTAAAAGTGCAGGTGGATGCTGCTGCTGGAACCTGGGAAATCTTTCTGCAGACGCCGGGCCAACCGGTACCGGCCACAGCTCTGACGGCAGTTTCGCGGCATCTTTGTGACCAATGCGGGCTGAACCGTGTAGAGTTTCAACAAAGCGTGGTCGCGCCGGCGCAATCGCTGGAAGAATATGTGAAGGGTCAGTGGCCGGCCTTTGCCAGGCTGGTGGCCGGCGATCAGGCGGGACTCAAACACTTGCTGTTGAACGCTGCCGGCAGCTTTGCCAATGGAACGCTGACCATTGAAACTGTTGGCGAAGCGGCAGCGCAAATGCTCCAGGAACGGGGCACGGAGCGCCTGATTCAAAATGTGTTGCAGCAGGTGTTTCAGCGCTCCTGCCGGGTGAACATTCGCGGTGCCGCCGTGACGGTTTCGGCCTGTGACACCGGAGATTTGTGCACGCCGGAATATCTGGAGGCATTAGCGGAAAGCGAAGCCGCCGCGGCAACCTCGTCCAAGACTGCGAAGCCGACCGATAATCCCGTTATTTTTGGGCGGAATATCAAAGACGGCCCTCAGCCCATCAACCTGATTCAGGAAGAGGCCCGCAATGTGGTGGTGGAGGGCCAGCTGGTCAACCACGATATGCGGGAGCTGCGTTCCGGCCGGTTTTTGCTGACCTTTGATCTGGCGGATGCCAGTGACGGAATCAGCGGCAAAGTTTTTTTTGAAAATCGGGAACAGTTTGATAAAGCGGCAGCTTCCCTGAAAAGCGGCATGACGGTGAAAGCCAAGGGAACAGTTCAGTTTGATAAGTTTTCAGGTGAATTGACGTTGTTCGCCGACAGCATGTGCCGGGGAGCCGGCAAAGTAGAGCGGCAGGATGCGACGGAACTGCCCCGGGTGGAATTGCATGCGCATACCCGGATGAGCGCGCTGGATGCGGTGGTCTCGGTAAAAAACCTGGTAAAAACGGCGGCCAAATGGGGACATCCCGCACTGGCCATTACCGACCATGGCGTAGTCCAGTCGTTTCCGGAAGCGGACGAAGTGGCGGCCGATTCCGGCATCAAAATTATTTACGGCATGGAAGGGTATTTGTTTGAGGATCAGATCAATCAGGCCCGTCATATTGTCATTCTAGCCAAGAATAGCGTGGGTCTGCGCAATCTGTACCGGTTGGTTTCAATTTCTCATCTGAAGTATTTGCACCGGACGCCACGAATTCCCCGGGCCGTGTTGAAAGAATACCGGGAAGGTCTGATTTTGGGTTCGGCCTGTGAAGCCGGCGAATTAATTCATGCCATGCTGAACGGAGCGCCGGAAGCGGAATTGTTACAGATCGCCGAATTCTATGACTACCTGGAAATTCAGCCGGCAGCCAACAATTATTTCCTGATTCGTCAGGGGAAAGTGCCCAATGAAGAAGCGCTGCGGGATATCAACCGCAAAGTCTGTGCACTGGGTGACCGTCTGAACAAACCGGTGGTCGCAACTTGCGATGTGCATTTCTTAAATCCTGAGGATGAAGTATACCGGCGTATTCTGATGGCCGGGCAAGGCTATGATGACGCCGATCAGCAGCCGCCGCTGTATTTCCGGACAACCGAAGAAATGCTGGCGGAATTTGCCTATCTGGGTAAGGAAAAAGCCTACGAAGTGGTGGTTACCAATACCCGGAACATCAGCGATCTGATTGAACGCTTCAAACCGATCCCGGATGAATTGTATTCGCCGCAGATTCCCGGCGCGGAAGAATCTATCCGCTCTATGACCTGTCAGCGGGCCGAGAAAATGTATGGAACGCCGTTGCCGCAGATTGTGGCGGACCGGGTTGAGTATGAGTTAAATTCCATTATCAACAATGGATTTGCCGTGCTGTATTTCATTGCCCATAAATTGGTAAAAAAATCTTTGGATGATGGCTATTTGGTAGGTTCCCGGGGATCGGTGGGATCTTCCTTCGTGGCCACCATGACCCATATCACTGAGGTGAATCCGCTGCCGCCCCATTGGCGCTGCGGTCAGTGCCTTTATTCGGAATTTGTCGCCGATGGCAGCGTGGGTGGCGGTTTCGATCTGGCCGACAAAGATTGTCCTAAATGCGGACAAAAATTAATTAAGGACGGCCACGACATCCCCTTTGCCGTGTTCATGGGTTTTCATGGTGACAAAGTCCCGGATATTGATTTGAATTTCTCCGGCGACTATCAGCCGGTGGCCCATAAATATACGGAAGAATTATTTGGCAAAGACAATGTATTCCGGGCGGGTACCATCGGTACCATCGCCGAAAAAACCGCCTATGGATTTGTGAAGAACTATTGCGCTGACAAAGGCATGGTGGCTCGAAACGCCCATATCAACCGGCTGGTCGGAGGCTGCACCGGCGTCAAACGGACCACCGGGCAGCATCCCGGCGGAATCATGGTTGTGCCGCGGGACATGGATGTGCATCACTTTACGCCGATTCAGTATCCGGCGGATGATAAGAATTCCTCGACCATAACCACGCATTTTGATTATCACTCCATTAGCAGCCGCCTGGTCAAGCTGGATATTCTGGGGCATGACGATCCTACCGTGATCAAGATGCTGGAAGACCTGATCGACATTGATCCAAGAGAGATTCCATTTGATGATCAGAAAACTATGAGTTTGTTTTCATCCACGGAAGCGATTGGCCTGACGCCGGAAGAACTGAACAGTTCGGTGGCTACCTTCGGTATTCCAGAGTTTGGCACGAATTTTGTCCGGCAAATGCTGGACGATACTAAACCCAAAACTTTCAGCGAACTGGTGCGAATCAGCGGATTCTCCCATGGCACGGATGTGTGGCTGAATAATGCCCAGGATTTGATTAAAAACGGGACCGCCAAATTGTCGGAGGCGATCTCTACCCGGGATGACATTATGGTATACCTGATGCACCGGGGCGTGGAATCACAAACCGCTTTCAAAGTGATGGAAAGCGTCCGCAAGGGGAAGGGGATCAAGGCGGATGACGTGGCCAAACTGCGGGCCAGCAATGTTCCGGACTGGTATATTGAGTCCTGTCAAAAAATCAAATACATGTTCCCCAAAGCCCATGCCGTAGCTTACGTAATGATGGCCTTTCGCATTGCCTATTGCAAAGTATGGTATCCACTGGCTTTTTATGCGGCGTATTTTACCGTCCGGGCCACAGAATTTGACGCGGATATCGTGGTGCAGGGAGAAGGCATGATCCGGCAAAAAATGGTGGAGCTGGAGCAGAAGGGGAAAACAGCGACCGCCAAAGAAAAAGGACTGCTGACGATTTTGGAGGTGGCCCGGGAAATGTATCTGAGAGGCTTCTCTTTCCAGCGGGTCCATTTATACGAGTCGGAGGCCACTCGTTTTCTGATCCGGGGTAACACTTTGCTGCCACCGCTGGCTTCGCTGCAGGGGTTGGGAGATAATGCCGCGTTAAGTATTGCGGCGATGCGGGGCGGCAGAGAGTTTTCTTCTTTGGAGGACTTACGGCAACGCTGCCGGGTTTCCAAAACAGTGATTGAGATTATGAAAAATCACGGCTGTTTGGGTGATTTGCCGGAAACCGATCAAGTGACACTGTTCGCCTGAACGGGATGAATGATAGGGATGTTGATAAAGACAGTTGTGTTTTTGAAGTCATGGTGATATAATGAACAGGATAAAGGTTTTCTGTTCTTAGAGAGTGGGTCGCAAACCCACTCTTTCATCTTATTTTTCTCCTTCTCACGTTTTACAGAGAAGGGGAGGAACGTTCAGGAATGTTGGAGGGATGATTGTTTTGGGTAGGGAAAGTGTGGAAAAGCTGGTTGAAAAACTGGTGACGGAGCTATTAAGTGAATCGGCCCTGGAACTGGTAGACGTAGAGTACGTCAGGGAACGGGACTGGATCTTAAGAGTGTTCCTGGACAAAGAAGGCGGTATTGAAATTGAGGACTGCCAGTGGGTCAGCGAGCGCTTAGAAGCACGATTGGATGAATTGGATCCGATCAAGGAAAGTTATTACCTGGAGGTTTCCTCGCCGGGATTGGACCGCCCCCTGAAGAAAGACCGGGATTTTGTCCGTTATACTGGCGAGATGGTGGAAGTGCATTTGTTTGCGCCGCTGGATGGACATAAACTGTTGACCGGTTCACTATTGGGGCTGGAAAACGATAGTGTTTGCTTGGAAATTGACAGTCAAAAACTGGCGATTCCCCGGGAGAAGATTTCCCAGGTTCGCCGGTATTTTGAGTTTTAATAGGTTTAACCGTTTTTATTGCATGCAGACTCATGATTTTGATGAGAAAATTGAATAGGAGGCATATGGGTGAACGCAGAATTCATGCAAGCATTTGAACAATTAGGAAAGGAAAAGGGAATTGCGCCGGAAGTATTGTTTGACACTATTGAAGCGGCGCTGATTTCCGCGTATAAAAGGAATTTCGGCTCCGCGCAGAATGTCAGGGTTTCATTGGACAGAACTACCGGTGAAATTCATGTTTATGCCCGGAAAAATGTGGTGGAAGAAGTGGCCGATTCCCGGCTGGAACTTTCTCTTAGCGAAGCGAAAGCACTTGATATTCGCTATGAACTGGAAGATGTGGTGGAGACGGAGGTCACTCCGAAGAATTTTGGCCGGATCGCGGCTCAGACGGCGAAACAAGTCGTAGTACAGCGGATCCGGGAAGCGGAACGGGGAATGATCTACGAGGAATTCTCCAGCCGGGAAAGCGATATTGTTACCGGTATCGTACAGCGGATTGAACAAAAAAATGTGTATATCGATTTAGGCAAAGCGGAAGCCATTCTGGCTCCGTCGGAGCAGTTTGCCGGTGAAACCTATCGGCATGGCGACCGCCTGAAAACGTATATTATTGAAGTCAAAAAAACGACCAAGGGACCGCAGATTTTGGTCTCACGCACGCATCCGGGACTGTTGAAACGATTGTTTGAGCTGGAAGTTCCCGAAATTCACGATGGCATTGTGGAAATCAAATCAGTGGCCAGGGAACCAGGATTGCGTTCCAAAATTGCGGTACACTCCCGTGATGAAAGCGTCGATCCGGTGGGGGCCTGCGTCGGTCATAAGGGAATGCGGGTGCAGACTATTGTGAACGAGTTAAAAGGCGAGAAAATTGATATTGTCAAATGGAATACCGACCCGGCCAAATATATCGCCAATGCGTTAAGTCCGGCGAAAGTGGTTTCTGTGGATGTTAATGAAATGGAAAAAGTATCCAAGGTGATTGTGCCGGATTATCAACTATCGCTGGCTATTGGGAAAGAAGGGCAAAATGCCCGATTGGCCGCTAAATTGACCGGCTGGAAGATTGATATTAAGAGTGAGTCGCAGATCTTGGCGGCGATGCAGGAGGAATTGGCGTGAAACCCAAAAAGACGCCGCTCAGAATGTGTGTAGGCTGTCAGGAAATGAAGAACAAGAAGGAATTGCTGCGAGTGGTTCGGACGCCGGAAGGTCAGGTCGTGTTGGATCCCTCGGGGAAAAAAGCCGGGCGCGGTGCCTATGTTTGTTCCACCGAAACCTGTTTTGCCAAAGCATTTAAGGAAAAACGGCTGGAACGGGCGTTAAAACACGTTATCGAGCCCGAAGTATACGAACAATTGCGTCAAGGAATTCCGTTGCCATGAATGAAAACAAACTGATGTCCTTGTTAGGGTTGGCGCAAAAAGCCCGTAAGGTGGCGTCGGGTGAACTGGCGGTGGAAAGCGCGGTTCGTGCCGGCAAGGCCGGGCTTATATTATTGGCCCGGGATGCCTCGGATAACGCGAAGAAGAACTATCGTGATCTGGCAGCCCACTATCGGGTGGAATGTGAAGAACTGCTGACGAAGGAACAATTGGGAAATTGCACGGGCAAAGCACCGCGGGCCGCATTGGCGCTGCTTGATGAAGGATTTCGCAGTGCGGTAAAAAAATTGCTAAATGAAGAAAAGTAAGGAATTTGGGGGTGGATCGATGTCCAAATATAGGATATATGAATTGGCAAAGGACTTAAATACGACCAGCAAAGTGATTATTGATATTTTAGCCCGTAATAATATTACGGCGAAAAACCATATGAGTAGTATTGATGAAGACGCCAAAGTCGTCATTGATCGGACGTTTGCCAGGAAAACCGGTGCGCCGGAACCGGCGCCGGCTCCACGCAAGGAACCGGTTGTCAATAACAAACCGGAAACGGTACCTGTTAGTGCAGTGAGACCAGCAGCGCCGGCCAGACCGGCAGGAGATCAGACGGCACCGCCGCAGCGGCCTATGAATGGTGACCAGCAGCAACAACCGCGTCCGCCGTATCAACAGGGTCAGGGACAGCAACAACGTCCGCCGTACCAACAGGGCCAGGGACAACAACCGCGTCCGCCGTATCAACAGGGTCAGGGACAACAACCGCGTCCGCCGTACCAACAGGGTCAGGGACAACAGCCGCGTCCGCCGTACCAACAGAGTCAGGGACAACAGCCGCGTCCGCCGTATCAACAGGGCCAGGGACAGCAACCGCGTCCACCGTACCAACAGGGCCAGGGACAACAACCGCGTCCGCCGTATCAACAAGGCCAGGGACAACAGCCGCGCCCGCCGTATCAACAGGGTCAGGGACAACAGCCGCGCCCCCCATATCAACAGGGTGGTCAGCAGCAACAACGTCCGCCGTATCAACAGGGCCAGGGACAACAGCCGCGTCCCCCGTATCAACAACAGGGTGGTCAGCAGCAACAGCGTCCGCCGTATCAGCAAGGTCAACCGGGGGCACGCCCGCAAGGCGGTGCCGCCGGCGCAGCGTCGCCGCAGTCCAGACCGCAAGGTGGCGGATTCGGACAACGCCCGCCGCAAGGTGGAGCAGGAGCACGACCGGGCGGTAACCGTCCCAACAATTCCTTTGGCGGCAGACGACCGGGACCGGGACAACGCCCCGGGCATCATCGTTCCGCTGGGGGACCGGCTCAGCAAAATCTTCCGAAACCGGAACCGATCCGTCCCAAAAGCATCAGAATGGGTGAATCTCTGACGGTGAAAGAACTGGCGGGCAAGATGAGCCGTGAAGTCAGCGAAATCATCAAAAAACTGATGCTGTTGGGCGTAATGGCCACCATTAATCAGGAAATCGATTTTGAGACAGCAACTATTTTAGCGGCTGAGTTCGGCGTGACCGTCGAAGAATTACCGCCGGAAGAAGATCCCACTGAAATTGCTGAAATTGAGGACGATCCCAAGGATTTGCTGCCGCGGCCGCCGGTGGTCACGGTAATGGGTCACGTTGACCATGGTAAGACTTCGGTGCTGGATGTGATCCGTAAAACCAACGTCACGGCTTCCGAAGCCGGCGGGATTACTCAGCATATCGGCGCTTATCAGGTGATGTGCCAAGGCAAGAAAATCGTATTTTTGGATACTCCCGGCCATGAAGCCTTTACCGCGATGCGGGCACGGGGCGCGCAGGCCACAGATATTGCCATTTTGGTCGTGGCCGCCGATGACGGCGTCATGCCGCAGACCATTGAAGCGATTAATCACTCAAAATCCGCCAAGGTACCTATTATCGTGGCGATCAATAAAATGGACCGGGAGGGGGCCAACCCCGAACGGGTGAAGCAGCAGCTTTCCGAGCACGGACTCATTCCGGAAGACTGGGGCGGCGATACAATCATGGTGCCGGTATCCGCCCATCAGAAAACCGGTCTGAAGGAACTGTTGGAAATGATTCTGCTGGTGGCCGAAATGCAGGACTTGCGCGCTAACCCCAACCGTCTGGCCTATGGTACCATCATCGAGGCGGAACTGGATAAGGGTCGTGGTCCGGTGGCTACCGTACTGGTGCAAAAAGGAACGCTGCATGTCGGTGACACCATTATTGCCGGCACTGCCTTCGGTAAAGTCCGGGCCATGATCAATGACCGGGGCGAGAAAGTGAAAAAAGCGGAACCTTCCACACCGGTGGAAGTGCTCGGATTGTCGGACGTGCCGCAGGCGGGTGATACTTTGGTGGCCGTGGACGAGCGGACGGCCCGGAACATTGCCGAAAAACGGGTGGCCAAAAAACGTACCGAAGATATGAAACAAGCCCAGAAGGTTTCACTGGAAGATCTGTTCCAACAGATTCAGGATGGGCAGATTAAGGACTTGAATATCGTTGTTAAAGCCGACGTTCAGGGCTCCATTGAAGCCTTGCGGCAATCTCTGGTAAACCTGAAAAATAAAGAAGTGCGGGTTAACATCATTCATTCTGGTGTTGGCGCTATCAACGAATCTGACGTGATGCTGGCGTCTGCTTCCAATGCGTTGATTATCGGCTTTAATGTTCGTCCGGATAGTAATGCACGCAAGTTTGCCGACAGCGAAAAAGTGGACATCCGGATGTACCGGGTAATCTACGAGGCGCTGAACGATGTGGAAGCGGCCATTACCGGCATGCTGGCGCCGGAATACAAAGAAGTGATTTTGGGTAAAGCCGAGGTTCGTCAGCTGATCAGCGTGCCCAAGGCGATCATTGCCGGCTCGTATGTACTGGAAGGAAAAATCACCAGTACTTCTCAGGTTCGGGTTCTCCGCGACAGCATTGTGATTCATGAAGGAAAACTGGAATCCTTGCGTCGATTTAAGGATGATGTGAAGGAAGTGGCCCAGGGTTATGAATGCGGGATTTCCATTGAGAAATTCCGGGATATTAAAGAAGGCGACATTGTTGAAGCCTTTATGATGGAATTGGTTCCGCAGAAAGGCAGCAGCGGCAATAATTAGTTTCTGCAGGACGGAGGATGAAAAATGGGACAGCTCCGCGTGGAAAAAGTACAGGAGTTTATTAAACAGGAAATCAGCAGGATGATCTTGACGGAGTTGAAAGACCCCAGGATTGGCTTTGTTACTGTGACCACTGTGGAAGCCACAGGGGATTTACGCAGCGCTAAGGTGTTTGTCAGCCTGATGGGCAGTGACGAGCAAAAAGCGGATACGTTTCAGGGACTGCAAAGTTCTCTGGGCTATTTACGGTCGGAAATCGGCAAGCGGATTCGCATGCGGTTTACGCCGGAATTATCGCTCCATATTGATACTTCGCTGGATTACAGCACTCATATTCAGGAATTGTTGCTGAAACTGCAACGGGAAGAAGGCCAGCGATAATGGCGGTGCGTAAAGTATCGCTGTCAGAGGCTGCGGACCTGTTGAAACAGGCTCGCAGCGTGGCTCTGACCACGCATATGCGACCGGATGGCGACGCCATCGGTTCGATGCTGGGGCTTTATCACCATTTGCAGGCGACCGGGAAACAGGTCGCTATGCTATTGGATGATGAAGTTCCTCCTATGTATCGTTTTTTGCCGGCTTGGGAAAAAATTGCCCGGCCGGGAGAGCGACAGGCCTATGATCTGTTGGTGATCCTTGATGCCAGTGATGCCGAGCGGGTTGGTACGGTGAGCGATGCCGTTGACGCCCCGGTGCTGAATCTTGATCATCATATATCAAATGCCGGTTTTGCCGATTATTCCTATGTGGACAGTGCTGCGGCGGCAACCGGTGAAATTGTTCTGGACTTACTGTTGCTGGCGGAAGCGCCGGGGTCGCCGGCGCTGGCTTCCTGTCTATATACAGCGATTGCCACCGATTGTGGCTTTTTTCGTTATGCCAATACTGCTGCCGCTACCTTCCGCCATGCCGCCCGCTTAGTGGAGTGGGGGGCCCAGCCGGAACTTGTCGCCGAAGCGATGGACGTTAGACCACTGGCCAGCGTACAGGCGTTGGGTCGGGTGCTGGAAACGCTGGAACTCTACGCGAACAACCGAATCGCCTGCATCAGCCTGACGGAAGATCTGCTGAATGAAGTCCGGGAGTATACCGACGGGCTGGTTAACTATCCCCGTACCATTGAAGGGGTGGACGTGGCGATTTTATTTAAAGTGGCGGAGAATTCCCAAGTGCGGGTCAGTTTGCGCTCCCGGGGATTTGACGTCAGCCGTCTGGCCTTGACCTTTGGCGGCGGTGGCCATGTACGGGCGGCCGGCTGCACGGTGAAAGGTTCGCTGGCGGAAGCCAAAGAACAGGTGATCACGATGCTGACCCGGCAACTGGAGGAAACCGCATGACATTTCCCGGCGGTGTGATTAATGTATTGAAGCCACCCGGCATGACATCGCATGACGTGGTTTCGTATATACGGCGTCAGTATGGTCAAAAACGGGTCGGACACGCCGGAACTTTGGATCCGGCGGCAGCCGGCGTTTTGCCGGTGTTTTTAGGGAAAGCCACACGGCTGATCGAATACTTTGCCGATGATGATAAAAGTTACCGGGCGGAAATAATCCTGGGAGTGGCCACCGATACCGGTGATGATACCGGGAAAGTGTTGTGTTCGCAAGATGTGATCATGCCGGAAACAGAGGCATTGATCACGGCGCTGAACAGCTTCCGGGGACGCCAGGAACAGATTCCGCCCATGTATTCGGCGATAAAGGTAGACGGAAAGAAAATGTATGAGCTGGCCCGGGCCGGCATTACCGTAGCCCGGGAAGCGCGCACAATAGATATCAGCAACATAGGGCTTATTCGGCGGCTGGAACAGGGGTTTTCTTTTGACGTGACCTGCTCCAAGGGGACGTATATCCGTTCTCTTTGTGAAGATATCGGTAAAAAACTGGGATATCCGGCCATGATGTCTTTTTTGGTGCGGACCCGGGTCGGGGCGTTTGCTCTGGAACAGGCGCATACGCTGGAAGAAATTGCCGTGCAACCGCTGCAGGTGCTGCAACCGGCGGATTTGATGCTGGGACGTTTGCCGACGATTTGCCTGTCGGCAGCAGAATTTACGGAAATGATACACGGACGTCCGGTTATCTGTCCGGATACCTGCTATCCGGCCGATGAACGGGTAAGGATGTATGATGAGGAAAAGCGGTTTGTGGGTATTGGCCGGTTGGTTCAATCACCGGTGAACCTGGTGTTGAAGCCGGAAAAAATTATGTTTACAGACCCTTCTTAAGGAAATGACAGCGCCCTAATAAGGAGACTTGTATGAGGATCATCACCCGAATAGAAGACCTGGAACGGTTTGAGAACGTGGCCGTCGGCCTGGGGACTTTTGACGGTGTTCATATCGGCCATCAGCGGGTTATTTCCCGGGTGGCGCAATTAGCGGCGGTGAACAACGGAACCGGGGTGGTTTTTACCTTCAGCAATCATCCCCTGGCCGTGATTGAGCCGGAACGTTGTCCGCTGCAGATTATTTCGCAGGAAGAAAAGGCGGCGGTTATTGAAAGCCTGGGTATTGACGTGTTGGTTTCACTGCCGTTTACCCGGCACTTTTTGAAAATCGAACCTGCGGGTTTTATCCGTCTGTTATTGGATAAACTGGATTTGCGGCATATTGTGGTCGGACCTAATTATTCTTTTGGCTACCGGGGCGCCGGTTCACCGGAAATGTTACGGGCGGCCGGCAAAGAATGTGGTTTTTCATTAGAAGTGATGGATGCTCTCCGGTTGGAGGATGTGCTGGTCAGCAGTACGCTCATTCGTCAGTTGGTGGCTGATGGTAACATGGAAAAAGCGGCGGAACTGTTGGGCCGCCCTTGGAGCCTGACGCAGGAAGTGGTCACTGGTGACCGACGGGGTCATACTCTGGGATTTCCCACCGCGAATATGATCTTCCCTGCGGACCGGCTGATTCCTGCGGATGGTGTATATGTGGCGCAGGTGGAAACTCCATACGGCAACTATCTTGGCGTAGCCAACGTGGGCGACAATCCAACCTTTAATGGCCGGCAACGGCGTATGGAAACTCATTTAATGAAATTTACCGGCGACCTTTACGGCCAGGTGATCACCGTTCGTTTTCTGAAACGCTTGCGGGGAGAAATGGTATTTTCATCGCGCCAGCAACTGCAGGAGCAAATCCAGCGTGATATTGAGGCAGCAATCTCTTACCGGACATAACTCTTCCGGCGGCAAACTTTTTATGTTTGCTTATTTACATCCGGTGAGAGTTGTGATAGACTGTGGATGGTCAAATTCTATGAACCATGGCGAGGAAGGTTGAGTCTCCGACGATTTTCTTGGCTATTGGGGATAAGAAGTAAAAAAATGGAGGCGAATGCCATGTTAACACCGGAATTGAAACAACAACTGATCGAAAAGTATCGCGTGCATCTGAACGACACCGGATCCCCGGAAGTTCAGATTGCCATTCTGACGGAACGGATCAACTATCTGACCGGCCATCTGAAAGAGCATAAAAAAGACCATCACTCCCGCCGGGGTCTGTTGAAAATGGTTGGTCAGCGCAGAGGCTTGTTGAATTATCTGAAAGATAACGATATTGCCCGTTACCGTTCCATTCTGGAAAAACTGAATCTCAGAAAATAATCGCGGCGGCGCAGGCGGCAGCGAAACCATCGGAAGGACGTTTCCGAACGATAAAAAAGCGGGATATTTTTCCCGCTTTTTTACTATGCTGGGATGGTTAAACGCAACGCAAAAAAACGCGCGGCGTGGTTTTCTTGTTTATACGGTTTTTTCCGTCCCACATCATGCAAGAATAAAGGGAAAAACACGAATATGTCGAAGAAATAAACTTTATTGAGAGATATAAGGGTAAAAAGAGGGGGAAAACAAAATATGGATACTTTTCAAATGCAGGTTGGCGGTCGTGACCTGGTGATCGAAACCGGGCGGATGGCCAAGCAGGCAGGCGGTGCCGTGCTGATTCGTTATGGCGATACGGCGGTGTTGGCCACAGCGACCCAATCGGCGGAACCGAGACCCGGTGTTGACTTTTTTCCGCTGACGGTGGATTATGAAGAACGTATGTATTCCGTGGGGAAAATTCCCGGCGGTTTTATCAAAAGAGAAGGACGCCCCAGCGAAGCGGCGATTTTGGCCTGCCGGCTGATTGACCGACCGATTCGTCCGTTGTTTGCCGACGGACTGCGTAATGATGTGCAGGTAGTCACTACCGTATTGTCGGTGGATCAAAATAATTCGCCGGATGTCACCGCGATGATCGGTGCGTCCTGCGCGTTGGGTATTTCTGATATCATCTTTAATGGTCCGGTGGGCGGTGTCCGGGTTGGACGTATTGACGGTGAATTGATCGTGAACCCGACCACGGAACAACAGGCCGCCGGCGATCTGAACCTGGTGGTAGCCGGCACCAAAGACGCCGTGTTGATGGTGGAAGCCGGCGCCAGCGAACTGTCGGAAGAAGTGATTCTGGACGCGATTATGTTTGGACATAAAGTGATCCAGGAAATTGTTGCTTTCCAGGAAAGAATTATCGCTGCAGTAGGTAAACCGAAGCAAGAGAAAAAACTATATGCGCCGCCGGCTGACCTTGAGCAGGCCGTAAAAGAATACTGCGCTGAAAAAATCCGGACGGCGGTGGCCAATTCGGACAAACTGCAGCGGGAAGACGATATCAAACAGGTAAAGAAAGAAACCGCGGAACATTTTGCCGAGCTGTATCCGGATAACGGCAAAGACGTTTCCTATGTGGTGCAGAAACTCCTGAAGGACACGGTTCGTAGAATGATTACCGTGGATAAAATTCGCCCGGATGGCCGCCAGTTGGAAGAAGTGCGCCCTATCTCCTGCGATGTCGGCGTATTGGGTCGGACGCATGGCACCGGGCTCTTTACCCGGGGACAAACGCAGGTACTGACCGTTACGACGCTGGGCGCCATTGGCGACGAGCAGATTTTAGACGGTTTGGGCGTGGAAGATTCGAAACGTTACATGCACCATTATAATTTCCCTTCCTTCAGCGTCGGTGAAACCCGTCCGACCCGGGGACCGGGACGGCGGGAAATCGGTCATGGCGCGTTGGCGGAACGGGCGCTGATTCCGGTGTTGCCGACGGAAATCGAATTCCCCTACACGATGCGCCTGGTGTCCGAGGTGTTGGAATCCAACGGTTCCAGCTCCATGGGCAGTGTCTGCGGCAGTACGCTGTCACTGATGGATGCCGGCGTGCCGATTAAGGCACCGGTTTCCGGCGTGGCCATGGGTCTGGTGAAAGACGGCGACCATCATACCATTTTGACTGATATCCAGGGTATGGAAGATGCGCTGGGCGATATGGACTTTAAAGTAGCCGGCACCACCAAAGGGGTTACGGCCATTCAGATGGATATCAAAATTGCCGGACTGACCGAGGAAATTCTGCGGGATGCGTTGGCCCAGGCCAAACGTGGCCGGATGCACATTCTGGGCAAAATGCTGGAAGTGATCCAACAGCCACGGGAAGAATTGTCGCCGTACGCTCCCCGGATTATCACCATGCAGATTCACCCGGATAAAATTCGCGACGTCATTGGACCTGGCGGCAAGATTATTAAGAAAATTATTGAAGAAACCGGTGTCAGCATCGATATTGAAGATGACGGCAAGGTATTCATCGCCGCTGTGGATATGGAAGCCGGCAAAAAAGCCGTCAGCATCATTGAAAATCTGGTGCGCGAAGTGGAAGTGGGAACGGTCTACAACGGTAAAGTAACCCGCCTGATGAACTTCGGCGCGTTTGTGGAAATTTTGCCGGGTAAAGAAGGTTTGGTTCATATTTCCCAGCTGGCCCGGGAACGGGTGGCCAAAGTCGAGGACGTGGTCAATATCGGCGATGAAATCCAGGTTAAAGTTATGGAAATTGATCGCCAGGGTCGGGTCAACCTTTCCCGTAAAGAATTGTTGAAACCGGAACCGCGGGAAGGCGAAGGCGCGCCCAAAGCGTAAACAAGAAAGTGAATTGGCGACTGATGTCGAATAAATAACTATTTTTTGTCGTTAACATAAACCGTTTCTGCGGTTTATGTTTTTTTCTTGCGCATTTTTATGTATAATAGTATAGATTGCATGTGATGACGGCGAGACCGCAGGGGGATTGCCGCCCGGAGGAAAAGGAGAAAAAATGTACCGGAAATCAATATTGCCCAATGGTATGAGAGTGGTTACAGAAACGATTCCGTACGTGAAGTCGGTGACGCTGGGTGTCTGGTTTGGTACGGGATCCCGCAGCGAACAGGAGCGGAATCATGGAATTTCTCATTTTATTGAACATTTAATGTTTAAGGGAACCCAGAAACGTTCGGCCCGGGATATCGCCGAAACGGTGGATGCGGTGGGCGGACAGTTGAATGCGTTTACGGCGAAAGAATATACCTGTTATTATATGAAGGTCATTGACAGCCATCTGGATCTGGCGGTGGACATTCTCAGCGATATGCTGCTGGCCTCAAAATTCAGCGAAGAAGACATTGAGCGGGAACGCCAGGTTGTGCTGGAAGAGGTGAATATGTACGAGGATTCGCCGGATGAATTGGTGCATGATCTTTATGTGGATGCGGTATGGCCCGGACATACGCTGGGCAGAAACATATTGGGCAGCCGAGAATCGATTGAAGGATTTGACCGGGAGCTGGTGCTGGATTATTGCCGACGTTTCTATACGGCGGACAATTGCGTGATCGCCGCCGCCGGCAATGTGGATCATGACACGCTGGTGGCGATGATCCAACGTTATTTTGGTCAGATGAATGGTTTACGGGAACGGTTTGCACCGGCGGCGCCGGTGCTGCACACCGTAAGGAAAGTCCAGATCAAGGACACGGAACAGGTGCATCTGTGTCTGGGGACGGGCGGTGTCCGGCAAAATGCGCCGGAAATATATGCGGTGCATATCATCAATAATTTTCTGGGCGGCGGCATCAGCTCGCGCTTGTTTCAATCGATCCGCGAGGACCGCGGCCTGGCCTACTCGGTATACTCCTACCAGAGCAATTACAGCGACGCCGGACTGCTGTCGGTGTACGCCGGGACGCGCCCGGCCAACGTGGAAAAAGTGACGGAACTGATTCTGGAAAATATGGCGGATCTGAAGCGCAGTGGCCTGACGCCGGATGAACTGACGAAGGCGAAGGAACAGCTAAAGGGCAGCCTGATGCTGGGGCTGGAGAGTTCCAGCAGCCGGATGTCGCGGGTGGGAAAACTGGAAATCACCCTCGGGAAGTACATTACGCTGGATGAAGTTGTGGCGCGAATTGATCAGGTTTCCCTGACGGATATTGACGCGATGCTGCAACGGCTGTTTGTCAGCGAAATGTTCAGCTATGTGGCACTGGGACCGGTCCAGGAAGGCAGTTTGCCTCCCGTTATCGCCCTGGCGGAGTAAAAGGAGAAAACATGAGCAGAGGTTTTGCCTACGTGTCAGGCTATGACGAAAATGATATTCCGCTGCCGGTCCGCAAAACTCCCGGTAGCGCCGGTTATGATCTGGCGGCGGCGGCGGATCTGGTGCTGGCGGCGCAGCGGGTAACGCTGGCGCCCACCGGCATCAAGGCGTATATGGGTGCGGATGAATATCTGGGTTTGCATATCCGTTCCGGACTGGCGGTGAAACAGGGATTGATGCTGGTCAACGGCCAGGGAATCATTGACTCCGATTATTACGACAACCCGGACAATGGGGGTCACATTTTGATTGGCATTTACAATCCCGGCAGTCAGCCGGTAGCCATTGCCAAAGGAACCCGGATCGCCCAGGGGATTTTTTACAAGTACCTGCTGGCGGATCAGGATGTCTGCGCGACTGACAGCCGCAAAGGCGGTCTGGGAAGTACCGGCGAACAGTAAACGGGTGGCGGCAAGCTGGCGGAATTCCGCCGGCCCTGTTGACACTGACGGACCTTTGGTATACAATAAGCATAATTTCATATGGAATGATCCTGATAGGTTGAAGTAGAGGTGCGGGGAACAAGAGTACTTTCAGGGAGAATGGCATTGATGATCTGAAAGGAAAGGGTTAACCGCCGAAGTGGCAGAAACTGCTCGGTTTTTGTTGCTGGTTTTACCGCGAACAGCTGTAAGACTGTCACCAGTATATGGTGGAGCGCTAACTCATCTCAGACAGGAGGACATGAATTTGTTTTCCTGACTGACAGGCTGTCTTTGAGAGATGGCTGGTGAGATATGCTCACCGGCTGTTTTTGTTTAATCTTTTTGAAATGTGGGGAGGCGGATCGCAATGATTCGGGTTATTGTGTGCGGGGCTTATGGAAAAATGGGCCGTGAAGTGATGAAAGCCGTTCATCAGGATGCGGAGCTGGAGCTGGTGGGAGGCGTGGATTTCCAGGCTTCCGGCGACAGGGATGCCGGAGAACTGATCGGCGTGGGAAAACTGGGGATCAGCGTGGAGAAAGATCTGACGGAAGTGATAAAAAAAACCAAGCCTCAGGTGATGGTGGACTTCACTAAGCCGGAAGCGGTGATGGGGAATTTGCGCGTTGCCCTGCAGCACGGCGTGCGGCCGGTGGTGGGAACTACCGGATTGACCACGGTTGACCATGAGGAAATCCGGCGGTTGTGCGCGGACAATAATACGGGGGCGCTGATTTCACCGAACTTTGCCATTGGCGCCATTTTATTAATGAAAATGGCTCAGGAAGCGGCTAAGGTGATGCCGCACGTGGAAATTATTGAGCTGCATCATGACCAAAAGCTGGATGCGCCGTCGGGCACCGCTCTTCGTACCGCGGAGCTGATTGCCGAAGTGCGGGGCGAGATGCGCCAGGGTCATCCGGAAGAGGTGGAGAAGCTGACCGGGGCCAGAGGAGCTCAGTACGCCGGGATTCCTATTCACAGTGTCCGTTTGCCGGGCTATGTGGCGCACCAGGAAGTGATTTTCGGCGCTCTGGGCCAAACGCTGACCATCCGGCATGATTCCATTTCCCGGGAATCCTTTATGCCGGGAGTGGTACTGGCCTGCAAGCGGGTGCTGGATTTAAACGGTCTGGTAATCGGGCTGGAGCATGTGATGGGTTGAAACCCGGGTTAGATAACGGGTGAATATAATTAAAGACAAGAATGTCAGGAGTGTGGTTTTTATGAGTGTTAACAGCAAACCGAATGTCGCGATTCTGGGGGCCACCGGCGCTGTCGGTCAGGAATTTATTGACCTGATCGAAGAACGGAATTTTCCGTATAATGAATTGAAGCTGCTGGCTTCCGGACGGTCCGCCGGAAAACAGCTGAAAGTCAACGGGCGGATGTACACCGTGGAAGAGGCCCGGCCGGAATCCTTTGACAATGTGCAGATTGCTTTGTTCGCTGGCGGCTCCATCAGCAAAACGCTGGCGCCGGAGGCAGCCAAGCGGGGCGCCGTGGTTATCGACAATTCCAGTGCGTTCCGCATGGACCCAGACGTACCGCTGGTTGTTCCGGAGGTGAATCCGGAAGCGATTCGCGAGCACAAAGGAATTATTGCCAATCCCAACTGCTCCACCATCATTATGGTGATGGCGCTGAAACCGCTTTATGACCGGGTGAAAATCCGGCGGATTGTGGTTTCCACTTATCAGGCGGTTTCAGGCGCCGGCAAAGAGGCCATGGACGAGCTGACGGATCAGGTGCAGGCAATTATGAATAAGCAGCCGGTTCAGGCAAACATTCTGCCCAGCGCCAGTCTGCCCAAGCATTATCAGATTGCCTTTAACCTGCTGCCCCAGATTGATGTTTTCCTGGAGGATGGCTACACCAAGGAAGAAATGAAAATGGTGCATGAAACCCATAAAATTTTGAATGATTACAATATCGGCATTACCGCCACCACCATTCGGGTACCGGTGTACCGCAGCCATTCGGAGTCGGTGAATCTGGAATTGGCAGGACCGTTGTCGGTGGCGGAAGCCAAAGAATTGCTGGCGGCCTTCCCCGGAGTTACGGTTCAGGATAATCCGGCGGAAATGGTATATCCAATGCCGCTTGATATGGCGGGAAAAAATGATGTGGCAGTTGGTCGGATTCGGGAAGACAAATCCGTTCCGCACGGTCTCAATCTCTGGGTTGTAGGCGATCAGATTCGTAAAGGCGCGGCCCTGAATGCTCTGCAAATCGCGGAATATATGCTGGATCATCAATTGGTTTGAGGTGTCAGGGAATGCGTATTATTGTCCAAAAATTTGGTGGTACTTCCGTAGCCACACCGCAGGTGCGGGAATTGGTACTGAGGAAAATAGAAAAAGCCCGGGATCAGGGTTTTAGTCCGGTGGTGGTTGTGTCGGCCATGGGACGGCGGGGAGATCCTTATGCCACAGACACTTTACTGGACTTGACCCGCGCTGCCTGTGGCAGCCCGGCGGCACGGGAACTGGATCAGGTGATGTGCTGCGGTGAAATGATTTCCGCCGTAGTGATGACGGCCACCCTGCAGTCCGCCGGCATGGACGCGGTGATGCTAACCGGCGGTCAGGCAGGCATCATTACCGATGGTAATTTCGGTAACGGTCGTATTTTAAAGGTGGACCCGTCGCATATCAAGGGGTTCCTGAAACTGGGAAAAATCCCGGTGGTTTGCGGTTTTCAGGGTGTGAGCGTGGATGGCGAGCTGACCACTCTGGGACGCGGAGGCAGCGATACCACGGGGGCGGTTCTGGGCGCGGCCCTCAACGCGGAAATGGTAGAGATCTATACCGACGTGGACGGGATTATGACGGCGGATCCCAAGATTGTCGATAACGCAAAAATTCTTGATTATATCAGCTACGGCGAAGTATGTCAGCTGGCGCACCAAGGAGCGAAAGTGATTCATCCCCGGGCCGTGGAAATCGCCATGCAAAAAAATATTCCGTTGACGATCAAGTCGACTTTTTCAGATGCGCCGGGAACCTTGATCACCCATGTGGCGGCGGAGAATCTCAGCGGAGCGGAAATCACCGACCGCATTGCTACCGGTGTCACCTATTTGTCGCCCATTGCCCAGATTAAAATCAAGCTTGAGGATAACGCGATGGACGCCGGGTCCCGGGTGTTCCGGACGATGGCCGATGCGGCCATCAACGTCGATCTGATCAATGTTCATCCGGGAGGGATCATGTATACCGTTGCGGAAGAGGCCGCGGAACAGGCGATGACCAAGTTGGAGCGACTGGGATATTCGGCGACGGTGCTTAAAGGCTGCGCCAAAGTGTCCGTGGTTGGCGGCGGCATCAGCGAAGTCCCCGGCGTGATGGCCAGCTTTGTGGAAGCCTTGTCGGAGCACCGGATTGCGGTGCTGCAGACGGTGGATTCCCACACTTCCATATCGGTTCTTATTCATCAGCAGGACGTGGTGACGGCGGTGACGTCGCTGCATGAGAAATTTAATTTGTCCGATAATTTTACACAGGAGGAGTTTTTGTGAAATCTTTTGGTCGGGTATTAACGGCAATGGTAACCCCCTTTCATGAAGATCGCAGCGTAAATTACCAGGAGGCGGCGAAACTGGCCCGCCATCTGGTAGCCAACGGTTCCGACGGATTGGTGATTGCCGGGACTACCGGTGAATCGCCCACACTGACATTTCAGGAAGAACTGAAGTTGTTTGAAACGGTTCTGGACGCGGTGGGCGATAAAGCCGCCGTTATCGCCGGAACTGGATCCAATGACACGTCTGTGGCCATTGCCCACACCCGGGAAGCGGAAAAACTGGGTGTGCATGGCACGCTGCAAGTGGGACCCTACTACAATAAACCCTCGCAAGAAGGCTTTTTTCAACATTTTAAAGCGATTGCGGAATCGACGTCTTTACCGTTGATTCTGTACAACATCCCGGGACGGACCGGTTCGAATATTATGCCGGCCACTGTGGCCCGGCTGGCTGAAATTTCGAATATCGTCGCTATCAAGGAGTCGACCGGTGTAATGGACCAAGTGTCGGAGATTGCCCGCACAACGCCGAATGATTTTCAAATTTACAGTGGCGATGACAGCCTGACCCTGCCGATTATGGCGTTGGGGGGCGTTGGTATTATCAGTGTGGCGGCTCATGTCGTCGGCAATCAATTGCGGGAAATGACTGGTGCGGTCGTAACCGGTGATTTGCCCCGGGCGCGGGCGATTCATTTGCAATTAATGCCTTTTTTCAAAAGCATTTTTGTGACCACGAATCCGATTTTGATCAAAACAGCGGTGAATCTATTGGGCTTTAACGCGGGTCCGTTGCGCCTGCCGCTGACTCTACCCACGGCGGAGGAGAAGGAACAACTGGTGCAGGTGATGAAGAAACTCAAACTGTTATAAAGCGTTTGCCGCGGAAACTCACGGCTTGTCAGGCGGTGGGAATGGGGCGGCGGGAAACCCAACATTCTCCATAATGTCGATTTTTTAGCGCCGCCGGATGCCGCATCTGCATTCCGGCGGCCTTTGTCTGCGGCGGCGCGGTTGTATCTGATGGTGAAATACGTTATAATAAGGGACAGATGGACGGAACGGCCGGTAGTTTTTTCTTAGTTGTAATATACGGGCATTTACAATGAAAGAACGGGTTGTTTTTACCTGAAATTTTTTATAGGGGAGGTGTGTCTGTTTTTGGCACGACAACAAAATAAATTGCAAATCATCCCTCTGGGAGGGATGGGGGAAATCGGCAAAAACATGACGGTTCTTCGTTATGGCGACGATATCATCGTCATTGACTGCGGCCTGATGTTCCCGGATGATGACATGCTGGGCATTGACCTGGTGATACCCGACATATCCTATCTGCTGGAGAATAAGGATATTGTCCGGGCCATTGTGTTGACGCACGGGCATGAAGACCATATCGGTGCATTGCCTTACGTGATGAAGCAATTGGATGTACCGGTCTATGGCACGAGGCTGACGCTGGGAATTCTGGAAGGGCGACTGCAGGAAAATCATGTTTCGGCAGCCAAACTGACTGCGGTCAAGGCCGGAGACCAGATTCAGATCGGACCGTTTAACGTGGGTTTTATCCGGGTCAGTCATAGTATTGCCGACTCGGTGGCGCTTTCCATCAAAACACCGGTAGGCACGGTGGTTCACACCGGTGATTTTAAGCTGGATCAGACACCAGTCGATGGTAAAGTGATGGATTTCCACAAATTCTCTGAGCTGGGAGATCAGGGGGTGTTGGTTTTGCTGGCGGACAGCACCAATGCCGAACGCCCTGGTTATACCATGAGCGAAAGCGTGGTCGGTCTGGCCTTTGCTGAAACGTTCCGCAATGCCCGGGAACGAATCATCATTGCCAGTTTTTCTTCCAATATTCACCGGATTCAGCAGGTCATCGACACAGCGTGCAAGTACAAGCGCAAGGTAGTTGTGTTGGGACAAAATATGACGAACGTTGTGGATATTGCACTGGACCTGGGGTATTTAAAAGATCCTGACGGCGTATTGATCAACATTGATACGATGGGCGATTATCCTTCGGCCAGCTTGGTTATTATCACTACCGGAAGTCAGGGAGAACCGATGGCGGCGTTGACCCGAATGGCAATGTCTGACCATAAGAAAGTGGAAATTGTTCCGGGAGATACCGTAATCATTTCGGCGACGCCCATTCCTGGTAATGAGAAAATGGTCTCCCGAACGATTGATTATTTATGCCGGCAGGGCGCTGATGTGGTATATGAACAAACATCCGGCGTTCATGTTTCCGGGCATGCCAGTCAGGAAGAACTGAAGATGATGCATAACCTGATCCGGCCCAAGTTTTTTATTCCGGTTCATGGTGAATACCGGCACCTTAAAAAGCATGCGCAACTGGCTCAGTCGCTGGGGATGCCCAAAGAAAATATTTTTGTTGCCGATAATGGGCAGTTGTTGGAATTTACTTCGGAAAAAGGGTCAGCCACCGGCAGAGTCACTGCGGGGGTAGTCCTGGTTGACGGTCTGGGTGTAGGCGATGTGGGCAACATTGTGCTCAGGGACCGCCGTCAATTGTCTCAGGACGGTATTCTGATCGTGGTGATTACCATGGATAAGCAACGTTCCTGCGTTGCCGCCGGACCCGATATCGTTTCCCGCGGCTTTGTTTACGTGCGGGAATCGGAAGCTTTAATGGAAGACGCCAAGGAACGAGTAACCCAAACCCTGGAGAAATGTGAAACCAGCGGTGTAAAAGAGTGGGCCGCAATAAAATCCAATGTCCGGGACGCACTGGGGAAATATCTTTATGAAAAAACCCGGCGGCGCCCTATGATTTTACCGATTATTATGGAAGTATAATTGTG